>NZ_JBDIAQ010000044.1:0-25085 GCF_039812505.1 Intrasporangium sp. | reverse complement strand
AGAGTGCACTTTCGATCGGGATTGGTGCACTGTCGATCGGGATTGGTGCACTGTCGATCGGGATTGCTGCACTGTCGACGGGCTACCAACGGTGGGCGACGTCGACGACGAGCCGCTGGCCGCCGTCGGGACCGCTCAGCACGAAGACCCGCATGGGCAGCCGGGCCCGGACACCGAGCCCGAAGTCGGTGTAGCCCTCGAAGCTGGCCACCCACTTGAGCTGCCGGAAGGTCTCCCAGCCGGTGTAGTTGATCGTGCCGCTCGCCGGTATGCGCTTGGTGGCCGGTGCGTTGACCGTGACCTGGATCCGCGCGCCCCCGCTGACCGGCACCGGCAGCCCGCTTCCCGGGCCAGTGACGGTGCCCACGTAGCGGACGTTGTAGCCCACCTTGCCCTTGCCGCGGCCCAGGTCGAACACGATCCGGTCGTAGCACTCGTGCCGACCGGACCGCACCCCGGTGACGGCAGCGGTGGTCATGTTCGAGGAGGTCTTGGGCAGCGACCCCCAATGGATCCCGCAGTACGGCGCGGCCGTCGCGGTGCCCGTCGTCGCGGCGAGACCGAGCGGTGCGGCGAGGGCCGCGGCCAGGGTGACGGCACCGAGCCGGCGGCGGTTCTTGGTCCTCATGATGAGCCCCCTTTTTCGTTCACCGGCCGGCTGGCTGCCGGTCCGGCGCTGTCTGTAAGACGTGTATCCGGCAGAGCCGGTTGACGCTGCGGTGATACGGCTAGGCTCGCCGGCATGAGCGAGGCGGGCACCGTGCGGCTGCGTCTCGACCTGGCCTACGACGGGACGGACTTCTCCGGCTGGGCCGCGCAGCCCGGGCGCCGGACCGTCGAGGGCGTGCTGGCCTCGGCCCTGACCACCCTGCTGCGGGCCGCCGAACCGGTGCGCATCACGGTCGCCGGTCGCACCGACGCCGGCGTGCATGCCCGTGGGCAGGTCGCCCACGTCGATCTGGACCCGATCGCGCTGGCGGCCCTGCCCGGACGGTCCACGCGCACCCCCGAGGGTGCCCTCGTCAGCCGGCTGGGCGGCATACTCCCCGATGACGTCGTGGTGCGGGCGGTCAGCCGGGCGCCGACCGGGTTCGACGCGCGATTCGCGGCGCTGCACCGCCGCTACCTCTACCGCTTGGCCGACCCGGATGCCGCTCACGACCCCCTGCGCAGGCGTGACACGGTCTCGTGGCGGCGGGTCCTGGACGTCGGCGAGATGAACGCGGCCTCACGCACGCTGCTGGGCCTGAAGGACTTCGCGGCGTTCTGCAAGCGCCGGGAGGGAGCCACGACGACGCGGACGCTGCTCGAGCTCTCGTGGGTGCGTCTGCCCGACGGGGTCCTCGCGGCGACCGTGCGGGCCGACGCCTTCTGCCACTCGATGGTCCGCTCCCTCGTCGGGGCAGTCGTGGCGGTCGGGGAGGGGCGGCGCGACGTCAGGTGGCCGGCCCGGCTGCAGGAGCGCACCGAGCGGGCCGGCGAGGTCCTCGTGATGCCCGCCCGTGGGCTGAGCCTCGAGGAGGTCGTCTACCCCGAGGACCCGCAGCTCGCCGCACGGGCCGACCGGACGCGGGCGCGCCGGGACGCGCCGGGCAGCCCGGTGGCCCGATAACCGCGTGACGGCGACACCCGGCATCCGTCACGATGGACGCTCGTGGGCCACATCGACGTCAGCTCCGTCTTCTTCTCGCTGCCGGACGGCCGACCGCTGCTCAGCGACGTCTCGCTCCGGGTCGGCGAGGGTGCCAAGGTCGCCCTGATCGGGCCGAACGGCACCGGCAAGACGACGCTCACCCGGATCATCTCCGGGGACCTGCCCGCTCACGAGGGCGCGGTGTCCCGTTCGGGGGGACTCGGGGTGATGCGCCAGTTCGTCGGCTCGGTGCGCGACGCCTCGACCGTGCGGGACCTGCTCGTCTCGGTGGCCCCGGAGCGGATCCGCCTGGCCGCCGAGGAGATCGACCGCACCGAGCTGCTCATGATGGAGCGCGACTCCGAGTCCGACCAGATGGCCTACGCGCACGCGCTCGTCGAGTGGGGCGAGGCGGGCGGGTACGAGCAGGAGACGCTCTGGGACCAGGTGACCATGGCCGCGCTCGGCGTCCCCCACGAGAAGGCGCGGTGGCGCCGGGTCGCGACGCTGTCCGGCGGCGAGCAGAAGCGGCTCGTCATCGAGGCCCTGCTCCGCGGTCCGGAGGAGGTGCTGCTGCTCGACGAGCCGGACAACTACCTCGACGTGCGGGCGAAGCGCTGGCTCGAGCAGGCCCTCGTCGGCTCGCCCAAGACGATCCTGTTCATCAGCCACGACCGCGAGCTGCTGGCGCGCGTGGCGACTCGCATCGCGACTCTCGAACCGGGCGCCGCCGGTGCCACCCTGTGGGTGCACCCCGCCGGCTTCGCCACCTACGCCGCTGCGCGCGCCGACCGCAACGCCCGGCTCGATGAGCTGCGCAGGCGCTGGGACGAGGAGCGGGCCAAGCTCCGGGCGCTGGTGCAGCTGTACAAGCAGAAGGCCGCCTACAACTCGGCCATGGCGCCGCGCTACCAGGCCGCCCAGACCCGGTTGCGCCGGTTCGAGGACGCCGGCCCACCGGAGGCCGTGCCGCTGCGCCAGCGGGTGCGGATGCGCCTGACCGGCGGCCGCACCGCCAAGCGTGCCGTGGTCGCCGAGCAGCTCGAGCTGACCGGTCTGATGAAGCCGTTCGACCTGCAGGTGTGGTTCGGCGAGCGGGTCGCCGTGCTCGGCTCGAACGGCTCGGGCAAGTCGCACTTCCTGCGGCTGCTCGCCGCCGGCGGCAGCGACCCGGAGCCCGAGCACCGGCCCGTCGGCGACGTCCGGCCGGCGCCGGTCCCGCACACCGGCCTGGTCCGGCTCGGCTCGCGGGTCCGGCCGGGCTGGTTCGCCCAGACCCACGAGCATCCCGGTCTGCTGGGCCGCACGTTGCTCGAGATCCTGCACCGCGGCGACGAGCACCGTGCCGGCAAACCCCGTGAGGAGGCGGCGCGGGCGCTCGACCGCTACGAGCTCGCCCGGTCGGGCGAGCAGACCTTCGACTCCCTTTCGGGCGGACAGCAGGCGCGCTTCCAGATCCTGCTGCTCGAGCTGTCCGGTGCGACGCTGCTGCTGCTCGACGAGCCGACCGACAACCTCGACCTCCAGTCGGCCGAGGCGCTCGAGGACGGTCTGGCGGGCTTCGAGGGCACCGTCGTCGCGGTGACCCACGACCGCTGGTTCGCCCGCGGCTTCGACCGGTTCCTGGTCTTCGGAGCGGACGGGCGGGTGTACGAGTCGGACGAGCCGGTCTGGGACGAGGGGCGGGTGCTGCGTCCCCGCTGACCCGAGTGGGTATGCCGCTCAGCGCGCTCCGCGCCCGCCGACCGTCCGCGTGGGGGCGGCTGGTTGCCACTCGCTCCCTGCGGTCGCAGGCGATAGCGTCTCGTCATGGTCGTCAGCGAACTCGATGTCCCCGTCGTCGGCGCACCGATGGCGGGCGGGCCGAGCACTCCCGAGCTCGCCGCGGCGGTCTCGGACGCGGGTGGGCTCGGCTTCCTCGCCGGGGGGATGCTCGATGCGGCTGCCCTGCAGGAGCAGATCGCGGAGGTGTGGGCCCGCACCGAGCGCCCCTTCGGCGTGAACCTGTTCGTCCCCGCGACCGCCGACACGTATGCCCCCCGGCCGCGCCCGCTCGACGGCACCGCACGTGCCATGGCGGTGAGCGCCTACCGCGACCGGCTGGCAGCGGACGCGGCGCGGCTGGGAGCCGAGCTTGCCGAGGCCGGCCCCGACGACACGGACGACTGGGACCGCAAGGTCGACCTGGTCATCCGCGAGCGGGTGCCGGTCGTCTCCTTCACCTTCGGCCTGCCCAGCGGCGACGTGATCCACGAGATCCAACGGTCCGGCACCCAGGTGGTCGTGACCGTCACCGACGTGGAGGAGGCTCGTGCGGCAGCCGGTCACGACGTCGACGCGCTGTGCGTCCAGGGGCCGGACGCGGGTGGCCACCGCGGCACGCTCGACGAGTCGAAGGAGCCGTCCGGCGACGACCTCCTCGACCTTGTCTCGTCGGTCCGGTCGGCGGTCGCCCTGCCGGTCGTCGCGGCCGGCGGCGTGGCCACACCCGAGCGGGCCGCGCGGGTGCGGGCGGCCGGGGCCGACGCCGTCCAGATCGGGACGCTGCTGCTGCTGTGCCCCGAGGCCGGGACCCACCTCGTGCACCGCCGCGCCCTGACCGACCCGTCGTTCACGGACACCGCCGTGACGCGGGCCTTCTCGGGACGGCTGGCCCGGTCCCTCGTCAACGACTTCCTCCGGGCCCACGACGGACACGCCCCGGCGGCCTACCCCGAGGTCAACAAGGTGACCCGGGGGCTGCGGCGCGCCGCTGCGGCGGCCGAGGACCCGCAGTGGTTCGCGCTGTGGGCCGGCACCGGCTGGCGTCGTGCGCGGCCAGTCCCGGCGGCCGTCGTCGTGCGTGACCTCGGGGCCGCGTCATGAGGCAGGGCGGGTCCGGTGTGCGTGGTTGGTGTCGCCAGGACGTCACCAACGCACAGGTGGCGCGCCGGCAGTAGCGAGGCGTGTGCCTAGAGTGCTGGCATGGCCTCCCCCGAAGGAAACCTCACCTGGCTGCCCGCCGCCGAGCACCCGGCCCTGCTTGCGCCGCCCGTGGCCCGGGCGCTCGGGCAGGTGCCCGGCGCACGCGTGGCGCAGATCGACGCGAGCCTGGCGGACACGGCCGCGTTCTGCCAGGCCTACGACGTCGCGCCGGAGGCCTCGGCCAACTGCGTCGTCGTCGAGGGCCGGCGTGGTGAGATCACGACCCTGGCGGCGGTGATGGTGCTCGCGACCGATCGGGCCGACATCAACCGGACGGTCCGCAAGCATCTCGGGGTCCGCAGGATCTCGTTCGCCGACCAGGCCAGGGCCGAGCAGCTGACCGGGATGCAGCAAGGTGGGATCACCCCGGTCGGGCTGCCGGACGACTGGCCGGTCCTGGTTGACGAGCACGTTGCGTCGGCCGGGCTCGTTGTCATCGGGGCCGGAGTCCGGGGGGCCAAGCTGCTCCTCGACGGGGCGGACCTCACCCGGCTCCCGCGTGCCCGGGTCCTTGCGATGACCATCGGCGCGGCGGGCTGACCTCTGTGGGGAGAACACCTGGACCGGGCGGCCGATGGACTTCGCGTCGACAACACCCCGGCTGCTGGCCGACGCGCTCGTGGACCGGCTGTCCCGAACGCCGCGCTACCGGGGCGTGCCGCGCGATGGCGCCCGAGCCGCGGCGGACCGCGTCGTCCCGTTGCTGACCGGTCACCCGCTCGGGTGAGGCCGACGCGTCCTCACCGGGGATAGGTTGAGCCTGTGAGCACCCCGGAGATGACCTACCGACAGCTCGGCGACAGCGGCCTGACCGTCTCGACGGTCGGCCTCGGCTGCAACAACTTCGGGCGCCGGCTCGATGCCGAGGGGACCGATGCCGTCGTCCGGGCAGCCCTCGACGCCGGCATCACGCTCTTCGACACCGCCGACATCTACGGGCTCGGCGCCAGCGAGGAGCTGCTCGGGCGTGCACTTGGCCGGGAGCGCGAGAACGTCGTGGTGGCAACGAAGTTCGGCATGGACATGCAGGGCGCGAACGGGCCGGACTGGGGAGCGCGAGGCTCGCGGCGCTACATCCGCAAGGCCGTCGAGGCGAGCCTGCGCCGGCTCGGCAGCGACTGGGTCGACCTCTACCAGTACCACGAGCCCGACCCCGTGACGCCGCTGGACGAGACACTGGCCGCGCTGCACGAGCTCGTCGTCGAGGGCAAGGTGCGCTACCTCGGGTCGAGCAACTTCGCGGGCTGGCAGGTCGTCGAGGCCGACTGGGTCGCGCGGGCCGACGGGTTCACCCCGTTCGTCTCGGCGCAGAACGAGTACTCGCTGCTGCAGCGCGACGTCGAGGACGAGCTCGTGCCGGCCTGCGAGCACGTCGGTGTCGGGCTGCTGCCGTTCTACCCGCTCGCCTCGGGCCTGCTCACGGGCAAGTACCGCCGCGGCGAGGCCGCCCCCGGCGGGACGCGCCTGGCCGGTCAGCACGACCGGCTCGCCGATGCGGACTGGGACACCATCGAGGCCGTCGAGGCGTATGCCGCCCAGCGCGGCCTGCAGCCCGTCGACGTCGCGATCGGCGGGCTGTCCGCACAGCCGGCGGTCGCCTCGGTCATCGCCGGGGCCACCCGCCCGGAGCAGGTCGCCGAGAACGTGCGCGCCGGCCGGTGGGAGCCGTCGGCCGAGGACCTCGCGGCGCTCGACGAGATCACGGCCTGAGCCGGGGTGCGCGCCGCGAGTGCACTGTCGATCGGCATTGCTACCCTGTCGATCGGGATTGTTGCCCTGTCGATCGGGAATGGTGCACTGTCGATCGGTCAGGCGAGGGGCGGCCGGTCCAGGTCGAGCGGGTAGGTGAACGCATACGCCGCCACGCGCCGGGCGGTCGGGTTGCCCTGGCCGACCCGGCGGTAGCGCTCCGCGACCGCGGCGATCTCGGCCGTCATCGCAGCCAGCTGCTCGGTGGTCACCAGGACCGTCGCGTCGCGCGGCGTGCACGCGTCCTGCCACGGGAGCGGCCAGCCGCTCGCGACGTCGAGCCAGCGGTCGTACTGCTCCCCGAAGTGCGCCGCATAGTCCCGGGCGAGGAACCCGAGGGCGCTCTCCGAGTCCGCGTCGCCGGCCACCTCGCCCGGGTACCACTCGCGGTGCCGGTCGAGCGCGCGCCACAGCCG
Source organism: Intrasporangium sp. (assembly GCF_039812505.1). GTDB lineage: Bacteria > Actinomycetota > Actinomycetes > Actinomycetales > Dermatophilaceae > Intrasporangium_A. The sequence continues at coordinate 18,323 of NZ_JBDIAQ010000044.1, read as the reverse complement.
GCGCCGGCCGCTGCCTTCGCCGGTGTCGACCACCAGGCCCGCCGCCTCGAGCCGGCGCAGGTGGTAGCTCGTCGCACCGGAGTTCGTCCCGAGGGTACGGGCCAGCTCGGTCGCGGTCGCCGGCCCGCCCACCCGCAGCTGCCGGACCAGGCGCCCCCGCAGCGGATGGGCGAGCGTGCTGAGGGCCTCGTCTGCCGGCATGTGTGCACATTACCTTTGCACAGTTCGCGTGTACAACCACTGGTGGGTTGTCCGACGGCGAGACGTCTGCGCAGGTCAACCAGGGTTTCCCGGCCGCAGCGCCCCGATTTGGGCACCCGCCCCGACCGTCCGTAACATTGGTGGGGTTGTGCCGCAGAGCGGCGTCGGGTGCCCGCCACCTCCGAGGGTGGGCGTCCGCGCGGAGCCGGCTCAGCGGCATACGGCACCCAACGGAAGCAGAGGCAGACTCCATTGCGCACCTACACCCCGAAGCCCGGCGAGGTAACTCGCACGTGGCACGTCATCGACGCGACCGACGTCGTGCTCGGCCGGCTGGCGAGCCAGGCCGCGGTCCTGCTGCGGGGCAAGCACAAGCCGCAGTTCGCGGCACACGTCGACACCGGCGACTACGTCATCATCGTCAACGCCGAGAAGGTCGCCCTGACCGGCGCCAAGGCCGAGCAGAAGAAGGCCTACCACCACTCCGGCTTCCCGGGCGGGCTCAAGGCGACCTCGTACACCGACCTGCTCGCCAAGCACCCGGAGAAGGCCGTCGAGAAGGCGGTCCGCGGCATGCTCCCCAAGAACAGCCTCGCCCGCCAGCAGCTGTCCAAGCTCAAGGTCTACCGCGGCGCCGAGCACCCGCACGCGGCCCAGCGACCCGTCCCCTTCGAGATCTCCCAGGTCGCGCAGTAAGCGCCGGCCCGCATCGACTGCGCAGAAAGAGAACCCATGACTGACATCGTGAACGAGGACGTCCTCGAGACCGACGAGCCGCAGCTGACCGAGTACACCTCGGAGTCGGAGGCGCCCGTCGCCGGCGAGGCCCGGCCGACGCGCCAGGTCTCGACCCCGGGTGGCGGCACCGGCCGCCGCAAGCAGGCCATCGCCCGGGTGCGGATCGTCCCGGGCAGCGGCGAGTGGAAGATCAACGGCCGCACGCTGCAGGACTACTTCCCCAACAAGGTGCACCAGCAGATCGTGCGCGAGCCGCTGACCCTCCTCGAGCTCGAGGGCTCCTACGACGTGCTCGTCCGGGTCCACGGCGGTGGCCCGTCCGGGCAGGCCGGCGCGGTCCGCCTCGGCGTCGCCCGCTCGCTCAACGAGGTCGACACCGAGCTGAACCGTCCGGCCCTGAAGAAGGCCGGCTTCCTCACCCGCGACGCGCGCGTCCCCGAGCGCAAGAAGGCCGGGCTGAAGAAGGCCCGCAAGGCCCCGCAGTACTCGAAGCGCTGACTCGGCGCGCGGCTCGGTCACCTGCCCTGGTATGCCGCCGAGCCGCCTACCAGCGGACGACCTCGAGGGATCCTCGGGGCGGTCCGCGTCAGGGGTAGTTTGTCCTTGGTGCGCGGCGCTCCGGCGCCACCCCGGCGCACCAGCAACGAAAGGCAGGACCCAGTGGCGCGACTTTTCGGCACTGACGGGGTGCGTGGCACCGCGAACAAGGACATCACCGCGGAGCTGGCGCTGGACCTGTCGGTCGCCGCGGCGCACGTGCTCGCCGAGGTGGGGGAGTTCAACGGGCACCGTCCGGTCGCGGTCGTGGGGCGCGACCCGCGCGCGTCGGGCGAGTTCCTCGAGGCGGCCACGGTGGCCGGCCTCGCCTCCGCCGGGGTCGACGTGCGCGACGCCGGCGTCCTGCCCACCCCGGCCGTCGCCTACCTGGTCGCCGAGCAGTGTGCCGACCTCGGCGTGATGCTCTCCGCCTCGCACAACCCGATGCCCGACAACGGGATCAAGTTCTTCGCCCGTGGCGGCCAGAAGCTGGCCGACGACCTGGAGGACCGGATCGAGGCGCGGATGCGCGCGGACTGGCAGCGCCCGGTCGGCCGCGACGTCGGTCGGATCGGTTCCCTGCCGGACGCCGCCGACCGCTACGTCAGGCACCTGCTCTCCGTGCTGCCCCATCGCCTCGACGGGCTGCACATCGTCCTCGACACGGCACACGGTGCCGCGTCCGAGGTGGCGCCGCGGGTCTTCGCGGAGGCCGGGGCGAGGGTCACCCAGATCGGTGGTACGCCCGACGGCCTGAACATCAACGACAACTACGGTTCGACCCACGTCGAGAACCTCAAGGACACGGTGGTGCGGGTCGGCGCCGACCTTGGCCTGGCCTTCGACGGGGATGCCGACCGGTGCCTGGCGGTCGACGCGACCGGCGCGCTGGTCGACGGCGACCAGATCATGGCCGTCCTCGCGCTGGCGATGAAGGAGCGCGGGGTGCTGCCCGGCGACACGCTCGTGGCGACCGTGATGTCCAACCTCGGGATGATCCAGGCCCTCGGCGCGGCCGGGATCGACGTCGTCCAGACGGCCGTCGGCGACCGTTACGTCCTCGAGGCGATGAAGGAGGGCGGCTACGCGCTCGGCGGCGAGCAGTCCGGCCATGTGGTCCTGCTCGACCACGCGACCACCGGCGACGGCGAGCTCACCGGCCTCATGCTGGCCTCGCGCCTGGCCGAGACCGGGCGGTCCCTGGCCGAGCTGGCCGGTGTGATGAGGCACTTCCCGCAGGTGCTGGTCAACGTCCGAGGCGTCGACAAGGCGGCGCTGGACGACAACGCGGGGGTGGCGGCCGCGGTCCGGGCCGCCGAGGCGGAGCTGGGGGATCGGGGCCGGGTGCTGCTGCGCAAGTCCGGCACCGAGCCGGTCGTACGGGTGATGGTCGAGGCCGAGGACGGCCGGCTGGCCCAGCAGCTCGCCGATCGTCTCGTCGACGTGGTCCGCGACGAGCTCACGCTCGAGCGGAGTGTCGCTGCGCTCGACTGAGCCGGTGGGGCGACCCGACAGGCTCTACCTCACCTCGCGGGTCTAGCTCACCTCGCGCAGCAGGCCGGTGTCGACGTCGTAGATGAACCCGCCCACCAGGGTCGAGTCGGGGATCAGGGGGTGCGACCGGATCTTCCTGAGGTCCTCGCGCAGCTTCTGCTCCTGGTCGTCGACGACGCTGAAGCTCATCCACGAGGCGTCCTTGCCGGCGAGCTCGCCGATCGTCGCCCGCAGCTCGTTCTCGGTGTTCTTGCCCATCGCGCACTTGGTGTGCGGCACGACGAGGATGCGGTTGACGTTGAGCAGGTAGGTCGAGAGCACCAGCGCCTCGAGCGCCTGGACGGTGATGCGCCCGCCGGGGTTGCGGAAGATCTTGGCGTCGCCCGGCTCGAGGCCGACCAGGCCGAGCGGGTCGATCCGCGAGTCCATGCACGTCACGATGGCGACGCCGGACCTCGCGATGCCGTCGAAGCCGGCCATGTGGAAGTTGTCGGCATAGTGCCGGTTGTTCTCCAGCAGGTCCGCGAAGTCGGTCGGGTTCTCGATCTTGTCCGTCATTTCAGTCCTTCCCGGGTGGTGATGGTGAGGGCGACCGGCCTGCTGACCGTTGCGAAGAAGTCGTTGCCCTTGTCGTCCACGACGACGAAGGCCGGGAAGTCCTCGACCTCGATCCGCCAGACGGCCTCCATGCCGAGCTCCTCGTACTCGAGGACCTCCACGCGCTTGATGCAGTCCTGGGCCAGACGAGCGGCAGGGCCCCCGATGGACCCGAGGTAGAAGCCGCCGTGCTTGCGGCAGGCGTCGATCACCTGCTGGCTCCGGTTGCCCTTGGCCAGCATGACCAGTGAGCCCCCCGCGGCCTGGAACTGGTCGACGTACGAGTCCATCCGGCCGGCCGTCGTCGGCCCGAACGAGCCGGAGGCCATGCCCGGCGGGGTCTTCGCCGGCCCGGCGTAGTACACCGGGTGGTCGCGCAGGTACTGCGGCATCGGCTCGCCCGCGTCGAGGCGCTCCTTGATCTTCGCGTGGGCGATGTCGCGGGCGACGACGAGCGGGCCGCTCAGCGACAGCCGGGTCTTGACCGGGTGCCTCGTCAGCTCGGCGCGGATCTCGTCCATCGGCCGGGCCAGGTCGATCCGGACGACCACGTTGCGGCTGGTCGAGGAGACGCCGACCGCGTCGTCGGCCGCGTCGCCGAGCTCGGCGAGCGCTTCGTGGGTCGCGTCCGGTAGGAACCGGGCCGGGTCGGTCTCGAGCTGCTCGATGAAGACGCCGTCGGGGGTGATCCGGCCGAGCACCTGGCGGTCGGCCGAGCACGAGACCGCGACGGCGACCGGCAGGGACGCGCCGTGGCGGGGCAGGCGCACCACGCGGACGTCGTGGCAGAAGTACTTGCCCCCGAACTGGGCGCCGATCCCGAAGCCGCGGGTCAGCTCGAGGACCCGCTGCTCGAGGCCGGGGTCGCGGAAGCCGTGCGCCGTCGGAGAGCCGCTCGTCGGCAGCGTGTCGAGGTACTTGGCGCTCGCGTACTTGGCCGTCTTCAGGGCGAACTCGGCGCTGGTGCCGCCGATGACGATGGCCAGGTGGTACGGCGGGCAGGCGGCCGTGCCCAGCGAGCGCAGCTTCTCGTCGAGGAAGCGCAGCATCGCCTCCTCGTTCAGGATGGCCTTGGTCTCCTGGTAGAGGAAGCTCTTGTTCGCCGAGCCGCCGCCCTTGGCCATGAAGAGGAACTTGTAGCTCGTCTCGTGGCCGGCGGCCGTGTCCGCGTAGAGCTCGATCTGGGCAGGCAGGTTGGAGCCGGTGTTGCGCTCGTCCCACATCGACAGGGGTGCCATCTGGCTGTAGCGCAGGTTGAGGCGGGTGTAGGCGTCATACACGCCCTTCGCTATTGACTCCTCGTCACCATTCTGACTGCCGTGCGTGAGCACATGCTGGCCGCGCTTGCCCATGACGACCGCCGTGCCGGTGTCCTGGCACATCGGCAGCACGCCGCCCGCCGCGATGTTCGCGTTCTTGAGCAGGTCGAGCGCCACGAACTTGTCGTTGTTGCTCGCCTCCGGGTCATCGAGGATGCTGCGCAGCTGCTGCAGGTGGGCCGGCCGCAGGAAGTGCGCGATGTCGTGCATCGCGGTCTCGGTCAGCAGCCGCAGCGGCTCGGGGTCGACCTCCAGGAAGGTGCGCCCGCCGGGCCCGTCGACCGTACGGACCCCGTCGGTGGTCAGGAGTCGGTAGGGCGTGTCGTCCGCCCCGGTCGGCAGCATGTCTTCGTACGCGAACTCGGTCACCTTGGGACTCCTGGCTCGGACGGCAGGACCGCAGGGACCAGACTACGACCGGCGCGCCTGGTGGCACACCTCGGCCCGCTGAGGTAGGAAGGTGGGCAGACACGCGTACCAAGTCGCCGGAGTGCCGCCTCGTCTGGAGCTGGTCCCCGGCTCGACGGGAGGAGCCTAGGTGGCCGGTCCGAGCCGGAAGCCCCGCAGCGTGGCCATGGTCGCGGCGCTCGCCACGGTAGCGGGGCTGGCGCTGTCGGCCTGCACCGCGGCAGTCGGATCCGGGGCCCCCGTGCTGACCTGGTACATCAACCCCGACGGTGGCGGGTCCGACCCCACCAAGGGCGGACAGGCGCAGCTGGCCAAGGAGTGCACCGACGCGGCCGACGGCCGCTACTCCATCCAGATCCAGCTGCTGCCCAACAGCGCCAGCGACCAGCGCCAGCAGCTGCTGCGTCGGCTGGCCGCCAAGGACACCGGAATGGACCTCATGTCGATGGACCCGGTCTTCGTGGCCGAGTTCGCCCAGGCCGGGTTCCTCGCGCCGGTACCGGCCGCCGACGCCGACACGATGACCAAGGACGCGGTCCGGCCGGCGGTGCAGGCCTCGACCTGGAGGGGCCGGCTCGTCGCCGCCCCGATGTGGGCGAACACCCAGGTGCTCTGGTACCGCAAGTCGGTGGCACAGGCAGCGGGCCTCGACATGAACAAGCCCGTGACGTGGGACCAGCTCATCGCCGCCGCGAAGTCGCAGCAGAAGACCATCGGCGTGCAGGCCCGTCGCTACGAGGGCTACATGGTCTGGATCAACGCCCTCATCGAGGGCGCCGGCGGGCACATCATCGAGAACCCGGGGGCCAGCGCAGACGAGCTCAGGTTCGGACTGGACAGCCCGGCCGGGCAGGAGGCGGCGGCCGTCATCCAGAAGGTCGCCCAGGCGGGCGTCGCGGGGCCGGCCATGGGCTCGCTGGACGAGACCGGGGCGCTCGACCTGTTCTCCAACGACGCGACGAGCGGGTTCCTCGTCAACTGGCCGTATGTGTGGGCCGCCCTGCCGGGCAAGAACGTCGACTGGATCGACGATGTCGGCTGGGCGCGCTACCCCCGCACCGTCGAGGGCAAGGAGAGCCGGCCGCCGTTCGGCGGCATCGAGCTCGGGGTCAACGCTGCCAGCACGCACCAGCCCGAGGCGTGGGACGCGATCAAATGCATCATCACCCCCGAGCACCAGACGCTCTACATGAAGAGCACCGGCAACCCGGCCGCGAACAAGACCGTCTACGACGACCCCGCGATCCGCAAGCAGTTCCCGATGGCCGACCTGATCCGTGAGTCGCTCGACGGTGGTGCCCCCCGGCCGATCACGCAGTACTACGGCGACGTGTCGAGCGCGATCCAGCGGGTCTTCAGCCCGCCGGACTCGGTCGACCCGGCCACCACACCGCGACAGGCGCAGGACCTGATCGAGTCCGTCCTGAAGGGGGAGGCCCTGCTGTGAGCGCCACACCGGTCGACACCGACCCGTCCGGGCAGCCTGCCACGCCGCCCCGCCGACCGGCGGGCTCGCACCTGTCCGACCGTTCCAGGGCCGAGCGCAACCTCGGCTGGCGTCTGGCCATGCCCGCGTTCGTCATCATGGTGGCCGTCACCGGCTACCCGATCCTGCAGGCGATCTGGAACTCGTTCTTCGCCTACCGGCTGACCGACCCCGAGAACCGGCACTTCACGTTCCTCGGCAACTATGCTGTCGCGCTGACCGACCCGATCTTCTGGCAGGCCACCGGGGTAACCGCCCTGATCACCGTGATCACCGTCGTCGTCGAGTTCGTCATCGGCATGATCATCGCGATGGTGATGCACAAGGTCGTCATCCCGCGGCGCACGCTGCGCACCATCGTGCTGATCCCGTACGCGATCATCACCGTCGTCTCCGCGTTCTCATGGCTCTACGCGTTCCGGACCGACACCGGGTACATCAACCACTGGTTCGCCTGGCTGCCGGGCATCGACGCGGGCACCGACTGGTTCGGTGGGTTCTGGGGCTCGATCTTCGTGATCTGCCTGTCCGAGATCTGGAAGACCACGCCCTTCATGTCGCTGCTCCTGCTCGCCGGTCTCGCCCAGATCGACACCGCCATGGAGGAGGCCGCCGAGGTCGACGGCGCCACGTACTGGCAGCGCCTGACGCGCGTGATCCTGCCGAACATGAAGGCGGCCATCATGGTCGCCCTGCTGTTCCGGACGCTGGATGCCTTCCGCATCTTCGACAACATCTTCATCATGACCGGGGGCGCCAACAACACCTCGTCGCTGTCCGTGCTCACCTACAACCAGACGATCGACCGGGTGGAGATCGGGATGGGATCGGCCCTGGCCGTGCTGCTGTTCCTGTTCGTGCTGCTCATCGCGTGGCTGTTCGTCAGGGTGTTCAAGGTCGACCTGGCCGGCGGGAGGAGCTGACCATGGCCATCAGAGACGACGTCAAGGGGACCGGGACGTACTCGCTCATCGCGATCCCGATCATGATCTGGACGTTGATCCCGCTGCTCTGGACGCTGGCGCTCTCGCTGAAGAGCACGGATGCCCTCGCCAGCGCAGACGCGAACACCCTCGGCAACTTCTGGCCCAAGCAGATCAGCTGGGAGAACTACCAGCTGATCTTCACCGGCGGCGCGTCCGACCTGTTCCTGCCGGCGCTGCGCAACTCCATCGTCGTGTGCCTGTCCGCGACCGTGATCAGCGTCGTGCTCGCCACCTTCTGCGCCTACGCGATCGCCCGGCTGCAGTTCCCCGGCAAGCGGATGATCCTGACGACCGCGCTGGGCGTCTCGTTCTTCCCGGTGATCGCGATGGTCACCCCGCTGTTCGACGTCTGGCGCAACGTCGGCCTGTTCGACACGATCCCCGGCCTGATCATCCCGTACCTGGCGCTGACCCTGCCGCTGTCGATCTGGATCCTCGCGGCGTTCTTCCAGCAGATCCCCTGGGAGATGGAACAGGCCGCCCAGGTCGACGGGGCGACGACCTGGCAGGCCTTCCGCAAGGTCATCGTGCCGCTCGCCGCGCCCGGGGTCTTCACGACGGGCATCATCACCTTCTTCACGGCGTGGAACGACTTCGTCTTCGCGATCTCGCTGACCTCCGACCGGGCGCGCACGGTGCCGGCGGCGCTGGCCTTCTTCACCGGCGCCTCCCAGTTCGAGCAGCCCACCGGTGGCATCATGGCGGCCGCCGTGGTCGTGACGATCCCGGTCGTCATCCTCGTCCTGATCTTCCAGCGCCGGATCGTCGCTGGCCTGACCTCGGGCGCGGTCAAGGGCTGAGGCCGACCGTGCGCGTGACGAAAAGGAGCTGAGAACCAATGGCCGAGATCGTGCTGACCCACCTCGTCAAGAGGTACGGCGACGGGTTCCCCGCGGTCAACGACGTGTCGCTCGACATCGCCGACGGCGAGTTCATGATCCTCGTCGGACCCTCCGGCTGTGGCAAGTCGACCCTGCTGCGCATGGTGGTGGGTCTCGAGGACATCACCTCGGGCGACCTGTTGATCAACGGCAACCGGGTCAACGACCTCGCCCCGCGCGACCGCAACCTGTCGATGGTCTTCCAGAACTACGCCCTCTACCCGCACCTGACCGTCTTCGAGAACATCGCCTTCCCGCTGCGCCTGGCCAAGGGAAAGCACACCGAGGCGCAGATCCGCGACAAGGTGACCCAGGCGGCCGGCATGCTCGAGCTGACCGAGCACCTCGAGCGCAAGCCGTCCAACCTCTCCGGCGGGCAGCGCCAGCGGGTCGCGATGGGCCGCGCCATCGTGCGCGACGCCGACGCGTTCCTGTTCGACGAGCCGCTGTCCAACCTCGACGCCAAGCTGCGTGGCCAGATGCGCACCGAGATCGCCCGGATGCAGCGGCGCCTCGGCGTCACCACGATCTACGTCACCCACGACCAGATCGAGGCGATGACGCTGGGCGACCGCGTCGCGGTGCTCAAGAAGGGCGTGCTGCAGCAGTGCGCCTCGCCCCGCGAGCTCTACGACCAGCCGGTCAACCTGTTCGTCGCCGGCTTCATCGGGAGCCCGCCGATGAACTTCCTGCCCGCCCGGGTCGGCGACGGCCGGCTCACCCTCCCGTTCGGCGACGTGCCGGTCGCGGCGGACCTGGCCGGCAAGGTGGCCGGCATGGACGTCGTCATCGTGGGCCTGCGACCCGAGCACATCAAGGACGCCAGCCTCGGGGACGTCACCGGGGGAGCGCGGTTCGACGCGACCGTCGATGTCACCGAGTGGCTCGGCAACGAGCAGTACGCCTACATCCCCTTCGAGCCGGACCCGAGCGTGCAGGCACTGCTGGAGGAGCTCGACCGGGACCTCGACGGGGAGGGGATGCGCACCCAGCTGGTCGTCAACCTCGATGCCAGGTCCCGTATCCGCGAGGGCGACGACGCGGCCTTCGCCTTCGACCCGGCCGCGATGCATGTCTTCGACCCGCAGACGGGCACCTGCCTGACCCGGGACGAGGACCGGGCCGCCGAGATCGCGCGGGAGGCGGAGGACGACCGTCGCAGCTCGCTCGCCCGCGCCAGGGCGCGGGAGGCTGCGAGCGCCTGACACCCTGCCGCACAACCGGCGGGGCGTTGCCGGTCAGGTCGCAGGTCAAGTCGCGAAGGCGGCATGCGCTGCGCAGGGCGGGGTTCGGCCGTGCGACATGACGTGCGACGTGAGGCGGGTGAGCGGAATGGCCGTCCGGATACGCGACCTTGGTCGCGGTGGTAGCTGCCGGCAGGACTGTGCTCTCGATCGGCCTCCGGGGGCAGCCGTACGGCCGGTATGCCGCCCACCCGTCCGAGCTGGGCGACATCCCGGACCTCGTGCTTGGGTTCGCCCGCAGTCGGCGGGCGCTCGTGATCGGCGGACGCCAGCTGCGGCCCCACCTCTGACGGGTCGCCGGGTCAGCCCAGCTCCGCGCGGGTCGGGGCGTGGGCGCCGGCGACCGACACCGTGCGAGCAGCGGTCGCCAGGGCCCGTTCGACCGCCGGGAGGACCTGCTCCAGAGTGGCCGCGCGCAACCGCTGCCGGGCGTCGGGGGAGCCTAGCAGCCCACCGTCGAGCAGCCCCGAGACCAGGCCCGCCATGAACGAGTCGCCGGCGCCGACCGTGTCGACGAGCCGCACCACGCCCGCCGGCAGGCGGGCCTGCTCGCCGGAACGGCCGACCCGGACGAAGGCGCCGGCGCCACCGAGCGTGATCACGACCAGGGCGGGCCCGAGGGTGGCCCACTCCTTCGCCACCTGCTCCACCGGCGACCCGGGCGAGAGCCAGGCGAGGTCCTCGTCGCTTGCCTTGACCACGTCGGCCAGGGTGAGCAGGCCGGCGACCGCGGCAGCGGCCTCGTCCAGGGTCATCAGGTCGGGTCGCAGGTTGGGGTCGTAGGAGATCGTCGCGCCCGCTCGGGCCTGCTGCAGGAAGCGTCGCACCGACGTCGCGCCGGGTTGCAGGACCGCGCCGATGCTGCCGGTGTGGACGTGTCCGTACGAGTCCGCTGTCGGGAAGGTCTCGGGTGCCCACTCGAGGTCGAAGGTGTAGGTCGCAGACCCCTGCTCGTCGAGGGTGGCGTGCGCAACCGGGGTGGACCCGGCCCCGTGCGAGCCCGGGGTCAGCGCGACGCCGCGGGTGCGGCATACCTGCTCGATACGGGCGCCGTGGGCGTCCGGGCCGAGCCAGGTCGCGAGCTCGACGTCGTGGCCGAGGGCGGCCAGCCCGATCGCGACGTTGGCCGGGCTGCCACCGACATGCTCCGCGACGGCACCATCGGGGCTGGTCACCCGGTCGATGAGTGCCTCACCGATGACGAGGGAGCGCATCGTCAGTCCCTGATCATATCGGGTGCGCCGAACCATCCGGGTCGGCTGAAGTTGTGCTCGCTCTCGATGGTGCGGATGGTGCCGCTGCGCGAGCGCATCACGAGCGAGTGGGTGCGAGCGGAGTTGCTGCCGTAGCGAACTCCCCGGAGCAGCTCGCCGTCGGTGATGCCGGTCGCGACGAAGTAGCAGTCGCCCCTGACGAGCTCGTCGGTCGACAGGACCCGGTCGAGGTCGTGCCCGGCGTCGATGGCCTTCTGCCGCTCCGCGTCGTCCCTCGGCCAGAGCTTGCCCTGGATCACGCCGCCCACGCACTTGATCGCGCAGGCCGCGATGATGCCCTCGGGGGTGCCCCCGATGCCCAGCAGCAGGTCCACGCCGGTGTTGGGACGCGCCGCCATGACGGCGCCGGCGACGTCGCCGTCGGTGATGTAGCGGATCCGGGCGCCGGTCTCGCGGATCTCGCTGGCCAGATGTTCGTGGCGAGCCCGGTCGAGGATCACGACGGTGACGTCGGCAGGAGTCTCCCGCTTTGCCTTGGCCACGCGCCGGATGTTCTCGGCGACCGGCAGGCGGATGTCGACGACGTCGGCGGCGTCGGGACCGGTGGCGAGCTTGTCCATGTAGAAGACTGCCGAGGGGTCGTACATCGCGCCGCGGGCGGCCACGGCCATCACGGACACGGCGTTGGGCATGCCCTTGGCGGTGAGGGTCGTGCCGTCGATCGGGTCGACGGCGACGTCGTACTCGAGCCCGGTGCCGTCGCCGACGTGCTCCCCGTTGAAGAGCATCGGGGCGTTGTCCTTCTCGCCCTCGCCGATCACGACGATGCCGTTCATGCTGACCGTGGAGATCATCGCCCGCATCGCCTCGACGGCGGCGCCGTCGGCCTTGTTCTTCTCGCCGCGCCCGACCCATCTGCCGCCGGCCATCGCCGCCGCCTCGGTGACCCGGACGAGCTCGAGGGCGAGGTTGCGATCGGGGGTGCTGGCTCTCATCATCGAGTCCTTCGTCGGTGCGGCGGTGGGCTGACCAACTCTATCGGTGCATCGGAGGGTTGGTTTGGCCCCGGCGACGGGGTCGGGGAGGATGGCCCGGTGACCACTACGCAGTCCCGACGCAGCGCCTACTCGATGGGCTCGTTGCCCAACATGGTGCGCTCGATGCTCGTCCTGGGCGTCATCGTCGCGGCGCTCATCGCGATCGTCCCTCGGGTCAGCCACGTGGACCGGCCCCCGGTGGACGCCGCGGGCAAGGCGGCCTACGTCGCCGCGCAGACCGGCTGGCCGGTCGAGCTGCCGACGGGGCTCGGGGCGGGCTGGTTCGCGACCGTGGCGACCGACTCGCCGATGACGGACAAGGTGCGCACCTTCACCACCGTATGGTCGGCTCCGGACGGTTCGGACATCGCACTCAAGCAGGCGGTCGGGGTCACCTCGGGGTGGCTGTCCCGGTCGGTCAACGACGGCGAGCCGTCCGGCCAGGTGCAGATCGGGCGGAGGACGTGGGAGCGTTACGTCGTCGACTCCGGCGCACGGTTCGCCTACGCGCTCAAGGGGTCCGGTGAGGACGCCTTGACGATCACCGCGATCACGACCGGGCCGGAGGACGGGCTGAGGACCTTCGTGGCCGCGTTGCAGCGGGTCAAGCCTGCGTCGTGAGGGGTCACTGGTTGACGAGGACCGCGCGGGCCTCCTTGACCGTGATCGTGGTGACCGGCGGCCATCGAGATCGTCGGACGGGCCCCCGGCGCCACGTCGGTGTGGCAGGTCGTGCCCGCCTTCTTCCACGGCTCGACGACCTGGAACCGCATGAAGGCGGCCGCGCCTGCCTGCGTCTCGGCGCGGGCCTCCTTGGGAATCCTCGCCAGAACCGAGTCCTGCTCCGTCGTTGGTGCCGCGTTCGGCGACGAGGTGCTCGGTGTGGGGCCGGGCGTGCCTGTCGTGCTCGGGGACGCCCTCGGCACCGGGGCCGGGTCAGCCGGGGCCGAGCTGCCGCCCGAGCAGGCCCCAGTGTCAGAGCGGCAGCCAGCACGGCGGCATACGGCATCGACCAGCGAGTCGTAACGATCGGGACCCCTGTCGGATCGGAACAGAACGCAGCAAACGCTCTCATGGGTATCGCCGCAGTGCATGTCCTGCCGCCGCGGCTGTCCACAGGGCGGCGCCGGACGTCGCCAGGTTCAGCCTTCCTCGTCGAAGACGGCGTCGTCGGCATGGATCCCCTCGGCGGTCTCGGGCCGTGCCGCCCGCTCGATCTCGGCCTGCGCCCCGTCGAGCCAGCGCTGGCAGTGCGCCGCGAGCGCCTCGCCCCGGCGCCACAGCTGCATGGACTCCTCGAGGGGGGCCTGACCGGCCTCGAGCTTGGCCACGATCGCGATCAGCTCCTCGCGGGCGGCCTCGTAGCGCAGGTCGGCGATGTCGGCGAAGGCGGAGGTGTCAGCCATCGGGCAACCCTAGTCTCTGCCGGCAGCGGGCAGCTTGCGGCGGTTGCGCGCAGAGGAGGGGCCCGGGGCGCTATCGCGACGACCGTCATCGGGGGCATCGGAAAGCTCCGGGAGCTCGTCGCTCGAAGCGACCGGCCGGACCCCGAAGTCGCCGCGGGCAACCCGCACCCGGAGCAGCTCGTCGATGCCGACGTCGTGCTGGTCCATGACGACGCGGCCGTCCCGATGCTGGACCACGGCATACCCACGCTCGAGCGTCGACTGGGGGGACAGCGCCGTCACCTGCCGGAGCAGGTGTGCCACCTGGTCGTCGGCGCGCTGGATCCGAGTCTCGATGCGGGTCGTGGCACGCCCGCGCAACGCTTCGACCTCGGCGCGGCGCAGCCGTACCAGAGCCACCGGGTCGGCCATGACAGGTCGGCTCCGTAGCGAGCGCAGCGACCGTCGCTCGGCCTCGACCCGTCGGGTGAGCGCCCGGACCATTCGGGCTCGTCCGGTCGTGACGGCGGTGCGCTCCTGCGCCGCGTCCGGAACCAGCCGCCGGCCGGCGTCGGTGGGCGTCGAGGCGCGCCAGTCGGCGACGAGGTCGAGCAGCGGCTGGTCCACCTCGTGGCCGATCGCGCTGATGACAGGGGTGCGGGCCTGGGCGACGGCGCGGACCATCGCCTCGTTCGAGAAGGGCAGCAGCTCCTCCAGCGCCCCGCCGCCCCGGGCGATCACGATCACCTCGACCGCCTGGTCGGCGTCCAGCTCACGCAGCGCCGTCACCACCTCGGCCACGGCGCCCGGCCCCTGGACGGCAACCTCCCGAACCTCGAAGCAGACCGCAGGCCAGCGGCGGCGGGCGTTCTCCACGACATCACGCTCCGCCGCAGAGGCCCGGCCCGTGATCAGCCCGACGAGACCGGGCAGGAATGGGATCGGTCGCTTCCGCTGCGGGTCGAACAGCCCTTCGGCGGCAAGGGTGCGCTTGAGGATCTCGACCCTGGCCAGCAGATCCCCGATACCCACCGGCCGGATCTGGCGGGCCTCGAGCTGGAGGCTGCCGCGCCGCGTCCAGAATGTCGGCTTGGCCTGCAGGACGACCCGAGCACCCTGGGTGAGCGGCACCGGCATCGCCTTGACGGCGTTCATCGGGACCGCGACGGGCAGCGACATGTCGACCTCGGGGTCGCGAAGCGTCAGGAAGGCGGTGGCCCCCCGGGGGGTGAGCTGGACGACCTGCCCCTCGACCCAGAGCTGGCTCATCCGGTCGACGTAGTCGGAGATCTTCAGGCTGAGCACGCGCACCGGCCAAGGATGCTCCGGGGTCGTCTCGGCGGCCCTCTCCGGCAACGGGTCGATCACGCTCATGCCAGCAACGATAGGTGCTCGGACGGACAGCGTGCCGAGGGCAGCGGCCGGCGAACCTGCCGTCACCACGCGTTCACGAGTTATCCCGTCGCTCGCGGGCAAGGCGGTCGCCGATGGCTCTCCGCGCGCGTTCGACAGCGCCCTGGTCGTCATGCAGGACGCTGATGATGTCCGTGCCGGCAAGGATCGCCCCCAGCTCGAACGCGAGCTGCGCCGGGTCGCAGCTGGTGCGGAGCTCCCCTGCGTCCACTCCAGCTTGTGCCTGGGCCTGGAGCAGGTCGCGCCATTGCTGCTGATAGGTGGCGACACGGTCGCGTAGGCGACCGGGACGCGCCCCGAGCTCGGCCGAGGCGGCCACGAAGAAGCAGCCGCCCGGGAAGACGCGTCGCTCGACGTAGGACAGATAGCCCTCGCAGAGCGCCCGCAGCCGGGCCAGTCCCGGCTGACCGGTGCCCAGGGCAGGCTGGACCACTTCTTCCAGGAAGCTCGTCCGGGCAGCGTCGACGGTCGCGAGCTGGAGCTCTTCCTTCGAACCGAACAGCACGTAGACGCTGCTCTTCGGCATCCGGGTCGCCTTGGCCAGCCGGCCGACCGAGAGGCCCTCCAAACCCTCGATCGTCGCGAGCCTCGCAGCCTGATCCAGGACCCGGGCCCGCGAGCGCTCGCCCGGCGCCCGTCGCTGACGCGGAGCGCCGCCCACCGTCGCCGTCATGCTGGACAGTCTAGAGGAACGAGCGTATCGTGATAGACGATCGTTCGTTCATAAAGATGGTCCTTGATGGAAGTAGCCGTTCATGGAGGTGGCCATGCGCAATTCCCAGACCTCGGTTGCCGAGCGACACGCGGCGCTACGAGCGCTCTACCGGCGCCAACCGGATGCCGCCCTCATCGTCAAACGGGTGCAGACCGGCCGGCCGATGGACCGCGAGCCGTCGCACAGCACCACGGTGCCGGAGAATCTGGCCCATCCCGACGCTCCATACGGCGTTTCCTGGGAACTCGGTCTCGACGAGGCCGTCGGAGGACTGCAGGACGGCCCGAACCCCGGTGAGATGCTGTGCGCGGCACTCGCCGCCTGCCAGGAAGGGCTGCTCCGGATGATGGCGTCCGCTCTCGGTGTCGGTCTTGACAAGCTCGAGGTCACGGTCACCGGCTGCGTCGATGCTCGCGGCACGCTCGACATCGACCCGGATGTCCGAGTCGGCTTCGAGTCGATGCGCATGGAGGTCCGGCTGCAGGCCTCCCCGGGCACACCCACGCGGCTGCTCGAGCGGCTCCGCCTCGGCGGCGAGCGTCTGTGCGTCACTCTCGACACCCTGCGTAGTGGGGTCCCGGTCGAGGTGTGCTACGACGTCGCGTCCGGCTGAACGCGTGTGGTCGCGAGTTGCATCGAGCGGCGGTGGCGGTTCACGCATCGGGTGGGCAGAGGGCTGCGCTCGGGTGGTGGGCGTGGCAGCGGGTATGACGTGCCGTTGGGGACGGCGGCCCGGCCGGCCCGGTGCGCGCCTCCGGTCGGCGGCTGCGGCGCCGCGCTTACGATGGACGCATGCCTGAGCCCGTGAAGAAGGTCCTGCTGGCCGCCCCCCGGGGCTACTGCGCCGGGGTCGACCGGGCTGTCGTGACCGTCGAGCAGGCGCTCGAGCTCTACGGCCCGCCGGTGTACGTCCGCAAGCAGATCGTGCACAACAAGCACGTCGTGACCACCCTGGAGAAGCGGGGTGCGATCTTCGTCGACGAGACCGACGAGGTCCCCGAGGGGGCGACGGTGATCTTCTCCGCGCACGGGGTCGCCCCGGTCGTCCACGAGCAGGCTCGGGCGCGGCACCTGAAGACGATCGACGCCACCTGTCCGCTCGTCACCAAGGTCCACCGCGAGGCGATCCGCTACGCGGACTCGGACTACGACATCCTGCTCATCGGGCACGAGGGGCACGAGGAGGTCGTCGGCACCTCCGGTGAGGCACCGGAACACATCCAGCTCGTCGGTGGACCTGACGACGTCGCCAAGGTGACGGTCCGGGACCCGGAGAAGGTCGTCTGGATCTCCCAGACCACATTGTCCGTCGACGAGACGATGGAGACCGTCAGGCGGCTGAAGGAGCGGTTCCCGGCGCTGCAGAGCCCGCCGTCGGACGACATCTGCTATGCGACGCAGAACCGCCAGGGCGCGGTCAAGCAGATGGCCGAGGACACCGACCTGATGATCGTCGTCGGCTCACGCAACTCGTCGAACTCGGTCCGGCTCGTCGAGGTGGCGCTCGAGCACGGGGCCAGGGCCGCACACCTGGTCGACTACGCCGACGAGATCGACGAGGCGTGGCTCGAGGGAGTGTCCACCGTCGGGGTCACCTCCGGCGCGAGCGTCCCGGAGGTCCTCGTGCGGGACGTGCTCACCTGGCTGGCCGAGCGCGGATACGACACCGTCGAGCGGGTGGTCTCGGCCGAGGAGTCGCTCCTGTTCGCGCTGCCCAAGGAGCTGCGTCGCGACATCAAGCAGGCGTCCGGCCACCGGCCGGACAAGGTCCGGCACGATGCCTCCTTCGAGGACGCCGGGTCGCTGCACTGAGCCCCGCCGGTCATTGGGCCCCGCCGGTCACTGGGCCCCCGCCGGTCACTGGGTGTCGGCGCGCTGAGTGGGTGTCGGCGCGCTGGGTCCGGGCGCCCCTCGAGTTTCGCCGCCCGGTGGGCCAGGGCCGGATCACCGGCCCTGGCCCCCCTCCCCGAGCAGCCCCCCTGTTCGGTGTCGGGTCACGTGCGGTTCGCGACGTGGTGCCCGATCAGCCATGCCGCGGAGAAGTCCGCGACCGGCGAGTAGGTCGTCCGCGTGTAGCCGGCGTGCTCCTTCGCCGCCCCGCCCAGGTAAAGCAGCGAGTCGGCGAGAGCACGCGAGGCGCAGACGCGGTCCCCCTTGTTGCACACGTCGTAGACGTAGACCTCCTTCGGCCACGATGCGCGCCGACCGAACATCCCCCCACGGTCCCGGTTCCCGGTCACGCTGCCCAGCAGGGCCGGGTTCATCATGGGGTCCCCGATGAGGCCCACGCCCTGCAGGTGCTTGCGTCGGCCGGCCGACATCCCGGCGACGACGTCACCGACGATGTGCGCGCCCTGCGAGTAGCCGAACAGGGCGATCTTCGTCGATGGACAGGATGCGATGTAGCTGTCGATCTTCGCCTCCAGGGCGACCCGCCCCTTCGGCATCGAGTCGAGGAAGTAGCGCACGTCCCCGGCTGCCGGGTAGGCGACGTAGTCGCTGGTGACCCGGTTCCACCCCTTGCCGGCCGCGAAGGCGGCCAGCGCGGTGGGCAGCTGATTCCCCATGGTCCCCCTGCTGCCTCCGTCGTCCGTGCCGCGGACCATGATTGCGGTGAAGGCACGACAGGTGACGGCCTGTGCCGTCGGAGCAGTCGTCACGAGCGCGC
>NZ_JBDIAQ010000043.1:0-25361 GCF_039812505.1 Intrasporangium sp. | reverse complement strand
TCACTCGCTCGAGGTGGGCGGCCGCTATTCCGACGTTGAGCGTCCGACGAATCGGTGACTCCGAGCTCATTAGCAGCAGCGCTACCCATGGATACTCTTCAGCGAGGGGCAGGGCCGCTGCCCCGTTGGCAATGCGGAAGGGGTAGGCGTCTCCCAGTACCGCGGCCCGCCGCGACATTGTGGTGAGTCCAAGGCCCACATCGCTCGCGTGGTAACCGTGGGCCTTCCCAACCTCGTTCAAGGCATCGGAGCCGGTGGCCTTGCCGCGCAGCAAGCACTCGGTCTCGATCCAGTCGGCGACGCGGTTTGCTCGCTTCGTCGGGGTGTAGGGCTCAGTCACGCGAGAGTGCTGCTAGGAGAGCGTCAGCCGCAGCGCGCGCCTCGTCCACGGCATCATTGACTTCGGCGTCGCCTACAAAATCGTCGATGTCCTCCAAGGCGGCAGACAATGAGTTCTTTCCCGTCCGGAGCCGCAGCATGATGCGCTGGCGAGGGTTGGCGTCGGCATCCTTGACCTTCTGCACAGCGGCCTCAAGAGTGACACCCTCACGCAGTGCTTGGAGCCCGATCTTTGACGCGACGACGTTGCCCAGTTTGCTGATGTCGCGAGACTCACCGATGACCGGCTCGACATCTCCGTCCCCGTACAGCCAGGTTATGAGTTCCTTCAGCTCCGGGGCGCGTCCGGCAGGGATGGGAGCCTCACCCGGCGTGGCCTTCGAACCCAGGGGGGCGTCGATATGAGCCCGCAGCCTGGGGGTGCTCATGGCTACGGTAAGGAGCGAGAACGCCTCCTCCATTGGCCCTGTCTCGATGCCCATCGCGCGCGCTTGGGTAGCGATTGCCTGGTCGCGATACAGGTTGCCTGCCTTGGTGCGGTCGACCCCGATCATCTCGGCTACCGCGGCGAAGGTCATGTGGTCCTCGTCCACTAGACGCGCGATGTATCGAGCTTGGGCGTAAGGCTGCCACTGGAGGATGCCGGAGATGTGGCGGAAACCGATGATGGGTGTGGCAGCCGCCCGGTCGGGCAGTACGACCACCGGTACCTGGTCGTCGTAGCTCAAGTTCGCATGTTCAGCGAGCGGCTCCCAAGGCGATGGGTTTGCGAAGTGGGCTCGGATCTTCGGGTCAACCAGCCCGAGCAGTGCCGTGAGCCGTCGGTTGCCCTCCACGACAACCCAGCGGTCCGAGCCATCCTCGGCGACCACGATGAGCGGCTCGCTACCGAAGAACCCATGTGACGCGATCGACTCCGCCACCGTCAGCGCGTCGAAACCCAGTTCGAGGTGGACTGCTAGGTCCTCTTGGTCTTCCCCCTGCATGTCGGCCGGCAAGCGTGGGTTGTGCGGATCAAGGACAAGGTCTCGTAACGGGACACGACGTTGACGGCCCATCGAACGGACGTCTCTCAACTCACTCATCTGTCATACCTTCCGTATTACCCCGCGTCTGCCTGCGTGAATCGCGAGCGTGAACAGCTCGGGGACAAGCCCGGGTTGGCTAGAGATCACACGATGCACCTGCACAACCACCTGCTCAGGATCCTCGGTGACGCCACCAATGGCGCGATCGCCGGGATACCAAGCCTCCCCGACCTTACGAACCGGGTCTGAGCCCTGCATCAAGTTGATAAAGCCGAGTTCCTGATCCCATTCACGGCTTCGGGGTCCGCCGTCCGGGTGCTCCATCAGGATCAGAGGAACCGTACGTCCTTGCTGCGGTAGCCGCTCCAGGAGGCCGAGCAGGTCATGGTGACGCCAGCCGGGGCTGTTGCCGACGTCAACACCGGACCAAGGCCGCAGCAGGCGCTCGGTAATGTCCTGGAGCGGCAGACGCAGTGTCGGGTGGCTGAGGCGCCCATATAGCTCGCGCGGCGCGGTAAGGAGCCCAAGATCCGCCACGAGCTTTTCGTTGTCCAGGCGCGAAGCTTGGTCCAGCGAGGGCCGGCGCAGCTGATGCCAGCCGGGGCGCTCGTTGAACTGCGTCAGGGTCGTAAGCACGTTCTGGCGAGATGGCCTCGTCCCCTGCGGCAGAAGCAGCCCCACCTCCCGCGCCCACGTAGAGACGTCGTGACCCTCACCAAGCCAATCCCGGAGGTTCGCCCGAAGGTCGTACTCAGTGTCCACTGTCTCGCGAAGCACCTTGAGCGTCCGAGGCGTTGCGAAGAACTGGCAATACGGCAGCAGGTCGGAGCGGTAGCCGAAGGCGCGGGCACGCTGTTCTAGTGTGTCGATCTGATCGCTCGCCGGGCGGTTCATGTACGTGACCGTGAGGCCCTCGACCGTAAACCCACGGTCCAGCTTGTTGCCGCCTACGAGCACATGCACGGGTGCCACCCGCCAATCAACCTTGTTAACGTCGCTGGTCGAGTTGACCAGCCAAAGCGTCGTCTCGCCGAGTACGAAGCGCACCCGGTCCAGGAAGGCGATGTCATCGAGGTCTGGGGCGCCCAGCGATGTTATGCGTCTGCGCTCCGTTTGCACCTGCTCCGGCAGCTGGTGCACACCGGTCGCGCTTCCGGCGGTTTCGGCCCAACGACGAATCAGGCGTTGCAGGAGAAAGTGGTACCGGGACTGGACGTCATTTCGCTGAGTGCTGTGCACGAGCATGGAGACAGGTGTCGCCGTAGGATCTCGCCCGAGCAGGAGGGCTGTTCCGGCTACGAAACTTCCGAAAGCTTCGACGAGCGACTTTGGCAACTGCGTAGGGAGTGACTTGGGCCGCTGCTCATCTAGCGTGGGAATAGGCCTGACGACCACGCCGGCGTAGTCCACGAAGAACTCCCGACCTCCGGTGTAACCCTGACCTGGCTGCAAGAGCTCGATGAAGTCGGGCCGCAGGTGGTCGTCCGGTTCAAGGAGCAGCGGGGCGTACGGCGTGGCCGTGAACTGGACGTACAGATGACGCGGTGCAGCCAAGCGCAGCTTCGTGAGCGCTTCGTAGGTACGACTCTCTTGCCCGCGGTTCACGTCCGTGTTGAGGCTGGCCTGGTCGGCCTCATCGTCGACGATCAGCACCGGCAGAGCGGCGACATCCGCGGTTACGAACATCTTCGCCAGGGCGTCGATTCGTCCCGCATGCTTAAGAACGGGAATCAAGATGGTTCGACCGCGGGAAAGCCAGTTGGCCATCTCTTTCGCCTTTGTGGCACCGGCGGGGTTCGTCATGCTGACCCAGCGATAATCCTGTCGCTGGTCCATGCCCAACGCGCCGAGCAGGCGAGACTGGTTCTGTTGGAGGAGAAGGTTGGTGGATCCGAGCAACGCCACAACGACGCGGTAGCCGGAGTCGGCGGCGGCTGCGACCAAGGCCGTGATCGCTGTCGTCTTTCCCGACTGCACGTAGCCGAGGGCGAGACCCGTTCCTCCACTGCGGGCGGACAGTGTGGGGCCGTGCGCAAGGATGGAGTCGGCGGCGGTCCACAGCGCGTCGCGCGTGTCTTTGGGCAGGCTACGGCGCTCAAACGAGGCGTCCATGCGCTCTCGTTCGGTGGCTTCCACGAGCACCCCCGTACCGTTGCAGTCAGGGCGACTGTATCAATCTAGCTCGACCCGGTGTGGGGCTTTCGTCCGAAACGCCTGGCGCGGCCAACACTGCTATCCAGCCAGCGTGTGGCCACCCTGCGCGCGGATCTGGCGATCTGCGAGATGCGCCTCCGGCGCCAAGGCATCACCTGTGGGGTTGGCGGGTGCATCCAAGACAGAGCGGACCAACCGCTCGGGCAGGTCGTTCGAGTTCTGCTCGATATGGGCTCGGAAGACGTGCCAGGCCGCGCCGACCGATACGCCGTTCCCCACTTGCCTATAAGAAGCCTGGTCTCGCTGCCCGTCGAAAGAGAACGACCGATGGAGGCCTTGGAGGCGGGCTGCTTCGTGGGGTGTGAGGCGACGACGTCTACTTCCAACGATCGATGTTTGCGTGATTGCGACAAGGGCCGGCAGGTAAGTCGGCGCCTTCGCACGAATGCCGGATGGTCGGAAGTGCATGACCGTGTCCCACAGAGACGCCATGTCCTGGGCTTGCCATTCAAGCTTGCGCCGGGACGCCGGGAAGTTCGCGAACGACGGGTTGGCCTTGCGCCACGCCTTGATGACATCGCGGTGGTCGTCGAAGAACCTCGCGTTCTTGACGAGGAAGTCGGCCTTCCACCTGGGCAGCAGGTCCAGCTCGATCGGGTCGAGAGCTCGTTCTGGCACCCAGGCGTTGGCCCAGAGTGGGAAGCCAGGCAGACGATAGCCGCGGGCAGACCACATCCGCTGGACAAGGTCATCCCAGACATTTATCCACTCAGCCTCGTCGGTACTCAGGCGGTACCTCTCGATGCCGGGGATGTCGGCGTCGTCATCGAGCACCCAGTCGACGTCCCAGTCGTGAACGTTCCAGCCGTCGACGGGACCTCTGACGACGGCGGGTGGGACATCGGTTTCCGCTTGTGCTCGCTCCGGGCCCACGTACGTTCCAGGGATGAAGATCCGGTCCCGCACTTGAGGGGTCCCGCCCATCGATGGTGGCAAGAAGTGCGGCGAGAAGACGGAGGGTGTCGAGGAGACTCTGTACCCGAGTTGGCGCAGCGTCTTGATGATGACTTCGTTCCACTCGTACCTGTGCCGAGGACCCGCGATATTTCGGACGTTTTCGAGGAGGACGACCGCGGGCCTTAACTCCTCGAGGACTCTGGCGATGTTCCAGAACAGCGTGCCCCGAGCCTCGTCCATTCCCCTTTGAAACCCGGACTTGGAGAATGGCTGACAGGGAAAGCCGGCAGCGAGCACATCATGGGCTGGCACGTCCACCGCTCCCTCAGCCGGAGTGGCCAAGGTTATGTCTGTGTTGATGATCGGCCTCAGCGCCTTCGGCAAGGGCTCGACCCAGTTGCGGACGTACGTCTCGCGGGCCTCTCGGTCGATCTCGGAGACGTAAACGCAGCGCCCACCCGCGTGGTCCAGCATGGCGTGGAACCCACCAATGCCAGCGAAGAGATCCACGTACTCAAAGGATACAGACCGAGGCGACATGCCACAAAGCCTAGCTGAGGATTCAGCTATGTCAAGCTGGCGCGCCGCCGCTGAAAAGTCAAGCGGCAGAAGGTCGTTCATAGCGTGGACCGTTCCTTCGGCAGAGCGCATTCCAGAGGGCCGACCCAATGTGCGCAGTGTGGCGGTTGGCGTGACTGTGCTAACTCCATCACCAGGTGGGGACACTCGCCTACTTCCGCCCTGCCATCACTGCAGCAGACGGCCGACGACTTCTGCGGGGTCGTCGCGCACCTCACACTCCCAGACCCGCACGACACGCCAGCCCAGTTGTTCCGCCAGCATCGACGATCTTTCGTCACGCTCACTGTTTCGGCGCATCTTATCAGCCCAAAGCTCGGCATTGGGGCCGGCCCATGGCGTCTTGCGACCATGGCGAGGGCAACCGTGCCAGAAGCACCCATCCACAAACACGGCAAGGCGCCGCCCTGGGAGTACGAAGTCGGGCGTGCACCCCTTGGCCAGCTGTCGGTGCAGGCGAAACCGTCCCCCGGCGGCGTGCACTGCCTTCCTGAGTAGCACCTCGGGTGTGGTGTTCTCCTTGCGACGACCAGCCAGGTGGGCGCCCGCCTTGGTCGAGACCCAGCCTTCAGCCATGAACCAACGGTACGAGAGGGAGTCCCGGCACCGTGGCGGTGGCGTTGGTCACCCGGTTTGTGAAGTCGCGTCATGAGGTCAATCTCCGGCCGATCACACGGTCTGCGCAGCACTCATCCATCGAGCTGTGGGCAGGGCTGAGCCGCGACAAGGGGTTGTGGATACCGAGCGAGTACTGCAACGGAGTACTGCAACCACATCGCCAACGCGTGGCGGCAGGCGATCTCCGATGGCTCGTCACGTGCTTGGATGCGGCATGCCGACGGCCTCGCGCCGAATTGCAAGCAGGGGTTAGGGGTTCGACTCCCCTTGGCTCCACCACAGGCCAGTGGGCCCTTCCGGTCCGGGAAGGGTTCTTCGCTTATCGGAAGGTCCCCATGCCCGACTGCGTCGACCCCGGACCGACTATCGGGCCGCGGGCCGAGCGTGGGAGGTTGTTACGCCTCGGGCCTGCGGACTATCCCGCCGTGGTCCGATTGTGGGAGTCGACGGCACACGCGAGGCTCCAATCACCGCCCGGGACGAAGCGGAGCAACACGCGGCTCAGGTGCGTTCCGGGGTGTAGCGCTCGACCTCGATGCCGGCCGCATCCATGCGTGCTCCAAGGTCGGATCAGCGCGCTCATACCGGGCCCGGCAGAGCAACACAGCACCTCGGCTCCTGACGTCCCCTGCGATCAGTTCGTCTGGGCTGCACCCGGACCGCACGATCTCATCAGCGATACTCGGGCCATGAGCGAGGCAGGGAACACCGAACATGCGTCCATCAGCCGGTTCCGGGAAGAGATGGACCGGCTGGGTGCGACCGGGAAGGTCGTCGTGCTGCCCGACTCGGTCCACACGGCTGCCCTGGCCGCGCAGGCACTCGGGTGTGAGGTCGGTGCCATTGCCAACAGCCTGCTGTTCGACGCCGACGGCGCGCCGGTCCTGATCCTCACCTCGGGGGCGCACCGCGTCGACACCGGGAAGGTCGCGGCCGAGCTCGGCGTCCAGCGCCTACGGCGAGCCAACCCCGAGTTCGTGCGTGAGCACACCGGCCAGGTCATCGGTGGCGTGTCTCCGATCGCGCATCCGGCACCGGTGCCGACCTACATCGACCCGTGGCTGCGTCGTCACCCCGTCGTATGGGCGGCGGCCGGGCACCCGGCCGCAGTCTTCAGCACGAACTACGACGAGCTCGTGCGCCTGACCGCAGCCCGAGAGCTGGAGGTCGCCTGAGCAGCCGAGGCCACGTCCAGAATCTGTCCGGCCGCCACTGTGGCCCTGCCGCGATCGCGGGTATAGCGTGGACCGTACGACGCGCCGAGGATGGCGTCGCAAGATTCCCAAGTTGCCTGCGAGTGGCTACACTCGGAGACAGCGAAGGGTTGGGCCCGCACGAACCGCGCCCAGCCCTTCTGCATACCTGAACAGTCTGTCTGAGCAGTTATAGGCCTGTGCTGGCTCGCGCTGTCCCCCTGTCTGTGCGAGCCGGCTCAAGCGTAGAGAGGCCCGGTCGCTCGGCGACCGGGCCTCTCTGTTCTGCTCTCGTCCCTGGGCGGCGGTCTCCACGAGGTGGGCCGTATGCGTTCCTCGACGAGGCGTTCGGTTCACGAGGCGACCCCTGGCGGGACGCAAGGCGCCACCCCGGGAGCCTTCGTGGTCCCCGCCCCAGAACCTCGTCAGACCCCGCGTCCCGGCTCCTCCACGTCGGCCCGCTCACCCTCGGCAGCATCGTCGAGCTCGTCCGCAGCCTCGTCGGCGGTGGCTTCAGGCGCCTCCTGGGCCGCAGCCTCGTCGGTGGTCGCAGCCTCGGTCCCGGTACCCGACGTGGCACCCGACTCCGCCTCCGCAGCCTCGCTCGTCTCCGCGGACCCGGTGGCATTCGCCGGCTCGGACGCGTCCAGCTCACCCGTGTGGTCCTTCGCCTCGGTCAGATCGGCCACCTTCTCGGCAGCGCGGTCCTTGAGCGAGGCGGGCGCCGGGTCGGTCAGGGGGGTCGCCCATGGGTCGTCAGCCCGTTGGCTGCGGCGGAACGCGACCAGGCCGCCGACCACCCCCGCAACCACCCCGATCCCGATGAACCACTTGAGCTTCGACGAGCGTCGCGTCTCGGTGATGGTCGCCTCACCCTTCAGGACCTTGAGCGCGTCCCGCGCGCGCTCGTTCCCGACGTGGGCCGCCTCGCGCGCCTGGTCGACATACGGGGTGGCACCTTCCTTCGCCTCGGAGAGGCCGGCCGCCGCCGACGTGATCACCGCCGCCAGCCTCGGCAGGAGGCTCTCGACGAACGCGGTCTGGGCCGCCTCGACCGTCGGCCGGGCGCGGTGCACGGCGTCGTGCACCGCAGGGGACGCCTTGTCCCGCGCGGTCGCGAACCTCTCCCGGGCCAGGTTGGAGGCATCGTGCAACGCCGGCCCGGCCGCCTCCTGGAACGTGGTCGCGGCGTCCCGCAGGGATGCTGTCGCGGTCGCGGCCTGCTCGCGCGCGTGGTCCAGCCTCTCCACGAGCACTGCCCCGGTCTCCGCGGCCTGATCGGTCACCAGTTCGGTGACGGTGCTGTCCGGCATGGGTCCTCCTCGGTCTCTCCGGGTCCCCTTACCCGTCCTGCCGGGGTCCGTCACCCGGTGCGTCGGCGGGCCCGGTCGCCTCGCCCGCGTCGGTGGCGCCCGCGTCGGTGTCGACAGCACCGGTGACGTCGGTCGCCGCGTCGGGTGCGGGCGCGGCCGGGGGGGCCTCGGGCCCGGGCACGTCCTCGACGGGTCGGCCCTCGGCGATCTTGTCGACTCCTCGGCTCACCTGCTCCTGGGCCTTGGTGATCTTGTCGGAGTACTTCCCGCCGGTGCGCTCGTCGATCGCGTGGCCGGCCTTCTCGACGAACTCGCCGATCTTCTCGCGGTTGTCGTGCGCGAGCTCGCCCACCTTCTCCTTCGCCGACTGCGCGGCGTCCTTGGCCTGCTCCGCCAGGTGGGTGGCCTTGTCCTGCAGCTCCAGCTCGTCGGCCTTCTGCTTGGCCTGGTGCTCGAGCTCCTCGGCCTTGTGCTTCAGCTTGTCCAGGAATGACATGGTCGTGCGCCTCCTCGGCGTGGTAAGTCCCGAATGCTCCGACCCTAGAACGTCGCGCCCCCGATGTGCAGTCCCCGGCAGCCGTCCGTATGCCGCTCACCGGGCTCGCGTGCCCACCCGCACCTGGCGTCTCGCTCAGCCACGGCCGTGAGCCCCCGTGGGTGGGCTGGTCGGGGGTGCACGGGGGCGCAGGCCGTCTGCGGCCGTGAGCCCCCGTGGGTCGTGTAAGGATTGGCGCATGAAGGCAACCCTGCACACCAACCACGGCGACATCGTCATCGAGCTGTTCCCCAACCACGCCCCCAAGACCGTCGAGAACTTCGTCGGCCTGGCCAAGGGCGAGAAGGAGTACAAGGACGAGGCCGGCCGCACCAACCCGACCCCGTTCTACGACGGCCTGACCTTCCACCGGATCATCCCGAACTTCATGATCCAGGGTGGCTGCCCGGTCGGACAGGGCTTCGGCGGCCCGGGCTACACCTTCGACGACGAGATCCACCCGGACAAGGACTTCACCAAGCCCTACGTCCTGGCGATGGCGAATGCCGGCAAGCGGATGGGCAAGGGCACCAACGGCTCGCAGTTCTTCATCACGACCGCGGCCACCACGTGGCTGCAGGGCAAGCACACGATCTTCGGCGAGGTCACCGACGAGGCGTCCCGCAAGGTCGTCGACGAGATCGGCAAGGTCAAGACCGGCGCCAACGACAAGCCGGTCCAGGACGTGGTCATCAACTCCGTCAGCATCGAGGACTGAGCCTTCTTGGCGGACAACGGTGCCGGTGGCCAGCCCCCGATCCCTTCGTGGGCCGGCCATCAGCCTGCCGCCCCGCCGGTGTGCCCCCGGCACCCCGACCGGGAGGCGTACGTCCGCTGCCAGCGGTGTGGCCGCCCCGCCTGCCCCGACTGCCAGCGGCCGGCCCCCGTCGGGATCCAGTGCGTCGACTGCGTGCGTGAGGCGGCGCGCACCTCGCGGCGGCAGCAGACCGTCCTCGGTGGGCGGGTCACCGACGGACGTCCCGTCGTCACCTTCACCCTGATCGGCATCTGCGTCGCCATCTTCCTGATCCAGTGGGTCTCGCCGGGCGTCACCAACGACTTCGCCTTCGCCCCGGTGGCCGGGTGGGTCGAGCCGTGGCGCTTCGTGACGGCGATGTTCCTGCACTCGCCGCGCTCGCTCATGCACATCGGCTTCAACATGTACGCGCTGTACATCATCGGCTCCTACCTCGAGCCGCTCATGGGGCGCGGCCGGTTCCTCGCGGTCTACCTGGTCAGCGGCATCGGCGGGCAGGTCGGCGTGCTCCTGCTGGCCGGCAACCCGACGTTCATCGGCCTGGTGAGTGGCCAGGACGCCGCCTGGCTGACCCCCGTCGTCGGGGCATCCGGTGCCATCTTCGGGCTCTTCGGCGCGCTCATCGTGCTCAACCGGCACCTCAACCGGTCGGTGGCCGGCATCTACGGCATCGTGCTGCTCAACGCCGCGATCGGGTTCATCATCCCCAACATCGCCTGGCAGGCCCACCTCGGCGGCTTCGTCGTCGGCCTGGCCGGGGCCGGGGTCCTGGTGCTGGCCCGGCGCCGCTCGCTGCCTGCGCTCGCGTGGTCCGGCCTGGTCATCCTGTTCCTGGTCGTGGCGGCGCTCGCCTACGCCAAGTACCTGACCGTCCCCGAGACGATCCGCGAGCTGACCGCGTTCCGGGGCCGCTGACCCTCGAGACCGGGCCCCGCAGCCGTGGCGCACGGTTGTCAATCTACCCTAGGGGGGTATAGTGTAGATGTCGAGGGCGAGCGAGAGGACCAGACATGACCGACACCGTGACCACCCCCGACCTGGCCGAGCCATCGGTCGCCGAGCCGTCGACCACCGAGCCGTCGACCACCGAGACCCCGGCCCCGCGGCACGAGCACAGCTACATCCACAACAGGACCAGGGACGACTACCTCAAGCGCCTGCGCCGCATCGAGGGCCAGGCCCGCGGGCTGCAGCGCATGGTCGAGGACGAGCAGTACTGCATCGACATCCTCACCCAGGTCTCCGCGATGACCAAGGCCCTGCAGGCCTTCTCGCTCAAGCTGCTCGACGAGCACCTCAACCACTGCGTCCTCGAGGCGGCCCGCCACGGCGGACCCGAGGCCGACCACAAGATCCAGGAGGCCTCCGAGGCCATCGCCCGCCTCGTGCGCTCCTGACCGCTCCCAACCCCCAACCCTGAGAAAGGCACCCCACATGAGCCAGACCGCCACCTACACCGTCACCGGCATGACCTGCGGCCACTGCGTCGCCTCGGTCACCGAGGAGGTCCAGGAGATCCCCGGCGTCGAGGACGTCGCCGTCGTGCTCGACACCGGCGCCCTGACCATCACCAGCGCCGACCCGATCGACGCGGCCGCGGTCAAGGCCGCCGTCGAGGAGGCCGGCTACCAGCTCGTCTGAGCACCCGGCCGGCTCCCGCGGCCACGCACGCCCGGGAGCCGGCTGAGCGGCATACCCATCGAAGTGAGGACACCATGAGCTCCGTGACCGACCAGCTCGGTCAGCCCGCCACCAGCGCCGTCGAGCTGTCCATCAGCGGCATGACGTGCGCGTCGTGCGCCAACCGCATCGAGCGCAAGCTGAACAAGGTGGCCGGCGTCACGGCGACGGTCAACTATGCGACCGAGAAGGCGAAGGTCACCTTCCCGCAGTCGCTGACCCCGGCCGACCTCGTGCACGTCGTCGAAGCGGCGGGGTATGCCGCCGAGCTGCCTCCCGCACCCACCGCCTCTCCCGTCGGCGCCGGGTCCGCGGACGAGGCGAAACCGGCCGACGAGCACGTGCGCTCGCTGCGGCAGCGGCTGCTCGTCTCGGCCGCGCTCAGCATCCCGGTCATCGTGCTGGCCATGGTGCCGGCGCTGCAGTTCCGCAACTGGCAGTGGCTGTCGCTGACCCTCGCGGCGCCCGTCGTCGTCTGGGGCGCCTGGCCGTTCCACCGCGCGGCGTGGGTCAACCTGCGCCACCGCACCACGACGATGGACACGCTCATCTCGATGGGCACCCTGGCCGCCTTCGGCTGGTCGCTCTACGCGCTGTTCCTCGGCACGGCCGGGATGCCGGGGATGACCCACCCGTTCGAGCTGACCATCGCGCGCGGCGACGGAGCGGGCAACATCTACCTCGAGGTCGCGGCCGGGGTCACCACCTTCATCCTGGCCGGCCGCTACTTCGAGGCGCGGTCGAAGCGTCAGGCGGGGGCGGCGCTGCGCGCGCTGCTCGAGCTGGGCAGCAAGGACGTCGGGGTGCTGCGCCAGGGTCCGGCCGGGGTCCGCGAGGAGCGCGTCCCGACCGAGCAGCTCGCCGTCGGCGACCGGTTCGTCGTGCGCCCGGGCGAGAAGGTCGCCACCGACGGGGTCGTCGAGGAGGGCAGCTCCGCGGTCGACGCCTCGATGCTGACCGGTGAGCCCGTGCCGGTCGAGGTCGGGGTCGGCGACGCGGTCACGGGCGCCACGGTGAACGCCGGCGGGCGGCTGGTCGTGCGGGCCACCCGGGTCGGGGCCGACACCCAGCTGGCCCAGATGGCCCGGCTCGTCGAGGAGGCCCAGAACGGCAAGGCCCAGGTGCAACGGCTCGCCGACCGGATCTCGGGGATCTTCGTGCCGATCGTCATCCTGCTCGCCGCCGCGACGCTGGTCTTCTGGCTCGTGACCGGGGCCGGGGCGACGGCTGCCTTCACGGCTGCGGTCGCGGTGCTCATCATCGCCTGCCCGTGCGCGCTCGGCCTGGCCACCCCGACCGCACTCATGGTCGGGACCGGCCGCGGCGCTCAGCTCGGCATCCTGATCAAGGGTCCCGAGGTGCTCGAGTCGACGCGCCGGGTCGACACCGTCGTGCTGGACAAGACCGGCACCGTGACGACCGGACGGATGGCGCTCGTGTCGGTGCAGGCCGCCGACGGTCAGGACGCCGACGAGGTGCTCCGGTTCGCCGGGGCGCTCGAGGATGCTTCGGAGCACCCGATCGCCCGGGCCATCGCCGACGCGGCCCGGGAGCGCTTCGGTGCCCTGCCGGCGGTGCGCGACTTCAGCAACGTCGAGGGTCTCGGCGTGCAGGGCCTCGTTGCCGCCACCTCCGCCACCGTCTCCGCCCCCACTGTCGAGCGGTCCCCAATCATTGGTCGGGTGGGTGCCGACGGCTCGTCGAACGGGCTGGATCTGCCCGGCGAGCAGGCCCCGTTGGCCGCGGCGGCACATGCCGTCGTCGTCGGCCGCCCCGGCTTCGTCACCCGGCAGCACGACATGCGCTGCACCGAGCTCGACGAGGCGGGCGCCGCCCACGAGGCGGACGGCCTCACGGTCGTGCAGGTCGCCTGGGACGGCCGGGTGCGCGGCATCATCGTGGTCGGCGACACGGTCAAGCCCACCTCTGCCCAGGCGATCGCCGAGCTGCGCGGGCTCGGCCTGCGTCCGGTGCTGCTGACCGGCGACAACGCGCGGGCAGCCCGGGCGGTGGCTGCCGAGGTCGGGATCGACCCGGCCGACGTCATCGCAGAGGTCCTGCCGGCGGACAAGGTCGAGGTCGTGCGACGGCTGCAGGGCGAGGGCAAGGTCGTCGCGATGGTCGGCGACGGTGTCAACGACGCGGCTGCGCTGGCCCAGGCCGACCTCGGTCTGGCGATGGGCACCGGAACCGACGTCGCCATCGAGGCGAGCGACCTGACGCTCGTGCGCGGCGACCTGCGCAGTGCGGCCGACGCGATCCGGCTGGCGCGGCGCACGCTGGGGACCATCAAGGGCAACCTGTTCTGGGCCTTCGCGTACAACGTCGCCGCGCTGCCGCTGGCCGCCGCGGGGCTGCTCAACCCGATGCTCGCCGGTGCGGCGATGGCCTTCTCGTCGGTCTTCGTGGTCAGCAACAGCCTGCGCCTGCGGGGGTTCCGGCCCGTCGCCGACGTGGGCGGCATCCACAGGGATGTCCACAGCTGGGGATGAATCACATCGATGTAACTACATCCACAGGACTTGTCCCCAGTGTGGACAACCGCCCAGTGTGGACAACCGCCGAAGGTGCCGCCGACGGAGGGTGGGATGGGCGCCGGTGCCCCGGGTGGCTGGGCGGCCGTCTCGGGGTCAGCGCCAGCGCATCGTCATGATGAAGCCGGCCATCAGCAGCGCGAAGCCCACCCCGAGGTTCCACGGGCCCAGGGCGGAGACCGGGTAGCGGTACTCGGTCACGTAGTACACGACGATCCACAGCAGCCCGACGATGAGCAGCGTGACGAACGCCGGGGCCCACCACGTCGGGTTCGGCTCGGCGCTCCTGCTCTTCGGCGGCGGGGTGTATGCCGCCGCCTTCTTGTCGCGGCCTTTGGACTCGGGCACTGCACGCTCCTTGGGTCAGAATGGGACAAGCCTAGATCAGGACAAGGGGCCAGACCGTGCATACCACCGCATCCGACGACGCGGCACCCGACGACGCCGCGCCGGAACAGGCCGCGCCGGAACAGGCCGCGCCGCCGGGCCGCCGGGCCCGACCGAGCAGTCGGCGTCGCATCCGGGTCTGGACCCTGCTGGTGCCGGCCGTCACCGCCATCGCCGGGCTGATGTTCGCGATGAGCTTCCGGGCCGCCGAGGGCAGCGACCTGCGGGCCGACCGTGACCTGCCGCAGCTGATCCTGGATGCCAACGAGCACGTCGCGACGACAGGAGCGCGGATCGACAAGCTGCAGGACGAGGTCGACAAGCTCTCGGCGAGCGCCGCCCCGCGCGACGCGCGCCTGGCGGCCCTCACCCGCGAGGCCGCCACCCTGTCGGTGCAGGCCGGCGCCACCGCGGTCACCGGCCCGGCCGTGGCCGTCACCCTCACCGACTCGAAGGTCAGCCTCGACTCGCTCCCGGACGAGTTCACCGCCGACGACATCATCGTGCACCAGCAGGACGTCCAGGCCGTCGTCAACGCGATGTGGTCCGGCGGCGCCGAGGCGATGATGATCCAGGACCAGCGGGTGATCTCCACCAGCGCCGTCCGGTGCGTCGGCAACACCCTCATCCTGCAGGGCCGCGTCTACTCCCCGCCGTACGTCATCACCGCGATCGGGGACACCGGGCGGATGGAGCGCTCCCTCGCGGCCGACCCCACGATCCAGATCTACCAGCAGTATGTCGCCGCCGTCGGTCTCGGCTGGAACGTGGCCGTCCAGGCCGACGCCAAGTTCCCCGCGTACTCCGGCGCCGTCGACCTCACCCACGCCCAGGTCATCCGCTGAGCCGGACCGGAGCCGCCGCGGCAGGCGGGGTTACCCTGCCGCCATGGGACCGCGAATCCTCGTCGTCGACAACTACGACAGCTTCGTCTACACGATCGTCGGATACCTGGAGCAGCTCGGTGCCGACTGCCACGTGGCGCGCAACGACGCGGTCGTGCCCGGGGACTCGGCGGCATACGACGGCGTGCTGATCTCCCCCGGGCCGGGCACCCCCGAGGGGGCGGGCGTCTCGGTCGACCTGGTGCGCGCGTGTGCCGACGCCGGCCGGCCCCTGTTCGGTGTGTGCCTCGGGCACCAGGCCCTCGCGGTGGCGTTCGGCGCCACCGTCGGGCGGGCCCCCGAGCTGCTGCACGGCAAGACGTCCGACGTGTGGCACGACGGCACCGGTGTCCTGGCAGGGCTGCCCTCGCCGTTCACGGCGACGCGCTACCACTCGCTGACGGTCGTGCCGGACACGCTGCCGGACGAGCTCGTCGTCACCGGCCACACGGCCTCTGGGGTCGTCATGAGCCTGCGCCACCGCGACCTGCCGCTGCACGGCGTGCAGTTCCACCCCGAGAGCGTGCTCACGCAGGGCGGGCACCGGATGCTGGCCAACTTCCTGGGCCTGTGCGGTGACGACGGGGCGGTCGCCCGGTCGGCCGGTCTGAACCCGCTGGTGAGCGGGGCCGGCTGAGCCCGGTCCCGGCTCAGCCGCGCTGAACTCGCAGCTGAGCCCGGACACCGGAACGGTCAGTCGTCGCCGTTGCCCTGGGGAGTACCGGTCGCCCCCGGCGTGGTGGGTCCCTGCGGCGGAGCCGTCACGGTCTGCGTCGCGGTGACGGTCTCCGTCGGGGTCGGCCGCTGGGCCACCTCGACCTTGATCTGCGCACCCACCGCCACCGCCTCGCCGGCGTGCTCGACGCTGAGCACCTCGCCCGGAGTCTTGTCGTTGGAGGAGACGTCCACGGGGACCGCGACCAGGTGGAAGTCGTTGGCCAGCCGGTTCGACACGACCGCCCACTGCTGCCCGACCAGGTCGTCGGGGACCTTGACCTTGCCCGAGGCGATGTTGAGCGTGACCGACGAGCCGGAGTCGACGGTCTGCCCCGCCGCGGGGCTGGTCGAGACCACCTTGCCCTTGTCCTGCGACGGGTCGTCGACGTCCTTGGTGCCGGAGACCGTCAGCCCTTCGTCGGTCAGGGTCTGGGTGGCCAGCTCCGCCGACAGGCCCTTGACGTCGGGTACGGTCACCGTGTCCGGTCCGGTCGAGACGACGTAGCTGACGGTGCTGCCCTGATCGACGGTCTGCCCCTGGGCCGGGTCCTGGCTGAACACGGTGCCCTTCTCGGAGCTGTCGGCGGCCGACGTGGCGGCTCCCTTCAGGTGGTGCTGGGTGAGCGCAGCCTCGGCCTGCTGCTCGGTCAGCCCGGTGATCTTCGGCACCGTCGTGCTCACGACCGTCGGCGTCTGGTTGCCGAACCAGGTCATCGCACCCCAGCCGACGGCCGTCAGCACGATCACGGCGAGCACGGTGATCAGGGCCGTCCGGCGCCCCTTGCCCTTGCGCGCGGCCTGCGCCTCCTCCTCGGGCCGGCCGACGGCCGGCAGGTCGGCCGTGCTCCTGGAGACGTCGTCGACGACCGTCTGCACCGCGGTCGGCGTGCCACCCGAGGGCAGGGTCTGGGTCGGCGCCGCGACCCCCGATCCGGCCGCGGCCCCGCGGGCCGCCGCGCTGATCGGCCGACCGGCGCGGACGTTCTCGAGGTCGCGCCGGAAGGCGGCCGCGTCCTGGTAGCGGGACTCGGGCTCCTTGGCCAGCGCGTGCAGGGTGACCGCGTCGAGGTCGCCGCCCACGCTCGTGCTCCAGATGCTCGGCGGTTGGGGCTGCTCCCCGACGTGCTGGTAGGCGATCGCGACCGGTGAGTCCCCCGTGAACGGGGTGCGGCCGGTGAGCAGCTCGTACAGCACGCACCCGGTCGAGTAGAGGTCGGTCCGCGCGTCGACCGTCTGGCCCTGGGCCTGCTCGGGTGAGAGGTACTGCGCGGTGCCGACGACGGCCTGGGTGGCGGTCATCGTCGCGGCGCTGTCCGCGACCGCCCGGGCGATGCCGAAGTCCATGACCTTGATCGCGCCGGTCTCCGTCAGCATCACGTTGCCGGGCTTGATGTCGCGGTGCACGATGCCCATGCGGTGGCTGTAGCCGAGGGCGTCGAGGATGCCCTCGGTGATCCGGATCGCCTCGGTGGGCTCGAGCGGGCCGTCGCGGACCAGGCGGTCGCGCAGCGTCACGCCGTCGACGTGCTCCATGACGATGTAGGCCAGGGGCAGCCCGGTGCCGCCGGCGGACTCGACGTCATCCTCACCCGAGTCGTAGATCGCCACGATCGCGGGGTGGTTCAGGCCGGCCGCCGACTGGGCCTCGCGTCGGAACCTGGTCAGGAAGTTCGGGTCGCGCGCCAGGTCGGGGCGCAGCATCTTGATCGCGACCGTGCGCCCGAGCCTGGTGTCGTGGCCCAGGTACACGTCGGCCATACCGCCTCGCCCGATGAGCCGACCCACCTCGTAGCGTCCGCCGAGGACACGCGGGGTGATGCTCACGCCGTCCACCTCTGATCGTTCTGACACAGCCGGACCCCATCCGTGTGGTGCATCGTCTCTTCGACAGGTTTGCAGGATTGTCCCCCACGACTCGTCATCGGCGGAGCACCGCCTCCATGACGGCGCGCGCGATCGGTGCCGCGACCCGCCCACCGCCGACCTCGCTGTGCGTGACCCCCCCGGACTCGACGATGACCGCGACCGCGATCTGGGGGTCGTCGGCCGGGGCGAAGCTGATGAACCAGGCGTGCGGTGCCTTGCTCAGGTCGTGCTGGGCCGTCCCGGTCTTGCCCGCGACCCGCACCCCGCTGATCTGGGCGCGGGCGCCGGAGCCGTGGTCCACCACCGAGACCATCATGTCCTTGACGATCTCGGCGGTCCGGGGGGAGACCGCCTGGGAGAGCTCCTGCGGCTTGGGCTCGTCGGAGATGACGTCGAGGTCGGCGCTGCGGACCTGGCTGACGAGGTAGGGCGTCATGACCCGGCCCTGGTTCGCGATCCCGGCGGCGACGAGGGCCATCTGCAGCGGCGTGGTCCGCACGTCGTACTGGCCGATCGCGGACTGGGCGACCTGGGGGGCGTTCAGGTCGGCGGGGACACTGCTCGGCGCGACCCGCATCGGGACCGAGAGGGTGTCGCCGAAGCCGAACTTGGCGGCCTGGGCGCGCAGCTTCTCGCCGCCGAGCTGCATCCCGAGGGCGCCGAAGGCGGTGTTGCACGAGATCTCCAGTGCGTGCACCAGGGTCGTCCTGTTGCCCGGCCCGCAGGGCAGGCCGTTCTCGGTGGGCAGCGTCACGTCGGTCAGCGGCAGGTCGAGCTGGGCCGGGCCGGGGACCTGCGACTGGGCGCCGGTGACCAGCCCGTTCTCGAGGGCGGCCGCCGCGGTGACGACCTTGAAGGTCGAGCCGGGCGGGTAGACCTGCTCGATCGTCCGGTTCAGGAACGGCTTGGCCGGGTCGTCCCTGAGCTTCTCCCACGCCTTGGCGGCCGAGCGGAAGTCGTGGCTCGACAGGGCGTTGGGGTTGTACTGGGGGTGGCTGACCATGGCGAGGATGGCGCCGGTCTTCGGGTTCAGTGCCACGACCGCGCCGCGGGACGGGCCGAGGGCCTCGTCGGCGGCCTGCTGCGCCCGGGGGTCGATGGTCAGCTCGATGGTGGCCCCGGTCGTGCGCCGACCGGTGATCAGGTCGGTGATGCGCTGGACGAACAGCGTGTCGGCCTGCCCGGTCAGCAGGGCGTCGGCGGCGTGCTCCAGGCCGAACGGGTTGCCGACCTCGAAGGAGTAGAAGCCGGTGACCTGCGAGTAGAGCTCGGCCATGGGGTAGCGCCGCAGGTACTTGTACTGGTCGTCGACGGGCACGGACTCGGCGATCGGCTTGCCCGCGACGAGGATCGAGCCGCGTTGACGGGAGTAGTTGTCGAGCACGGTGCGCTTGTTGGCCGGCATCGCGGCCAGGCTCTGCGCCTGGAAGAACTGGATCGACGTCGAGGCGACGAGCAGGGCGACGAACAGCAGCGCGATCACGACGGACAGGCGGCGCACGGGGGCGTTCACGGCAGCTTCACCACCTGGGTGGCATCGCCCGCGGCGGGGCTGCGGGGCGTGGTCAGGTCGATCTCCGGCATCGGCCGGCGGGCCTGGTCGGAGATCCGCAGCAGGATCGTCATGATCACCCAGTTCGCCAGCAGCGAGGACCCGCCGAGCGAGAGGAACGGGGTCGTCAGCCCGGTCAGGGGCACGACCCGGGTGACGCCGCCGATGACGATGAAGACCTGGAAGGCGACCGAGAAGGACAGCCCGATCGCGAGCAGCTTGCCGAATCCGTCGCGGACCCCGAGCGCGGTGCGCACGCCGCGTTCGACGAACAGCAGGTAGAGCACGATGATCGCGACCGCGCCGAACAGGCCGAGCTCCTCGCCGAGGCTCGGGAAGATGAAGTCGCTCTCGGCGAACGGGGTCAGGTAGGGCCGCCCGGCGCCGAGCCCCGTGCCGGTCAGGCCGCCGGCGCCGAGCCCCCACAGGCCCTTCGCGAGCTGGTCGGAGGCCTTCAGGCTCGACTCCGAGAACGGGTCGAGCCACAGCGTCACCCGGGTCTGGAAGTGCGCGAAGGTGCTCAGCGCGAAGGCGACGGCGGCGGCGAACAGGATCAGCCCGATGGCGATCCACGAGACCCGCTCGGTCGCGACGTAGAGCATCGCGACGAACAGGCCGAAGAAGAGCAGCGCCGTGCCGAGGTCGTTCTGGAAGACGAGGATCAGCAGCGCGAGCACCCAGGCGACCAGGATCGGGCCGAGGTCGCGGCCGCGGGGGAAGGTGAAGCCGAGCACCTTCCGGCCGGCGAGCGAGAGCACGTCGCGGGCCTCGACGAGGTAGCCCGCGAAGAAGACCGCCAGGGCGATCTTGGCGAACTCACCCGGCTGGAAGGACATCCCGCCGACGCCGATCCAGATGCGCGAGCCGTTGACGGTGCGGCCCAGGCCCGGCAGCAGCGGCAGCAGCAGCAGCACGAAGCCGACCAGCAGCGACCAGTAGGTGAACCGGCGCAGCAGCCGGTGGTCGCGCAGCACCACGATGACGGCGACGGCGAGCGCGACGGCCACGGCGGTCCAGATGATCTGGCGGTAGGCGTTACCGTCGGTGCCGAGCTTCCCCGCGGCGAGGTCGAGCCGGTGGATCATGACCAGTCCGAGGCCGTTGAGGCAGACCGTTATCGGCAGCAGCACCGGGTCGGCGTAGGCGGCTCGCCAGCGCACCACGACGTGCACCACGATCGCGAGGAAGACCAGCCCCCCGGCGACGGGGACGATGTTGGCCGGCACGGTGCCGTTGCGGTTGAGGTCGACCGACACCCACGCGAGCAGCACGATCGCGATCGCGAGCAGCAGCAGGAGCAGCTCGAGGCCGCGCCGGGTGGGTGGCGCCACGGGCTCGACGGTCGTCGTCATCGGCTCACCTTCGGCGACGGGGACTTGGACGGGGTGCTCGTGGAGGGGGTCGCGGTGCCGCTGGGGCTCGTGGTCGGTATGCCGCTGGGCGTGCTCGCCGGGGCCGGCGTGCTCCCGCACGGGATGCCCGCTGCCGCGAAGGTGCGGCACCGCGCGGCCTCGGTGCGCAGGGTCGACACCTTGGCCATCGCGTCGGGCAGGTCCCGCGCGGGGATGGTGGCCTCGACGGAGCGCTGGAAGTCGACGGGCAGCTCGCTGACCGGGATCTCGCTGCGCAGCTCGAGGTGGTGCAGCGTGATCGGCCCGAGGTCCTGGGAGACGCCGCGGAAGATCGCCACGTTGCCCTCCTTGACCGCCACGAAGTACTGGTTCTGCGACCAGGCGTAGGCGGCATACCCGCCCGCGACGAGCACGGCGAGCACGACGAGACCGGCGATGCTGCGGCGGAGCAGCCGGGAGCGGGGTCGGTCGTGCGTCTCCTGCTCGGCCGGCTCCACGTCGCCTGGCTCGGTCGCGGGGCCGTTCGCCGCCCGGGAGAGGGCGGCCGCCTTCTCGGCAGGCGTGGTCGGGATGGCCCGGGTGCGGGCCCGCAGCCGGTTCTGGGCGGCGCCGACCACCTGCGGTGTCGTCGAGGTCAGGTCGCGGTCGGAGGGGACGACGTCGGCGACGATGACCGTGACGTTGTCGCGGGTGCTCGCCTTCAGGGCGACCGCGATGCACCGGTCGGCCGCGTCGGCCGGGGTCTGGGCCTCCCGCAGGATCTCCTCGATGACGTCGGCGCCGACGAAGTCGGACAGGCCGTCGGAGCAGAGCAGGAACCGGTCGCCGACCTTCGCCTCGCGCAGCGACATGTCCGGCTCGTCGTCCGGCTGGCCGGTCATCACCCGGGTGACGACGGAGCGCTGCGGGTGGCGGCTGGCCTCCTCGCGGGTGATCCGGCCCTCGTCGACGAGCTGCTGGACGAACGAGTGGTCCTTGGTGATCTGGGCGAAGCTGTCGCCGCGCAGCATGAACGCCCGCGAGTCGCCGATGTGCGCCATCGCGACCTTGTTGCCGGCCCGCAGCAACGCGATGGTCGTCGAGCCCATGCCGCTCAGCTCGTCGTTCTCGCGGATCGCCGTGGTGAGCCGGGCGTTGGCGCGGTGCAGCGCCTCTGCGAGCCGTGCGACGGCCTGGTCAGCGCCGATGGCCTCGTCGTCGAGCGGGGCCAGCTCGCCGACGATCATCGACGAGGCGACGTCGCCGGCGGCGTGCCCACCCATGCCATCGGCCAGCACCAGCAGGTGCGGGCCGGCGTAGCCCGAGTCCTCGTTGCGGGACTTGGGCCCGAGCCCCAGGTCGGACCGCGCGGCGAAGCGCAGGGCGATGGGCATCCGATCAGCCCCGCAGCTCGAGGACCGTCGTGCCGATGCGCAGGGTCGAGCCGACCTTGACCGGGCGCGGGGTGCTCAGGCGCTCGCGGCCGAGATAGGTGCCGTTCGTCGAGCCGAGGTCCTCGACCACCCAGCCGTCGCCGTCGGGATAGACCCGGCAGTGCCGGCCCGAGGCGTAGTCGTCGTCGACGATCAGGGTGCACTCGGGGTTGCGCCCGATCAGCACCGCGGAGCCGCGCAGGGGCAGCGCGGTGCCGGCCAGGGGGCCCTCGGTCACGACCAGCTGGGTGGGGACCCCGCGCCGCCGCCGCTTGCGGTCCTTGCGCGGCTCGTCAGGCCGGCCCGCGGCTGCCGCAGCGCCCGGCGCGCCGGACGCCTCCTGCTCCCGGGCCTTGCGGGCCTTGCGCTGGCTGCGCCGTGAGACGGTCGTGCCGTAGAGGTCGGTGCGCAGCACGCCGACGATGCTGAAGATGAAGATCCACAGCAGCGCCAGCAGGCCCAGCCGCAGCAGAGTCAGGGTCAGCTCGCTCATCCGGGGCCACTCACCGCCGTCCCGCACGGAAGGTCGCCGACGTCCGCCCGATAGTGATCCGGTCGCCGTCCCGCAGACGCTGGGTGGTGATCCGGTCGCCGTTGACGAAGGTGCCGTTGGTCGAGTTGAGGTCGCGGATCGAGGTGACCAGGTGCGGGCCGTCGTTGGTCACCCGGATCTCGCTGTGCCGCCGGGAGACGCCCGCGTCGTCGACGACGATGTCGGCGTTCTCGTCGCGGCCGACGACGGTCAGGCTGCCGAGCAGCGGGTAGCGGTCGCCGGCGATGTCGAGCCACGGCCGCGCCGAGGGGTTCACCCGGGCCGGGCGGGGGGTGGCCGGCGCGGCGACGGCGGTGGGCGGTGCTGCGGGCGCCGCGCTGCTCCTGCCCTGCGGCGGCTCGGACGCCCGGTGGGCAGGTGAGGGCTCCACCCGTTTGGCGGTCGCCGGTCGCACCCGGAAGACACCGGTCTCGAGGCCCTCGCCCTGCACGAGGGTGACCCGCACGGGCCCGTGCGGCTGGTAGCCCTGCGACTCGGCGTGCTCCTGCGCCGCCGCGACGAGGTCGTCGGCGAGCTCGTCCTCGTAGTCGCCGAGCCGGCCGTAGTCGGTGGGGCTCAGCTCGATGGTGTAGAGGTTGGGCACCATGGCCCGGCCGTGACCGAGCAGGGCGGCCCGGTCGTCCATGGCGCGCCGGATCGCCGAGGCGATCTCGACGGGCTGGACCTCCGACCGGAAGGCCTTGGCGAAGGCACCGTGGACAGCCTTGGCGAGCCCATGCTCGACTCGGTTGATGATTCCCACGGCCGGCTCCTCCTAGATCATGCGGCGTTTCATGGTAGCGGGGGCCCGGGTGCCGGTGCCCGCGGCGCGAGCCCGCCGACACGCCGTGCAGCCGTACCCGGGCGGCCGGGTTTGTCCGTCGGGGGGAAGGTGAGACGATCTGCGGCGGCAGCGCACGGCAAGGGAGGGCTCGATGGGCAAGGACACGACGGGCGGCGCCACGGACCGGGCCGAACGGGACGTCGTGGGGCACGGCGGGCT
This sequence comes from Intrasporangium sp., assembly GCF_039812505.1. GTDB lineage: Bacteria > Actinomycetota > Actinomycetes > Actinomycetales > Dermatophilaceae > Intrasporangium_A. Next base: position 1,969 of record NZ_JBDIAQ010000043.1, on the reverse strand, counting down.
GCCCGGCTACCCGTCCAACACGTCCGTCCCGGGCGCGTTCGAGCTGCCCCTGCCGCCGAGGGTCGGCGGCGCCGCGCCCGTGGATGACCCCGACAGCACGGTTGGCACCACAGCACACGTTGCGGAGCCGGATGGCGCCGGGGGCGGCGGGGATCTCGCCGAGCCGGAGGGTGTGGCGGGCGGTTTGGATCTCAGGCAGGCGGATGGGGTGGGGGACGGCCGGGACTTTGCGCAGCCGGAGGGTGTGGGCGACGGCTTGGATCTCAGGCAGGCGGATGGGGTGGGGGACGGCCGGGACTTTGCGGAGCCGGATGGCGCCGCGGACGGCCGGGATCTCGCCGAGCCGGAGGGTGTGGGGGACGGCCCGGACAGCGCGCCCCCGGATGGCGCCGCCCCGTGGCCGGAGCCGTCGGGCGGGACCGACCGGGCCGAGGGCCGGGCTCGGGCTGTCGACGCGGCTGGGCGCCTCGACTCGGCGGACCTGCCGTTGCATGTGGTGGACGCCCCGACGGTGCAGCTGCGGTTCACCGGCTCCTCCTGGCGCCTCGCCGATGACTCGTTCGAGGACGCGTTCGGAGACCCGGCGACGTTCGAGCCCGTCGCCCCGGTGACAGCTCCGGTCGTCTCCCCGGTCAGCCCCGAACCGGTCGAGTCCGCACCGCCGACGGCACCCCGGACGGCAGCGGGCGAACGCGCGGAGGGCGGCTCGGCGGCATACCCGATGGCGCGGGTGCGCACGGGGCCGCACGCCGACGAGCTGGTCACCGCGCGCTCGAAGGGCCAGCGCCAGCGGCTGCGGGCCAGCTCCGGGCTGCGGCGCGCGCTCGGGCTGGGGCCGAGCCGGGCCGAGCTGTTCGAGCGCGACCGGATCGACCGCATCGTGCGGCCGCTGAACGGGCGCCGGACGGTCATGGTGATCAACACCAAGGGCGGCGGCGGCAAGACGCTGGTGACCCTGATGCTGGCGGCCTACCTCGGCCGGTACCGGTCCGGGTCGGTGCTCGCGTGGGACAACAACGAGACCGAGGGCACGCTGGGGATGCGCGCGCCCTCGCAGAGTCACCACCGCACGGTCGTGGACCTGCTCGCCGGGCTGCCGCGCATTGTTGGCGACCCCAACGTCGGCACGTCCGAGCTCGAGCACTGGGTCCGGGACCAGCGGGGGCTCGGGTTCGACGTGCTCGCCTCGGCCGACGACGACGAGGCGATGCGGATCATCGGGGAGCAGGAGTTCGAGGACCTGCACACCCAGCTGTCGCGGTTCTACCCGATGATGGTCATCGACACCGGCAACAACCGGCTCGCGCCGAACTGGCTCGCGGCGGCCCGGCGCGCCGACCTGCTGGTGTTCGCGACGTCGCTGAAGGACGACACCTCCGTCGTCGCCGCCAAGAACCTCGACGCGCTCGTGGCGATGGGTCTCGAGGATCTCGTGCGCAACTCCGTCTGCGTAATCTCGCACACCACGGTCCGGGGCGACCCGAGCACCGGCGTCCACACCCGCGAGCACTTCGAGCAGTGGGTGCGGACCGTCGTCGACATCCCGTACGACCCGGCCCTGGCCCCGGGCCTGCAGGTCGACCCGCTGAAGATCGGCCGGCGCACGCACGAGGCCTGCCTGAACCTGGCCGCCGTCGTCGTGGACGGTCTCTGACCGGGCCGGGCTCGTGCGGGGTCGAGGTCTCCGGTGCCGTCGGGTCGCGTGTCATGTCGCGCCGTAGTGGTCGGGTCGCGTGTCGTGTCGCGCCCTGGGTCAGGTAGCGCGTCATGTCGCGGGTCGAATGGCGCCCTGGGTCAGGTAGCACGTCATGTCGCAGGTCGAATGGCGCCCTGGGTCAGGTAGCGCGTCATGTCGCGCGAGCGCCCATCGCCATGCGGGGATCCTGTACGAGCCGCGACATGACCTGCGATCTGACCAACGGCACCGCGACATGACCTGCGACCTGTCGACCTCGCTCGCCTCTCTGGT
>NZ_JBDIAQ010000042.1:0-25592 GCF_039812505.1 Intrasporangium sp. | reverse complement strand
CGCGCCGGGTCCGGGCGGCGCGCCGGGTCCGGGCGGCGCGCTCACTGGCGCCGAACCTGACGCGCTCACTGGGCGCCGAACCCGACCCCGCTCTTCTTCCCGGCGCCGGTCGTCACGTACCCGACGGCGACGCTCGGCACGAGGATCCGGCCGCCCTTGTCGTCGACCAGCTCGAGGACCTCTGCCGAGCGCGAGGCCTTCACCGCCTCGGCAAGCTCGTCCGGCGTCATCATCGACTCGAAGGCGATCTCGCGAGCGCAGTGCTGCACGCCGATCCTGACCTCCACGGCAATCCCTTCCTCATGGTTGTAGCTAGCTGGGGTGCTGGTCGTTGTCATCTGTCGCCACCTTAACCAGCGGGCGCGGCGGCCGGCTCCCGTCCGTCGCCGCTCTCACCCCGGGCCACGAGGGGAAACGCGGCGATCCCGCGCCGGATGAGCGCCCCGGTGATGCGGGTCGCGGTCTCCTTCGAGATCGCGTCGCCGTGGCTCAGCCAGTGCCGGGCGGCCGTCTGGGCGAGGCCCACCAGCCCGACTCCGATCATGACGGCCTCCTCCTGACCGAGCTCGGTCTCGTCCCGGATGATGCCCGCCATCGCCTCGGCACAGGTGAGCACGATCTGGTCCAGGCGACGACGCACCTCCGGCTCGTTGGCGAGGTCGGACTCGAAGATGAGCCGGAAGGCGGCGCCCTCGTGGCTGACGAAGTCGAAGTAGGCCGCGACCATCGTGCGGATGCGCGCCTTGTTGTCATCGAGGGCCAAGGCATCGCGGACCAGCTGCTCGAGCTCGCTCGCGTGCCGGTCGACGAGCGCGAGGTACAGCTCCAGCTTGCCCGGGAAGTGCTGGTAGAGAACCGGTTTCGACACACCGGCCCGGGCTGCGATGTCGTCCATGGCGGCCTGGTGGTAGCCGTTCTCGGTGAACACCCCGAGCGCCGCCTCCAGCAGCTGGGCACGACGCTCGGTGCGTGGCAGGCGCTGGCTGCGGCTGGTGGTGTGCAGGTCGTGGGGCATCGGCATCCCTCTCGTCGTGCCGGAGGCCCGGGGCGGGGGCTCCCGCGATGTCGTTCTCACCATACCGAGCAGTACCGTGTGGCCATGGGAAGCGCGGGAATCGTCCGGGCCGGTCGCAGGCTGACCGGGCCGGAGATCACCCGGTACGCGCGCCACGTCCTGATCCCCGGCGTCGGGCTGGACGGCCAGGAACGGCTGGTCGCCTCGAGGGTCCTCGTGGTGGGGGCCGGGGGGCTCGGGTCCCCGGCGCTGCTCTACCTGGCCGCGGCCGGTGTCGGCACCATCGGCGTGGTGGACACCGACGTCGTCGACCTGACCAACCTGCACCGCCAGGTCATCCACTCCGACGCCGACATCGGCCGACCGAAGACGGAGTCGGCCGAGGCCGCCGTCCACCGCGTGAACCCACACGTGAGCGTCATCCGGCATGACGTGCGGCTCGACTCGGGCAACGCGCTGGCGGTCATCGGGGACTACGACGTCGTCGTCGACGGCAGCGACAACTTCCCGACGCGGTATCTCGTCAACGACGCGTGCGTCATGCTCGGCAAGCCGCACGTCTGGGGCTCGATCCTGCGCTTCGACGGGCAGGTCTCCGTCTGGTGGGCCGGGCACGGGCCCTGCTACCGTTGCGTCTTCCCCCAGCCGCCGCCCCCCGGGTCGGTGCCCAGCTGCGCGGAGGGGGGTGTCCTCGGGGTGCTGTGTGCCGCGATCGGGGCGGTGCAGTCCACGGAGGCCGTCAAGCTGCTCCTGGGGATCGGCGAGCCGCTGCTCGGCCGGCTCCTGGTCCACGACGCGCTCCGCCAGACATGGGACACCCTGACCGTGCGGGCCGACCCGGACTGTCCGGTCTGCGGGACCCACCCGAGCATCACCGAGCTGGTCGACTACGTGGAGTTCTGCGGGGTGCCGGGGGCAGCCGCGGCAGGTGAGGAGCCGGTGCCCACGGTCACCGTGCGTGCGGCCGCCGCCGCGCTCGCCTCCGCTGACCCGCCGCTGCTGGTCGACGTGCGGGGGGAGCAGGAGCGGGCCATCGCGGCGGTACCGGGCGCGGTGCCGGTCCACCTCGACCTCTTCCGGTCCGGCGCGGCGTTCGCCGAGCTGCCCCGGGACCGGCGGATCCTGATCTACTGCAAGGTCGGCGGCCGGTCGGCCGAGGCCACCCGCCTGGCGTTGCGCGCCGGGTTCAGCGACGTCGCCAACGTCGAGGGCGGCATACTCGCCTGGATCGAGCAGGTCGACCCGACCCTGACGCCGTACTGACCGGGCGGTTCGGATGACCCTGGAGGAGTACGCCGAACGCGTCCTGGACCTGGTCGCGCAGATCCCGTCGGGGCAGGTCGTCGCCTACGGCGACATCGCGCGGATGATCGGTCACGGTGGACCGCGCAACGTGGGTGCCGTGATGAGCCGGTACGGCTCGGACGTCCCGTGGTGGCGGGTCATCCGCGCCGACGGACGTCCGCCCCGGTGCCACGACGGTGAGGCGATCGAGCACTGGCGAGCCGAGGGGACCCCGATGGTGGGCGGGCGCGTGACCGGGGCCAGGGTCGACATGTCCCGCGCGCGGTGGGCCGGGCCGGCCGCGTCACGGACGAGGGGCGCGATCCACCACGTCGAGATCTGGGTGGACGATGTCGCGGTCGACGGCGCCGCCTGGGACTGGCTGCTCGGCCGGCTCGGCTACCGGCTCGGGGACGACTGGGGACAGGGCCGCGCGTGGGAGCTCGACAGCCACTACGTCGTCGTCGAGTCCGGCCCCGACCTCGCCCCTGGCGGTCACGAGCGGCGCCGGGCGGGCGTGAACCACCTCGCGTTCCACGCCGGCAGCCCGGCCGACGTGGACGCGCTGGTCGCCGATGCCCCCGCGCACGGGTGGTCGGTGCTGTTCGCCGACGCGCACCCGCACGCGGGTGGCCCGGACCACTACGCCGCCTACCTCGAGAGCCCCGGCGGGTTCGAGGTGGAGCTCGTCGCCACTTGAGGCGGTATGCCGCTCACCGGCCTGCCGCTGTGGCGCCGGGGCGCCGGGGTGGCTGCGGCCTGCCACGGGAACTGCTCTCGGGGTGGGTTCTCGTGGGGTTTGGCGGGTCGGTGCCACGGGAACTGCGTTCGGGTGGGTTCTCGTGGGGTTCGGGGCGGGGACCGACGGCCGTCAACAGACGCGGGTCGAGCGCTGCGGGTCGCCGTTCCCGGACAGGCGGTCGGGCCGGGCACGCGCCCTCGGCCCACCGCCATCGCCCCAGGACGCGACAGGCTCTGTCGGTGCCGCATGATGGAATCCTTCTCGTGCTCATCCTCCGCCGCGCACCCGCCACGGCCACGCCGTCGACGCCGCTCGACGACAGCCAGCGCGCCGTGTTGGAGTCGTCGGCCCGGGTGCGGCGGGTCCTCGGCGGACCGGGCACCGGCAAGACGACGCTTGCCGTCGAGCTCATCGCCCGGCAGGTGGCCGCGGGGGAGCGGGCCGACCGGTGCCTCGCCCTCACCTCGAGCCGCGCTGCCGCGGCTGCGCTGCGCGACCGGGTGACCGCTCGCCTCGGGGGCACGAGCACCCAGCCGCTCGCGAGGACCTGGCAGGCCTTCGGCTTCGCGCTGCTGCGGTCCGAGGCCGCGCTGCGCGGCGATCCCGCACCCCGGCTGCTGAGCGGTCCCGAGCAGGACGTCGTGCTGCGGGACCTGCTGGCCGGTCACGCCGCCGGCGACGCCCCGGGCCCCGAGTGGCCCGAGGCGCTCCGGGCGGCACTGGGCACGCGAGGGTTTCGGGCCGAGCTGCGTGACCTGCTCATGCGGGCCGTCGAGCACGGCCTGGGTCCCGACGACCTGGTCGTGCTCGGCAAGGAGCGCGACCGTCCCGAGTGGGTCGCCGCGGCCCACCTGCTGCGCGAGTACGACCAGGTCACCGCCTTCTCGCGGTACGGCGCCTACGACCCGGCGTGGGTCCTCACGGCCGCGGCCGACCGGCTGGACGAGGACGGCCGCGCCCTCGACCGGCTCCGCGAGGCGATCTCACTCGTGGTCGTCGACGACGCCCAGGAGCTCACCTCGGCCGCGGCCCGGCTGCTGGCCGTCGTGGGATCGGCCGGTCCGCGGATCGTGCTGCTGGGTGACCCCGATGCCGCGGTCCAGACCTTCCGCGGGGCCGACCCCGGGTTCCTCGCCCACGGCTGGGTCGGGCTGGGCCGCGAGGAGGACCGGGAGAGCCACGTGCTCCGGGACTCCTACCGCGTCCCGGCCGCCCTGCGCGAGGTCATCGACCGGGTCGTGCGCCGGATCGGCGCGCTCGGCGGCGGGGCCCAGCGGGAGTGGCGCGCCACGCGGCCCGGCGGGCTGCTCGAGGTGGCCCTGTTGCGCTCGGCGGCCCAGGAGGCGTCCCACGTCGCGGGCATCCTGCGCCGGGCCCACCTCGTCGACGCGGTGCCGTGGGACGAGATGGCGGTCATCGTGCGAGGTGCTGCGCGGGCCGGGCTGCTGCGCCGGCTGCTGGCCACCGCAGGGGTCCCGCTCGCCAGCGCAACGGCCGAGACCCCCGTGCGCGACGAGATCGCCGTCCGCCCGCTGCTGGCGATCCTGCGGGTGGCGCTGGCCGTCGCATCGGCGAGGTGCCACGGATCGGCCGCTGCCCTCGACCCGAGGGTCGCAGCCGATCTCGTGACGTCGCCGATCGGCGGCGCCGACCCAGTGGCGCTGCGTCGGCTCCGTCGGCTCCTGCGCCGCGAGGAGCTGGAGGCAGGTGGGGGACGGTCGAGTGACGAGCTGCTGGCCGGGCTGCTCCTGGACCCGGTCCGGGCTCGATCGCTCGGGGAGCCCGCCGCGCCGGCGGCCCGCATCGCTGCCGCGATCGACGCCGGTGCACGGGCCGCACGGGTGACCGGCTCCGGTGGCCGCGACCGCGTCGCGACGGCCGAGACGGTGCTTTGGGAGGTCTGGGCCGCGACCGGGCTGGCCGGGCCGTGGCGACGCGCCGCCCTCGCGGGTGGTGCGGCCGGCAGCCGCGCCGACCGTGACCTCGATGCGGTGCTGGGCCTGTTCGACGCGGCCGCCGCCTTCGTCGACCGGCTCCCGCAAGCCGGCCCGGATGCCTTCCTCGACCACGTCGAGGGTCAGGACGTCCCGGGTGACACCCTGCTCGCGCGGGCGCAGAGCGGCCCGGCCGTGCAGCTGCTCACCCCCCAGACCGCAGCCGGTCGCCAGTGGCGCATCGTCGTGGTGGCCGGAGTCCAGGAGGGTGTGTGGCCCGACCTGCGGCTGCGTGGTTCGGTCCTCGGCTCGGAGGAGCTCGTCGACGTCGTGACCGGCCGGCCGCACAGCTTCCGGGCGGCCCAGACCGCCGTCCGTTACGACGAGACGAGGCTGCTGCACGTCGCCCTGACCCGCACGACCGAACGGCTGGTCGTGACCGCGGTGGGCAACGAGGACGAGCAGCCCTCGGTATACCTCGACCTGGTGGACCCGCCGGCAGGGGACGGGCTGGACACGGAGGTGCGCAGGCACACCCACCCGCACCGTCCGATGACCCTGACCGGGCTCGTCGGCGAGCTGCGACGTGACGTCGCGAACACCGACCCGGCCGTGGCGCGACCAGCGGCGGTGCTGCTCGCCCATGCGGCGCGGGGCGGGGTCGCCGGGGCCCACCCGCAGAGCTGGTGGGCGCTGCGCGAGCTCAGCGACGACCGCGCGGTCCGCCCTCCCGACGAGCCGGTGCTGGTCTCCCCGTCCAAGGTCGAGCGGTTCCGCCAGTGCGGCCTCTCCTGGTTCCTGTCCGCCGTCGGTGGCAACGGTCCCGCCCGCAGCTCCCAGCTCGTCGGCACCCTGGTCCACGACATTGCCGCCGACCAGCCCGAGGCCGAGTCGGCCGTCCTGCACGCCGAGCTCGACCGCAGGTGGGGGCGCCTCGGACTGGGCCCGGGCTGGTTGACCGAGCGAGCCCGTGACGAGGCACATGACATGATCGCGCGGTTCGTCGCCTACCGGGCCGACGCGGCCGCCTCGGGATGGCGGCAGGTGGCCGTCGAGGCCGGCTTCACGGTGCAGATCGACCGCGCCCGGCTCAAGGGCCGGGTCGACCGGATCGAGCAGGACCGGGCCGGGCGGCTGCGGATCGTCGATCTGAAGACCGGCGGGACCAAGCCGTCCGGGGCAGAGCTTGCCGAGCACGGCCAGCTCGGCGCCTACCAGGCTGCGGTCGAGTCCGGCGCCTTCGCCGAGCTCGGCACCACCTCGGGTGGGGCCGCGCTCGTCCAGCTCGGCAAGGCCGGGCTCAGCGGCCGGCGCCCAGCGGTCCAGGGCCAGTCCCCGCTGGCCGAGGCGGCCGACCCGCGCTGGGCCGGCCGGCTCGTCGCGGAGACCGCGGCCGGCATGGGAGCCGCCACCTTCCGGGCCGTCCAGGGCAGCTGGTGTCAGCTCTGCCCGGTGCGGACCTCCTGCCCGGTCCAACCCGAGGGTGAGGCCCTGTGAGGCACACTGCCCGGGGTATCGCCGCCGCGCTCGACCTGCCGCACCCGACAGCCGAGCAGCAGGCGGTCATCGAAGCCGGCCCCGAGCCGCTGCTCGTGGTCGCCGGGGCCGGCTCCGGCAAGACCGAGACCATGGCGGCCCGGGTGGTCTGGCTCGTGGCCAACGGCAAGGTCGAGCCGGACCAGGTCCTCGGCCTGACCTTCACCCGCAAGGCGGCCGCCGAGCTGTCCGCCCGGATCACCAGCCGGCTGTCCACCCTCGCGCGCGCCGGGCTGTGGGCCCCTCCGGTCGATGACGGCACGGGTGTCGAGGTCCTCGGCGGGACGCCCACCGTGCTGACCTACCACGCCTACGCGGGCCGGCTGGTGCGTGAGCACGCGCTGCGCCTCGGCATCGAGCCCGAGCACCACGTCCTGACCGAGGCCGGGGCCTGGCAGCTGGCGGCCGAGGCCGTCGAGCGTTACGACGGCGCCATGGACGAGGTCGGCAAGGCCGCGTCGACGATCATCGAGGCCGTCATGGGGCTCGCCGGTGAGATGGCCGAGCACCTGCTGCACCCCGGCGACCTGACCGGCTACCTCGACGAGGTCATCGCCCACCTCGACGCGCTGCCCGACGGGACGGGCAAGGGCTCGCTGACGCGAGTACGGGACGTGCTCGACGTCCTGCGGGAGCGACGCGCCGTGGTGCCGATCGTCGCGCACTACCTGGCCCTCAAGCGGGAGCGCGACGCCGTCGACTTCGCGGACCAGATGGCCCTCGCGGCCCGTCTGGTCGACACGGCTCCCGACGTGCGCCGGGTCGAACGGCAACGGTTCCGGGCGGTGCTGCTCGACGAGTTCCAGGACACCTCGGAGGCCCAGCTCGCGTTCCTGCGCAGCCTGTTCCACGGCGGCCAGGACCCGGTGGCGCTGACCGCGGTGGGCGACCCGAACCAGTCGATCTACGGCTGGCGTGGGGCCAGCGCCACGACCTTGACCCGCTTTCCCGTCGAGTTCGCCGATGACGGCACCCCCGCCGCGGTGCTGCCCCTGTCGACGAGCTGGCGCAACGACCTGCGCATCCTCGAGGTGGCCAACGCCACCTCCCGGCCGCTCCACACGACCCACGTGCGGCCCCTCGCGCCGCGGCCGGGTGCCGGCCCGGGCACGGTCACGGTGGCCCGGCTCGAGTCCCTCGACGACGAGGCCACGCACGTGGCCGAGTGGATCGCCAGCCGGTGGCGCACCCCGGCCGGTACCCGTACGGGGCGCTCCGCGGCGGTCCTGTGTCGGCGCCGCGCCCACTTCCCGGTCATCGTGGACGCGCTGCGCCGGGAAGGGCTGCCCGTCGAGGTCGTGGGTCTGGGGGGGCTGCTGATGACTCCGGAGGTCGCAGACCTGGTCGCGGCCCTGTCCGTAGCCGCCGACCCGACGCGCGGTGACCAGCTCATGCGGCTGCTCACCGGCCCGGTCGCCCGACTGGGCCCGGCCGACCTCGACGCGCTCTGGGCCTGGGCCGGTGAGCTTCGTGGCGTCGGCCGCGACCGTGGCAGCGACCTGTCCCCCGACAGCACCGACGAGGCGACCCTGGTCGAGGCGCTCGACCCCCTGCCGTCCCCGGCCTGGCGCTCGGGCAGCGGGGCCCGGCTCAGCGACACGGCCCACGCGCGGTTGACCGCACTGGGAGGCGTCGTGCGAGCGCTGCGCCGGATCACGGCGCTCCCGCTGGCCGACGTGGTCGCCGAGGCCGAGCACGTGCTCGGCCTCGACGTCGAGGTGCTGTCCCGGCCCGAGCACACGGCTGCGACCGCCCGGGTCCACCTCGACGCGTTCGCCGACGTCGCTGCCCGCTTTGCCATGACCTCCGACCGGCCCACGCTGACCGGGTTCCTGGCCTGGCTCGAGGCGGCCAGGTCCCAGGAGCGCGGTCTCGAGCTCGGGCACGTCGAGTCCGACCGCGACGCGGTCCAGGTGCTGACGGTCCACGCCGCCAAGGGGCTGGAGTGGGACGCCGTCGCCGTCCCCGCACTGGTCGAGTCCGTCTTCCCGTCCCACGCGGCCAGATCGGTGACATACGTCGACGGGGAGTGGCGGCTCAAGGGGCAGGTCACCGACAAGGGCTGGCTGACCGGCCTGGACGGGGTGCCGTACGAGCTGCGGGGAGACCGCGACGGACTGCCGGTGCTCGACTGGCGGCGACCGGCCGACCGTAGGTCGCTGGCGGTGGACATCGACGAGTTCGTCACCGCCGGAGGGTGGCATGCCGTGGCGGAGGAGCGCCGGCTCGCCTACGTCGCGTTCACCCGGGCCCGCACCGACCTGCTCCTCTCGAGCCACTTCTGGTCCTCCCGCAAGACGGTCAACGTCGACTCGCGCTTCCTCACGGAGATCAGGGAGGCGCTCGACGGCAGCCTCGACGTAGGTGACTGGGCCGCCGCACCCGACCCGGTGACGAACGACAAGGGCCAGCGTGTGTCGCCCGACAACCCCTTGCTCGCGGAGCCCGTCTCGGCCCTCTGGCCGCACGACCCGATGGCCCAACGTCGGGCCGCCATGCTCGACGTCGCGGGCCGCGTCATCGATCTCGCCGACGCCGCCCACCCCCTGCCGGCCGTGGCCGACGACCGGTTCGACGACCTGCGTCTGCTGCTCGCCGAACGGGCTGCCCGCAGACACCGGGGCCCGGCCGTCGTCGACGTTCCGGGGCACCTGTCGGCATCCGCCGTCGTCGCCCTGGCGCGTGACCCCGAGGCCTTCGCGATGCACCTGAGGCGGCCGATGCCCGCGCCCCCGGCGGCCGCGGCCAGGCGTGGCACTGCCTTCCACGCGTGGCTCGAGGAGCACTACGGGCGCGCGGCGATGGTCGACCTGCTCGACCTGCCCGGCAGCGCCGACGAGGGGGCCGAGGTCGGGCATGACCTGCGCCGGATGAAGGAGCTCTTCCTCGCGAGCGAGTGGGCCGAGCGCATCCCCGTCGAGATCGAGCTGCCCGTGGAGACGGTCATCGACGGCATCGCCGTCCGCGGCCGGATCGACGCGGTCTTCCCCCGCGACGACGGCGGCTGGACCGTCGTGGACTGGAAGACCGGCGCGCCACCCACGGGCCGCGAGGCCCACGTCAGGTCACTCCAGCTCGCGGCCTACGCCACCGCCTTTGCCCGGCTGCGCGGAGTGTTGCCCGAGTTCGTCGACGCCGCCTTCTACTACGCCTCCCGGGGCGTCACGGTCCGCCCGGAGGTACCGCCGGAGACCGAGCTCGCCGCGCTGCTGGCCACCATCGCCCCGTAAGCCCCGGAGCGCGGACCGTTCGAGGTCCGGGCCGGGCCCGCCGGGATCGTACGCGGGTCAGCCGCGCGCTCAGGCGTCCGGCCCCGGGCCCCGTGGCCCGCGCCGCTGCAAGGTGACGAAATGGGACGCTCCCTCGTGCCGGTCGTCGACCGCATCCCCGTCCTCGTCCGGTCGCACCCGGTCGGGTGAAGACGGCGACGGGCCGGTCGGGGAGGGTGACGCGGTCGCCGCCGGCGCGCCGGCCGGAGAGCGTTCCGCGAGGTGCGGCGCCTCGCCCAGGCTCGCGTCCCCCGGCGGGTCCAGCGCCGCGTCGGCTTGCCGCAGACCACCCGGTTCGGGCTCGAGTCGCGCGCTCGGGGGGGCGAACGGCTGGGTCGCCTCGTCCTCGGGACGACGCTCCGCGGCTGCGACCTGCACCCCCTGCACGGACGGCTGCGCCGCCGCTTCGAGCCGCGCCCGATGCCGCTCGCGCATCGCGGCCCGTTCGGCCTCGAGCCGCTCGGCCCGGGCGAGCTCCTCGGCCTCGCGGATCCGTTCGTCGAGCTCCTGCAGCCGTGCCGAGGCGTGCTCGACGAGCCGGGTCTCGCCCGCCGAGAGGGCGGCCAGGAGCCGGTGCACGAGCGACATCTCCGCCGCCAGTCGGGCCCGGGCCGGCAGGTTCGGGTCCGGTGGCTCGGTCCGGGACTGGGTGTAGGCCTCGAGGACGGTGTCCAGTGCCGTCCGGTCGGTGCGGCCGACGAGCTCGGCGAAGTCGTCGGCTGGATCACCTACGCGGGCCTGCTCCCAGCCGACCACGCCGAGCACCCGGCCGCTGCCGGCGTCGTCCTGGTCCGCGAAGCCGGCCAGCACGTGTGACCCGGCGTAGGAGCCGTGCACCGGAGTGGGCGCGAACCGCCACCGGGAGACATCCTCGAGGCGGTGCTCCCACCTGGCGAGCAGACCGGGTGGAACGTGTCCGGACGTGGAGGCCCGGTCGAGCTCGGAGAGCAGCCGCTTGCGGTGCGTCTCGGCGTCGTAGGTCGGGCGACCCGCCTCCTCGAAGACGGCGCGGTCGATGTCGTGGATGTGGGCGAGGGTGCGCCCGACGTCGGCCGTGAGCGCGGCCGCGGGGGGAAGTGCCGCGAAGTCGAGCGGCACGCCCGGCACCCTGGCGTGGACGACGGCCCGCCCGGCCGACCCGGCCGACACGCCACGGATCACGGGGACGGCGACCTCGAGCCGACGGGCCAGCAGCGGCAGGAGGGTGCCCACGTCCTCGAGCAGGGCACCGGCCGCGGCCGTGCGCGCCACGCGCACGACCCACTCGCGGTCAAGCGAGTCCGTGACGAACGCGACCTCGTGGCGGTCGCCGGGCCGTACCGGTACCCCTACGACGGAGACCGGGTCGAGCCCGGGGACGGCCGAGCTCGCGAGGGCGGCGAGACGCAGTGCACTCCGGGACACCCCCCCACCGTAGGCGGAGCGGGGAACCTAGGGTGGGAGGGTGATGACGACGCACGGGATTCTCGAGGACCTCGCGCTCACGACGTCGACTCTGGACCGGTCCGGCCTGGAGCGTCGCGACCCGCGGCTGCTCGAGGTGCTGCTGGCCGATCCGGACACCCGGGTGATCGAGATCCGCGGCGACCGGGCCGAGGTCGTCGTCGCGGACGGCCGGGCCTCGCTGGCGCTGCGCGCACCCCGGGCGGGCGACCGGACGTTGCTGGCCGCGGCGCTCGGCCGCGGCCCCGACGGGCGGGCCTACATCGCCGTCCTGCCACCTCCCGGCTCCGACGAGCTAGACGACGGCTGGCTCACCCTGCGCCGGGCAGGCGACCTGCTCGACCCGCTCCACGCCGGGCTATTCACCACGGCGCTCGCGCTCGCCAACTGGCACGGCACCCACGGGCGGTGCTCGCTCTGCGGCAGCCCGACCGAGCCGGTCCAGGCGGGCTGGGTGCGCCGCTGCCCGACCGACGGCAGCGAGCACTACCCCCGCACCGACCCCGCCGTCATCATGTCGGTCACCGACCCGGACGACCGGTTCCTGTTCGGGCGGTCGTCCCGGTGGCCCGAGGGGCGCTTCTCCGTGCTGGCCGGGTTCGTCGAGCCGGGCGAGTCCTTCGAGCAGGCCGTCGCGCGCGAGGTGGCCGAGGAGGTCGGCATCGTGGTCGGGGACGTCACCTACCTGGGCAACCAGCCGTGGCCGTTCCCGTCGTCGGTGATGATCGGCTTCACCGCCCGCACCGCCGAGGTCCACCTCGACCTCGACCCCGTCGAGCTGGCCGAGGCCTGCTGGATGACCCGCGACCAGTACCGGGCGCGGCTGCGGCGACACGAGGTCCGTGCGCCCGTCGGCATCTCGATCGCGAAACGGATGATCGAGCACTGGCTCGGCGAGACGGTGGAGTCCGCCGCCCGGGGCTAGCCGAGCCGGAGGGCGGCGTCGCCACCGGGTGCGAGGATGGAGGGGTACGGCATCGCAAGGAGGGTCATGTCGGGGACGAGCCCAGCGGCATACCCGCTCATCACGCCAGACACGGTCCTGGCGGGCCTCGACCCAGAGCAGCGGCAGGTGGCGACGGCCCCTCCGGGCCCGGTGTGCGTGCTGGCCGGGGCGGGCACGGGCAAGACCCGAGCCGTCACACACCGGATCGCGTATGCCGTCCACTCGGGGCTGCACCAGCCGCAACGGGTGCTCGCGGTGACCTTCACGGCCCGCGCGGCGGGCGAGATGCGCACGCGGCTGCGGGAGCTCGGGGTGGCTGGGGTGCAGGCCCGGACCTTCCACGCGGCCGCCCTGCGCCAGCTGCACTACTTCTGGCCCCGAGCCGTCGGCGGCGCTGCTCCCGAGGTCCTCGCCCAGAAGGCCCCTGCGGTGGCCGAGGCCGCGAACCGGCTCGGGATGCGCTTCGACCGCACGGCGATCCGCGATCTGGCAGCCGAGATCGAGTGGGCCAAGGTCAGCCTGCTCACCGCCGAGAGCTATCCGGGCGCAGCCCGCGCCGCCGGACGCGAGCCGCCGGGGGTCGACGTCACCGGCATGGCGCGGGTCATCGACGCCTACGAGGAGGTGAAGCGTCGTCGTGGGGTGATCGACTTCGAGGACGTGCTGCTGCTGACCGTCGGGATCCTCGCGGACCGGGGTGACGTGGCCAGGACGGTGCGCGACCAGTACCGCCACTTCGTCGTCGACGAGTACCAGGACGTCAACGCGTTGCAGCAGCGCCTCCTCGACCTCTGGCTGGGGGAGCGGTCCGACATCTGCGTCGTGGGCGACCCGGCGCAGACGATCTACTCGTTCACCGGTGCCAGCCCCCGCTACCTGCTCGGCTTCCGGCGACGCTTCCCGGAGGCGACCGTGGTCCGGCTGGTGCGCAACTACCGTTCCTCACCCGAGATCGTGGACCTGGCCAACCGCATCGTGGCGAGCGCTCCCCGAGCAGACGGGGATGCGGCGGTCCGGCTCCGGGCCCAGGGCGCGCCGGGGCCACGTCCCGTCCTGACGAGACACCCGGACGACCCGGCCGAGGCGGCGGCCGTCGCGGCGCGGGCCCGCGCGCTGATCGAGGAGGGGACGCCGGCCGGCCGGATCGCCGTCCTCTTCCGCATCAACGCGCAGTCCGAGGCCGTCGAGCACGCCCTCGCCGACGAGGGCGTGCCCTATCTCGTCCGGGGCGGCGAGCGGTTCTTCGCCCGCAAGGAGGTCCGCGATGCGATCCTGCTGCTGCGCGGCGCGGCTCGCAGCGACGACGGGGAGCAGCCGTTGGGGCACCTGGCCCGCGACGTCATGACCGGGGCGGGCTGGACGGCGGAGCCGCCGAGCGGCTCGGGGGCGGTGCGCGAGCGATGGGAGTCGCTCAGGGCACTCGCGCAGCTGGCGGACGACCTGGCCGCGACCGTGCCCGAGGCCCGGCTGCCCGAGCTCGTCGCCGAGCTCGACCGCCGGGCCGCCGAACAGCACGCCCCCGCCGTCCAGGGGGTCACGCTCGCCAGCCTGCACGCCGCCAAGGGGCTCGAGTGGGACGTCGTGTTCCTCGTCGGCTGCTCCGACGGCCTGATCCCGATCTCCCTGGCCGAGGGGTTCGAGGCGATCGAGGAGGAACGTCGCCTGCTCTACGTGGGCCTGACGCGCGCCCGGCGACGGCTCGAGCTGTCCTTCGCCGAGTCCCGCACCCCCGGGGCACGCGGGAACCGGCGCGCCTCGCGCTTCCTGGCGGCGGCGTCGGCCGTCCTCGGCGACCAGGCCCACGTCGGCGCCGAGGGTCCGGGCTCGAAGCGGCGCCCCGGCAAGGGCGTCAAGCAGGCCCGGTGCCGCTCGTGCGGCGCCGCGCTCGGCACGGCGGCCGAGCGCAAGACCGGCCGGTGCACCGGCTGTCCGCCGACCTACGACGAGGCCACCTTCGAACGGCTGCGTGACTGGCGCCTGACCGTGTCACGGGCGGCGGGCGTGCCGGCCTACGTGGTCTTCACGGACGCCACCCTCACCGCCATCGCCGAGCGCGAGCCCGCCACGGAAGCGGAGCTGTCCGCGATCAGCGGCGTGGGCGTGCGGAAGCTAGCGGCCTACGGCGCCGACGTGCTGGCCCTGCTCGAGGGCCGTACGACCGAGTCGGCGGTCGAATCCCCCTCTCCCGCAGGGGATCCGGCTGACCCTTGAGGTTCGCTGAGAAAAGCTCGACGGAATCCGGAAAATGTGTTGGTGCGGGCTCGGTCGGCCGCGTACGCTTTTCAGGTGACAGCCCAGCGGCTCAGGTGGCCGGCTGGGGTCCGCGGAGCCGGGAGGAGGTTGGCCTGATGAGCATCAAGATCACGAACACCATGATCACCACGACGGGTGCAGGGCGCTGCGGCGTCGTCGCGCGTCCGGCCGGCCAGGTCCTCCTGGCGGCCATGGGCGTCAAGCTGCAGGGGACTGCTGTGCCCTTCGTCGCCCTCGGTACGGCCATTGTCGTCGCCGACGTCCGGGCCTTCGGGGACAGCCCTGTCGACGCCCGCACCCACAAGACCATCGATGTCGTTCGCTCCCACCTCGGGAGGCCACCGGTCTGATCCAGGCCAAGCGCCTCCTCTCCAGGCCGCGAACCCGACATCACCGGGTCCGCGGCCTTTGTGTATTCCGCACCACGTGCCGCTCCACCCATCATCACCGCCAGCGCCGCACCCGGCGCCCGACAGATACGGGACACCACCGATGACCCCCCGGATGACGAGCACGACCGAGACCCGCTCCGGCGCGGGACTCTCGCAGCACGGCACGAACGAACCGGTACGCCACACCCCGGGCGCACCCGAGATGGAGGTGAACGCGATGGCCCTGAGCGATCTGATCGACCTCGGGACCCGAGCCGAGGCCAAGGGCACGACCATTCCTTGTCGCGACCACGACGCGGAGCTGTGGTTCGCCGAACGGCCCGAGGACGTCGAGAGCGCCAAGACGCTGTGCGGGCTCTGCCCGGCCCGGGCCCAGTGCCTGGCCGGCGCCCTCGAGCGTCAGGAGCCGTGGGGCGTCTGGGGCGGCCAGCTCATCGTCCAGGGCGCGATCGTGGCCCGGAAACGACCGAGGGGACGCCCCCGAAAGCATCCGGTCGCGGCATGACCGCCGAGGCGCGCGCATGCGTGACCGAACCGAACCGACCAGGACAATCCCGTCAGGAGACAACGATGCACCAGCTAGAGCTGCTGGCCCGCGACCGCATCGACCAGCGCATCCACCGACGCGACCGCAGCGGAATCCGCCGCAGCGCCCGGTTGATCGCCCTGGAGATCCGCCGCAGCCGTCGTCACGCCGACCGGTGACGCACCGGGCCCCGAGGGGCCGGCGAGAACCAGTCCGGACCGACCCGACCGCGAACCGCGGGCGACCCAGTCGCCCGCGGTTCGTGCGTCCCGGGTCGGCGGCCGGCCGTGGGCCGGCACGACCTCGGGGGCGACCCGGCGGGCGGTCGCCGTCAGGGACCCAGCGGGGGCAGGTGGGCGCCGGGCAGGTGTGCGTTGACCGCCTCCCGGCCTCGTACCGTGCCCCCGAGCTGGCTCAGCACCCCGATGCCGCCACCCCAGACGCGATGGATCAGCAGGTACTCCGGCGGCAGGTTGAGCTTGTAGCCGATCGCGAAGTTGGGCTGCCGCGGGTCGTTGATGTGGGTGAAGACACTGCGCAGCCAGGCCCGGCTGAAGGTGAACGTGTCGGTCCGCAGGGGAGCCAGGAAGGGTTCGAGGAACTCGAGCAGCCGGTCCGGGTCCA
The DNA here is from genome assembly GCF_039812505.1 of Intrasporangium sp. Lineage (GTDB taxonomy): Bacteria > Actinomycetota > Actinomycetes > Actinomycetales > Dermatophilaceae > Intrasporangium_A. The sequence continues at coordinate 9,628 of NZ_JBDIAQ010000042.1, read as the reverse complement.
GCTCGATGGAGGGCCGGACGAAGCCGGTGTCGCGCAGCCCCTCGAGCAGCGCCTCGGAGCCACCCTGCAGACCGATGGTCAGCAGCTGCCCGATCTCCGGCGGCATACCGTCGGGCAGCCGTTTCACCGCACCGAAGTCGATGACGCCGAGCCGACCGTCGGGGGTGATCCGGAAGTTGCCCGGATGCGGGTCGGCGTGCAGCAGGCCGGCCCGCGACGGCCCGGCGAACAGGAACTCGAGGTAGAGCTGGGCCGCGTGGTCGCGTTCGGCCTGGGTGCCCCTGGCGATGATCTGCGAGAGCGGGGTGCCGTCGAGCCACTCGGAGACGATGACGCTGCGGGTGCCGTCGACGACGTCCGGGACGACGAACTGCGGGTCACCGGCGAAGGCCTCGGCGAAGGTCGCCTGGGCGTCGGCCTCGAGCCGGTAGTCGAGCTCCTCCGCCATCCGGTCGCGCAGCTCGTCGAGGATCGGCCCCAGCTCGATGCCCGGGATCCAGCCCGCCGCCACCCTGGTCACCCGGGAGATCTGGCGCAGGTCGCTCATCAGCGCCGTGGCCGCCCCGGGGTACTGGATCTTGACCGCCACGTCGCGACCGTCGCTCCATACCGCCCGGTGCACCTGCCCGATCGAGGCGCTGGCCGCCGGCGCGTCGTCGAAGTGGCGGAACCGGTCGCGCCACGCGGTCCCGAAGTCCTCGGCGAGGACCCGGTGCACGGAGGCGGTCGGCATCGGCGGGGCGCTGTCCTGCAGCTTGGTCAGCATCGCCCGGTACGGCCCCGCCAGGTCCTCGGGCAGAGCGGCCTCGAAGATCGACAGCGCCTGGCCGAACTTCATCGCCCCGCCCTTGAGCTCGCCGAGCACCTGGAACAGCTGCTGGGCGGTGCGGGCCTGCAGCTCGGCCGTCACGACCTCGGCGGGCCGTCCGCCGAGTCGCTTGCCGATGCCGAGCGCGGTGCGGCCCGCGAAGCCCAGCGGCACCGAGGCGAGCTTGACCGAACGCACGACCGCGCGACGCGGCAGGTCAGTCATCCGTCCACCCCCCGGTCGCCTCGGCGCTGATGGTGCTCACCAACCGAGCGTAGAACACGCGGCACCCGACGCCGGGCAGCCTCAGCGGGCGCCGGCCGTCACGCCGTGGTGGTGGCAGCGCGGGTGCCTGGTCCAGCGGCGATGGTCCACCCTGGGCCACGGCGCTCGCACGTCGAGGGCCAGGCCCGCAGGCGGCACCTGCCCCGACAGGAGTCCCAGCGCGAGCAGTGCCACCCCGCCGGCGACGAAGGGCACGACCCCGGGGCCGGGCACCTCCGGCGAGGGGGCGGGGGTCACCCTCGTCCCGTCACCGGCGAGCTCGTGCACCACGGCGGCCCACGCATGGTCGCGGTCGGCCCGGTGCAGGTCGACGCACCACAGGCACGGGCTGCTCACCTCGCCGCCGACGACCGGCCCGATCGTCACCCCGCGGCTGTGGGGCACCACCGGCAGGTGGGGCACCCGATGGCTGAACCAGACCTCGGCGCAGCGTGGGTCGAGCGCCTCGGTGCCCATCAGCAGGACGAGGTCGGGGCGGTCCCGGGACGGGTCGGCCAGCACGAGGTCGACGGCCGGCCGGCCCTGGGTGACGCGAGTGACCCCGAGCCGGGTCAGCAACAGCCCCACCTCGACGGCCAGGGGCCCAGTGCCGTCGACGACGACGTGGCGGCCCGGAGCGACCTCGAGGTCCCGGCGCTCGGGCTCGATCAGGTCGAGGCGCAGCGCCAGGTCGAGCAGCTCACGCCACCGGGTGGCCGTGATGCCCGCATGGCAGGCGTCGCCGAAGGTCTGCGCCCGGGAGCGGCTGCCGTCCAGCGACCGGAGCAGGTCGGCCTCGGCGGGCGAGATGCCGGTGACGATCAGGCCGTCGTCGGCGAACCCGAACTGCACCTCGTGGCCGCCCCGCACGATCGGCCGCAGCCACGGTTTGAGTCGGGGTCGGTCGGACATGGGCTCTCCCGGGCGGCTGACGAATGGTGCTGGGTCACCAGACTGGCAGGCCGGGCCGGCCCGCCGCGGCCGTCGTCCACAGGGCCGGGACAGGCAGAGGGGCGGGACCGCCACCGGGTCCCGCCCCTCCGACGCTCGAGACGCCCGCGAGCCGCTCAGGCCTTGCCGAGGATGCGGTTGAGGTTCGTACCGCAGACGGGGCACTGGCCCTTGGCCATCCGACGGCCGTTCTCCGACACGACGACCCTGCCCTCCGCCTCGCGCTTCTCCTTGCACTTGACGCAGTAGAACTCGCCCTTGTAGGTCTCGTCAGCCATTGGTGTCTCCTTGTTGCTGGCACCCATCGGACGGGTGCGGGACTTGGACAACCCTAAGGCACGCTGAGCACGGATTCGTGATCGGTCGGGCGTGGGCGCGTCACCGTTGCCGCGCCCGGGACCGGGCGGTCCTCCGGATCTCGTCACGGGCCTGCCGGCCGGCTGCGGCGCGGCCCGGGCGCGGCGCCCGGCCTGACCCAAGGCTCGTGACGAGGGAGGTATGCCGCCGGCCCCGCTCCGGCGGGCCCCTCAGCGGGGTGGCGCCCCTGGGCCCCCGGCCGGACCCGGGCCGGTCTCGTCCCCGGGCTCGGGGCGGTCGCCGTGCTGCTCTCCACGTGGCCCGGACCGAGCCGCCTCGTCGAGGATGCCGCGCAGCACGGAGTCGAGGTCGGCCTCCAGCCCTTCGCCGCCGGGCTCCGGGGCGTGGCCGGTGGCGCGCTCGACGAAGCCGATGGGGTCGTCGAGATCGTGGGCCGTCGGGGCGAGGTCGGGATGCGCCCACCGGCCGTCGCGCAACGCGGCACCCCCGGCGTCCTCGAGCGCGGCCCACAGGTTGGCCGCGTCGCGCAGGCGACGGGGGCGCAGCTCGAGCCCGACGAGGCCGGCGAAGGTGCGCTGGGCGGCGCCTCCCACCCGGCGGCGCCGAATCGTCTCCGCGAGTGCCGCGGACTGTGGCAGGTGGCGCACGGTCGTGCGCTGGGTGAGGTGGTCGACCCAGCCCTCGGCGAGCGCGAGGAGCGTCTCCAGGCGGGCCAGGGCGACCCTCTGCGCCGCGGTCGGGGAGGGGGTGAACAGGTTGCCCTGCAACGCGGCGCGCAACGCCTCGGGGTCACTGGGGTCGACGCTGGTCAGGGCCGACTCGATCGCGTCGGTGTCGATCGTGATGTTGCGGGCGTACTCCGCCACGGCCGCGAGCAGCTGTGGGCCGAGCCAGGGCACCTCCGAGAACAGGCGGACCCGGGCGGCCTCACGGACGGCGAGGTAGAGCCGCACCTGGGTCTCGTCGATCTCGAGCGACTCCGCCAGGGCGCGGACGTTGCCGGGCAGCAGCGCCACGAGCCCCGGCTCGGTGATGGGCAGCCCCACCTCGGTGCCGGTCACGACCTCTGCCGCGAGCGTGCCGACCGCCTGACCGAGCTGCGCGGCGAACATCTGCCGGCTCAGGTTGCCCAGCATCGGCGCCCACTGCTCGAGCATCTTCGCCGGGTCGAAGCCCGGGGGCAGTCCGGGCGGCAGCTCCCCGCCGAAGGCGCCCGGCCCCAGCTCGCCCAGCTGCTTGCGCAGGGCGGCCGACGTCGCGGCGGTGACGCCGTCGGAGACCGGCTCGACCAGGTCGAACCAGCGCGGCATGGTCGACTCGACCCACTCGGCCCGGCTCAGCCCGGCGGCTCGCCACTGCGGTGCCGACAGGGTGGTCTGCTCGTCCAGCCACAGCGTGGCCACCTGGACCGAGTCGGCGACGGCGCGCACGGCGGCGGCATCGTGCAGGTCGTTGCCCTCGGCGTTCATGACGTGGCGGCGGGCGGTCTCGACGGCGAGCTGGAGCGCGCCGGTCGGCGACTGCTGCGCCTGCATGAAGGTCCGCAGCTGGGCCTGCATCGCGGCCTTGGTGCGCGGGTCGTCCGGGTCGACCCCCATGGAACGCATGAGGTCGGCCAGCTCGGGGTTCCTGGCGGACTCGCCGAGGACGTGCTCGATCATCGCCCCGAGGTCGCTCGGGTCGAACCCCGGCGGGAATCGGAAGGGTTCGTCCTCGTCGCCGCCGTCCTCCCACGGTGCGGGGTCGCGGTCGTCTGCCATGATGCTCCTCGGTGGAATGTCGCTTCTGCTCCGAGACAACCACCGAACGGCGCGCCGAGTTCCCCGGGCGAGGCCACGAGCGTCGGCGCGGTGGTCCCCTGCGTGAGGATACGCGTGTCGGCGGCGCCGGTGCGAGCCGCATACGATGACGGGCGTGACCGTCACCCTGGCCGAGATCCGTGAGGCACCGCTGTCCGTGGACGAGGTGCTGCGCAGCGTCGCGGCACCGCGGGCCGGGGGGATCTGCGTGTTCGTGGGGACCGTGCGCGACACCGACGAGGGCAGGGGCGTCATACATCTCGACTACTCCGCGCACCCCCTCGCTGCGAGCCGTACGCGCGAGCTCGCCGAGCGCCTCGACGCAACGGGTCGCACGGTCCGGATCGCGGTCGTCCACCGGGTCGGCCACCTGACGGTCGGCGACCTGGCCATCGTGGCGGCGGTGAGCGCCGAGCACCGGGCCGAGGCCTTCGAGGTCTGCCGGGCGCTCGTCGACGAGCTCAAGGCGACCGTACCGATCTGGAAGCACCAGCGCTTCACCGACGGGCTGGACGAATGGGTCGGCCTGCCGTGACGACCCCGGCGGGCCCTCCCGGGCAGTCCGGCCCGGGAGACGGGGAGGGCGCGCCCGCCGCCCCGCACCGCAGGGTCCGTCGGGAGCGGCTGGGCCGCCGGAACGTCGCCGTGCTCGTCGTGTTCTTCCTCCTGCTCGCGGCGGTCGTGGCCGGGTCCCTGGTCCGCCTGCCCTACGCCATCGTCAGCCCCGGGCCGACGTTCAACGCGCTCGGTGAGGAGCAGCTCGGCGGCACGACCAAGCCGGTCATCGTCATCGCGGGCCGGAAGACCTACCCGACCGAGGGCGCGCTGCGCTTCCTGACCGTGGTGGTCAAGGGTGGGCCGGGGTTCCCGGTCGACGCCTGGGACCTGCTGGGTGCCTGGCTCGACCCGGCCCGCGACGTCTACCCGGTGGACCAGATGTTCGACCCGCAGGCGAGCAAGCAGCAGGTCGCCGAGGAGAGCGCGGTCCAGATGGCCGACTCCCAGCAGGAGGCCAAGGCCGTGGCGTTGCGGGCGGTGGGTCTGAAGGTGCCGACGCACGTCGTCGTGGCGCAGGTGCTGGACACCTCCAAGGCCAAGGGCCTGCTCGAGAAGGGCGACCGCATCGTCAGCGTCGACGGGGTGGCGGCCCGTGACCCCGAGGTGATCCGGGACGCGCTGCAGCGCGTGGACCCGGGTGATGACGTGACGATCGAGGTCACCCGCTCCGGCGTGCCCCTGAGCGTGCGGGTCCCGACGATCAGCGCGAGCGGTGGCCGGACGGCCATCGGGATCCTGCTCGGTGTCGAGCACGACTTCCCCGTCACCGTGACGATCAACGCCGGTGACGTCGGCGGGCCCTCGGCCGGGCTGATGTTCGCCCTGGCGATCTACGACAAGCTGACGCCCGGCGCGCTGACCGGGAACACCGCCATCGCGGGGACCGGCACCATCGACGAGCAGGCCCGGGTGGGGCCGATCGGGGGCATCCGCCAGAAGATGGTCGCGGCGAAGGACGCCGGCGCGTCGTACTTCCTGGCGCCGGCCGCGAACTGTCCCGAGGTCGTGGGGCAAGTGCCGGACGGGCTTCAGGTGGTCAAGGTGGGCACCTTCGACGGGGCGGTCGGCGCCGTCGAGGCCATCGCCCGGGGTGCGGCCGGCGGCCAGCCGCACTGCTGAACGACCAGTCAGGGCTCGAAGGTCGTCCGCAGAGCCGCGACGAGCCCGGGTGCGATGTCCGGGCCGGTCGCGACGGCGTCGTCGGAGTCGTGGGCGCGCTGCCGGAGCAGACAGACGGACCGGCCGCCGCGCAGCACGGCGGCGAGCAGACGCACGTCCTGACGGGACGGGTGCGCCGCGAGAGCCTCGACGGCGTCGTCGGGACGGGCTGGCAGGTCGCGTTCGGCCTCCGGCGGGACGACCATCCGCTCGACGGCGAAGGCGCAGCCGTCCACCTCGTCCGGCCACGCGATCCGGCCGATGAGCGTCTCGATGGAGCTCGTCGCCTGCAGGCCCTCCTGCTCGACGGCAGTCAGCGAGCCGGGCAGCAGGTCCGCCGCACGGAACTGCCCGCGCAGGTGCGGCTCGCGCTCGAGCAGCGCCGCGGTGCGCACGAGCGCGAACAACCGGGCCGGCTGGTCCCAGCCGCGGATCGCGACGTGACGCTCCGTGTCCAGGGCGACGAGGGCGAGGGGGTCCGTGACGGGTGTCGGCTGCACCCCACCATCCTGCCCCACCCGCTCGGCGGCCCCGGCCGGTCGCCCGGGCACCATGCCTCCAGCGGGCCGTAGTGGTCGCGGAGACGGCCCGCACGGGGCGCGCAGGGCGCCGGGCAGCATACCGGCGTGTCACAACTGGGCCACGTGCGGCCGTCGGGGGTGCCGGAGGGACGGGGTCCGTCCCTGGGTCGGGTTATCGTTGCCGCGTACCGTTCCGCGCGATCCGAGGCAGCCCCACTGTGAGTGACAGCGACTTCAGCCCCGGTAGGGGTTCCTCCGGCGACCACGGGGCCTCGGGTCCGCCGCCGGCGGGCGCGATGCACCGACCGTCGCGCAGCCCGCTCGTCACCGCGCTGGTCGTCGCCGCCGCGGTCATCCTGCTGCTGACGATCGTCGCGCAGTTCTGGACCGAGGTGCTCTGGTACGAGTCCGTGGACTTCGTGGGGGTCTTCCGCACCCAGATCGTGACGCGGCTGCTGCTCGGCATCGTCGCCGGGCTGGTGATGGCGGTGCTCGCCTGGTCGAGCATCCACATCGCCTATCGGGTGCGGCCGATCTATGCGCCCTCCCCCGAGACGCAGGTGATGGAGCACTACCGCGAGCTCGTCGAGCCGATGCGGCGGACCGCGACGATCGCCGCCCCCCTCGCGCTGGGGCTCTTCGCCGGCCTGTCGGCCGCCACCCAGTGGGACACCTACCAGATGTGGGTCAACGGCCAGCCCTTCGGCCGGACCGACCCCGAGTTCGGCCTGGACATCGGCTTCTTCGTCTTCACCCTGCCGTGGGTCAACTTCGTCATCGGGTTCCTGACGATGGTCCTGGTCGTCGCGATCATCGCGGCCGCCTTCACGCACTACCTGTACGGCGGCATCGTCATCGGCGCCCACACCCGCTCGACCCAGGCGGCGCGCGTGCACCTGTCGGTCCTGCTCGCCGTGCTCGTCCTGGTGCGCGCCGTGGCCTTCTGGATCGACCGCTACAACCTCGCCACCGCCCAGTCGACGCGGATGACGGGCATCCAGTACACCGAGGCGCACGCCGTCATCCCGACCAAGGCCATCCTGGCGATCGCCGCGATCATGTGTGCTGGCCTGTTCGTCAGCACGATCTGGACGCGGTCGTGGCGGCTGCCGATCGTCGGTGTCGCGGTCCTGGTCGTCTGCGTCATCGCCGTCGGGGCCATCTACCCGGCGCTGGTCCAGTCGCTCAAGGTCAAGCCGTCGGAGAAGTCGCTCGAGGTGCCCTACATCCAGCGCAACATCGACGCGACCCGCGCCGCCTACGGGTTCGACACGGTCAAGGTCCAGTCCTACGACACGAAGACGGTCGCTGCGCCGGGGCAGCTGCGCGGCGACGCGGCGACGATCCCCGGCATCCGGCTGATCGACCCCAACATCGTCAGCCCGACCTTCAAGCAGCTCGAGGCGAGCAAGGGCTACTACCAGTTCCCCGACGTGCTCGACGTCGACCGCTACCTGATCGACGGGACCCTGACCGACACGGTCATCGCGGCCCGCGAGATCGACCTCAACGGCATCCCGGACGGGCAGCGCAACTGGCTGAACGACCACACCGTCTACACGCACGGCTTCGGGGTCGTCGCGGCCAAGGGCAACACCCGCGACGACGACGGGCGGCCCACCTTCTTCGAGGGCCAGATCGGCCGCAAGGGGGCGCTCGACCCGTACGAGCCGCGGATCTACTTCGGGGAGAACTCGCCGGAGTACTCGGTCGTCGGGGGCGGCAAGAAGGAGTTCGACTACCCCGACCCGAGCGGCACGGGGGAGATCACCAACACGTATGCCGGCAAGGGCGGGGTCCCGCTCGGGGGGGTGAACCGGCTCGCCTACGCGATGAAGTACAAGGAGGTGAACTTCATCCTGTCCGACGCCGTGACGGCCGACTCGAAGATCCTCGACCACCGCACCCCGCGCGAGCGGGTCCAGCGGGTCGCGCCGTGGCTCACCCTGGACGGCAACGCCTACCCGGCGGTCGTCGACGGCCGGGTGCTGTGGATCCTGGACGGCTACACCACCTCGGCGTCCTATCCCTACTCGCAGATGACGACGCTCAACGTCGTCACCGAGGACGCGGTGACCCGGACCCGGGAGTCGGTGCGGGCGGTGCAGGCCGGCCAGGTCAACTACGTGCGCAACTCGGTCAAGGCGACCGTCGACGCCTACGACGGCACGGTGACCCTCTACGAGTGGGACGAGCAGGACCCCGTCCTCAAGGCGTGGATGCAGATCTTCCCCGGGTCGGTCAAGCCGCTGTCGGACATCAAGGGCTCGCTGATGGCCCACCTGCGCTACCCGGAGGACCTGTTCAAGGTGCAGCGCACCCTGCTGTCGCGATACCACGACAGGGACGCGTCGACCTTCTTCACCGGCCAGAACTTCTGGCGGGTGCCGGACGACCCGACGCAGAGCACGGCCGACGAGGAGCTGCTCCAGCCGCCGTACTACCTGTCCCTGGCGATGCCCGGACAGGGCAGCCCGGCCTTCTCGCTGACCTCGACGTTCATGCCGACCGGTGACCGCCAGGTCCTGTCCGGTTTCCTCGCCGCCGACGGCGACGCCGGCAACCAGACGGGCAAGAAGTCGCCCGAGTACGGGACGATGCGGCTGCTGGAGATGACCGGTGGCACGGTCAACGGGCCCGGCCAGGTCTTCAACGCCATGCGGACCTCCCCGGTGACCTCCAAGGACCCCGAGCTGACCCTGACGCTCGCGCAGTTCATCACGACGACACAGCAGCAGGGGGCGGCTTCGGTCACGTTCGGCAACCAGCTGACCCTGCCGGTCGGCGGCGGCCTGCTGTACGTGCAGCCCATCTACGTCCAGGCCAAGGCGGCCGGGTCCTACCCGCTGCTGTCGGCGGTGGCCGTCGCGTTCGGGGACCGGATCGCGTGGGCCGGCTCGCTCGACGACGCCCTCAACGACCTCTTCGGCGGGCAGTCGGGGGCGAAGGCCGGCGACACCGGCACCACGACGCCCGTCTCGCCCGCGCCGGGAGCGACCCCGCCGACGAGCGGGCCGGCCCCGACCCAGTCGGCACAACCGCCCGCCAAGCCGAACCAGGCGGCCCTCACGCAGGCCCTGAAGGACGCCGAGGCCGCCTTCGCCGAGGGGCAGGCCGCGCTCAAGGACGGCAACTTCGCGGCATACGGACAGGCCCAGGAGAAGCTGAAGGAGGCCCTGAAGCGGGCGGTAGCGGCATCCCCCCAGGGAACGGGTACCGCGGGGCCGTGACCATCCGGTGAGAACCGCGGG
>NZ_JBDIAQ010000041.1:0-25665 GCF_039812505.1 Intrasporangium sp. | reverse complement strand
TGGTCGTGCTCCCGACGGCGCTGGGGCGCACGGGTGGCGGCGGCACAGGCGGCACACCCGGCACCGGTGGCCGAGGCAGCTTCGGCGGCGGCGGTTTCGGGGGTGGCGGCGGCTTCGGGGGTGGCGGCGGCTTCGGCGGCCGGTCCGGTTCCGGTGGCGCACGGACCGGGGGCTGAGCGATGAACGAGCCGATCCTCGAGCTGGCCGAGGTGACCAAGGAGTACCGGACCGGGCCGGTCGCCGTCGAGGCCCTGCGCGGTGTCAGCCTCGTCATCGACCAGGGCGAGTACGTCGCGATAATGGGACCGTCCGGCTCGGGCAAGTCGACCCTGATGCACATCCTCGGTTGCCTCGACGTGCCCACCTCGGGGCGCTATGCGCTCGCCGGTGAGGACGTCAGCACCATGGACGAGAGCCGGCTCGCCGAGGTGCGCAACCGTCGGATCGGCTTCGTCTTCCAGCAGTTCAACCTGCTGGCCACCCTCACTGCCTGGCGCAACGTCGAGCTGCCGCTGGTGTATGCCGGGGTTGCCCGCGCCGAGCGCCGGGAGCGGGCCGAGTCGATCCTGGGCTATGTCGGGCTCGGCGACCGGGTCGACCACCGGCCCGGAGAGCTGAGCGGTGGGCAGCAGCAGCGGGTGGCCGTCGCCCGAGCCCTCGTCACCGACCCCAGCCTGGTGCTCGCCGACGAACCCACCGGCAACCTCGACTCCTCCTCCACGGCAGAGGTGCTCGCACTCTTCGCGGAGCTGCACGCCGAGGGTCGGACCATCGTGCTGATCACCCACGAGCCCGAGGTCGCGCGTCAGGCGCAACGGGTCATCCACATCCTCGACGGACGGATCGTCGAGGACGCGGGACTCACCGGGGTCACGAGCGCGGGGCGCAGGTGAGCGCACCATGACCTGGGTCGAGACGTTGCGCACCGCCTTCGACGCGATCCGCACCCGACGGATGCGTTCCGCGCTGACCGTGCTCGGGATCCTGATCGGCATCGCCGCAGTGATCCTCACCGTGGGACTGGGCCAGGGCGCCCAGCAGCAGGTGGCCAGCCAGATCGACGCGCTCGGCTCCAACCTGCTCGTGGTGACGCCCGGCAGCGCGACGGCGACGAGCGGCATCCGCAGTGGCCGCGGCTCCGCCACGACCCTGACGAGCAGCGACGCCGCCATGCTGGCCGACCCCGCCGTGGCCCCTGACATCGCCGCGGTCGCCCCGGTCACCTCCTCGCAGCAGGTCGTCGTCGGGAACGGCACCACCTGGACGACGAGCATCGTCGGCACCACACCGGCCTGGCTCCAGGTCCGCGCTCGCAGCACGGCCGACGGGCGCTTCTTCACCCAGACCGAGCTGTCCGGGTCGGCACCCGTGGCCGTCATCGGCTCGACGACTGCGGCCGAGGTGGGACTGCGCAACCCGGTCGGTCAGACCGTCACGGTCGGCGGCCTGAGCGTGACCGTCATCGGTGAGCTGAACACGGCCGGGACGACGCTCGGTGGCGACCAGGACGACCAGGTGGTGCTGCCCGCGACCACCTACGCCGACGCCTTCTCCGGCGGGACCACGGCCATCTCCTCGATCTACCTCGAGGGTCGCAGCCAGGCGGACCTGTCGGCCGCCTACCAGGAGGCGACCAACGCCCTGCTGACCGCGCACGGTGTCACGGCACAGACCGCCGACTTCCAGGTCAACAGCCAGGCCTCGCTCGTGCAGACGGCCACGACGACGGCGCACATCCTCACGGTGCTGCTCGAGGGGATCGCCGGAATCTCCTTGCTGGTAGGAGGGATCGGCGTGATGAACATCATGCTCGTGTCCGTGACCGAGCGAGTGCGTGAGATCGGTCTGCGCAAGGCGCTGGGCGCGACCCCCGGTGCGATCCTGCGGCAGTTCCTCGTCGAGGCCAGCGTCCTCGGTCTCGTCGGCGGCCTGCTGGGACTGGCGGTGGGACTCGTGGGGGCAGTCGTGCTGCCGCGCTTCATCAGCCAACCCGTGACGATCTCGACGCCGGCAGCCGTGGGCGCGCTGGTCGTCTCACTCGTGATCGGAGTGGCCGCCGGGGCCTACCCCGCGAACCGCGCGGCCCGGCTGGCCCCCATCGACGCCCTGAGGAGTGAATGAGGATGAGACGTGTGGTCCTGCTGTCGATCGGGATCGCTGCGAGTCTGGCGCTGGCCGGGTGCAGCTCGGCCTCCGGCGCCGGGACGAGCTCTCCCACGAGCGGGGGCTCCCCTGCACCGCAGGCGAGCTCGCCAGGAGGTCGAGGCGGCGCCGGCTTTCCGGGCGTGTCCGGCCTGGTTGCCGAGGTGACCGGGTCGACGGCGCAGGTACAGACCCGGACGTCGCAGACGGCCGTGACGTGGACCTCCAGGACACGCTTCACCCAACAGCGCGCCACGTCGGCTGCCGCGCTCAAGGTGGGCGACTGTGTCGTCGCCGTGTCGGTACCACCGACCGGGACGAGCCCCGGTGGGACCCCGACCCCTTCGGCCACACCCAGCCGGACGACATCGGTTGCGGCGACCTCCGTCGAGATCCGGCCCGCCACCTCCGGCGGCTGCACCGGCTTCGGCTTCGGTAGCGGCAGGGGCGGCGGAGGCGGGCGGACCGGAGCGAGCCGGCCCAGCGGCATACCGACGCCTCGTCGGTCGTTCACCGCGCGTCCGCGCAGCGGGCCGCGTCCGGGCGTCGCCGGCAGCATCGCGGCAGTCGGCTCGGGGAGCTTCACGGTCCGGTCCGCCCGGGGTGCTGCGTCGCAGGAGGCCACGGTGACCTGGTCGAGTTCCACCCGCTTCACCGCCCAGACCCCGGCGGCCGCAGCGGCCGTCAAGGTCGGTGTCTGTCTCACCGCGGCGGGCAGGACCGACGACACTGGCGCCCTCACGGCCTCGGCGATCACGCTTGCGCCGTCGGTCAACGGGTCCTGCACGAGGACTGGGCTTTTCGGACGTGGCGGGCCTCGTCCGACCACCTCGGGGGCGGCGACCCTCAATGGCTGAGGTGCGCGCGCGGCGGCGGCGCCGGCTGCTCGCTACCAGCATCGCGGCAGCTGTCGCACTCGTCGTGGGCGGCGGGTATGCCGCCAGCGCCCGGAGCAGCGTCCCCGGCGACCTGCGCGTCGCGAGTGTCACCACGGGTCCGGTCACCCAGACCCTCTCCCTCGCAGGTACCGCACGGCACGTGAGCCAGGTGACCGCGGCCTTCCCGACCACCGGGAACGTCACCAGCGTGCGGGTCACCGTGGGAGAGCGCGTGACCGCAGGGCAGGTGCTCGCCACGCTCGACCCTGCGGCCCTGCAGTCGGCGCTCAAGAGCGCCCAGGCAACCCTCGCCCAGGACCGGGCCGCGCTTGCCGCGGACCAGAGCGCGGGGGCGTCGAGCGCCGCCTCCCCGTCGACCGCGCAGCAGTCCGGATCGACAGGGCGCTGGGCGGCGTCCGGTCGCTCCGGCTCGGCCACGGGCAGGCCCGGCGGAGCCACCCCGAGGATCGACACCTCGACGCTGCAGAAGGCGCTGGAAGCTGCGTCCGAGGCATCGACCACCGCCGCCACCGCATGCGCTCGGGTGTTCGGCACCGCGAGCGGTCCTGCCGGGCCGGCAGGCTCCAGGAGCGGCGCCCCCTCCACGTCCCGCTCGAGTCGCGACGTGGCGCTGACCGGAACACCGACCCCGCCCCCGACCGGCAGCACGGCGACGCGGACCGGCCCCGGGTCACCGGGCACCACGACAACCGCCTGGGCCGGTCCCAGCCCCACGACGACAACCGCCCCGGCCGGCCCCAGCCCCACCACGACACCGGTCCCGACGCACACGGCACCGGCGCCACCGACGACCGGGACCCCCCCACGGACCGCGTCACCCGGACCGACCGGCCCGTCGGTCCGGCAGCTTCAGGCCTGCGCCACCGCACTGCAGGACGTGCGGCGGGCACAGCAACGCGCGGCTCGGTCGCTGGCCACGGTGTCGGCCCGGCTGACCAAGGTCGTCACGCAGGTCGAGCAGACGGCGACGGCAGCCGCCCAGGACGTCACCAGGTCGACTGGTAGCGCAGCCGGCTCGAGCAACGGAACGGGAGGACACCCGCAGCAGACCGGAACCGGCCAGGCGGCCGTCGGCCTCGTGGGCCAGCGCGCCACATCCGGCGCTGCCGCAGGGGCCGGGTCCACCGACCAGGCCACGCGGGTGGCCGGTGACGAGGTAGCCATCCTGCAGGACGAGGCGAGCGTCGGCCAGGCGCAGGCGGACCTCGACGGTGCCACCCTGACCGCCCCGATCGCGGGCGTGGTCGGGCAGGTGGGGCTCACCACCGGCCAGTCGGCGACGCCGCAGTCCGGGATCGTCGTCATCGGCGGTGGCGCGGTCGATGTCACGGTCGACGTGCCCCTCGCGGACCTGCCCCTGGTCAAGGCCGGCCTGTCCGCCGAGGTCACCCCCGCCGGCGCGGTCTCGGCCGTGAAGGGCCACGTCAGCGAGGTCGACCTGCTTCCGGCGACGAGCGGCTCCTCGACCCCGGCCTACCCGGCGAGGGTGGTCGTGTCGGACCCGCCGGCCTCGATGCCGACGGGGTCGACGGCCACGGTCACGGTCGAGGTCGCCACTGCCCAGAACGTGCTCCGGGTCCCCGTCTCGGCCGTGGCCGGCGTCACGGGACAGACCGGCACCGTGACGACGGTGACCAACGGCACGACGCGCGCCGCCCCGGTCACGATCGGTGCCGTCGGCGGGGGCTGGGCACAGGTCGTGCGCGGTGTCGCCGCCGGTGACCAGGTCCTCCTCGCCGACCCGAACACGCCACTCCCGTCCAACAACGCGGCCGGGCTGCGCGGCATCGGCGCAGGTGGCGGCGGGTTCGTCCGGCGTTCGCCCCCGAGTGTCCCGGGCCGGGACTGACCCGGCACCCGACGTGGGGGCCGGGCCCCCACCCACCCAGCGGTATGCCGCTGAGCCGGCTCGGCGGCATCCGCGTCCTGCCGCTGCGGTGGGCCGCGCTACTTGACCGAGCCGGCCATCACACCCTGGACGAAGTAGCGCTGGAAGGCCAGGAACACGATCAGGGGCACCACGAGCGAGACGAAGGCACCGGGCGCCAGGATGTCGATGCTGCTGCCGAACTGCCTGGTCTGGCTGGCCAGCGCGACCGTGATCGGCTGGCTGGAGGCGTTGGAGAAGACCAGGGCGACCAGCAGGTCGTTCCACACCCAGAGGAACTGGAAGATGGCCAGTGACGCGATCGCCGGCATGCCAAGAGGCAGGATGACCCGGAAGAAGATCCGGGCCTCGCTCGCGCCGTCCATCCGGGCCGCCTCCATCAGGTCGCGGGGGATGCCGGCGAAGTAGTTGCGCAGCAGGAAGATCGCGAACGGCAGGCCGAAGCCCACGTGGAAGATGACCACCGAGACGATCGACCCGGAGATGCCCATCAGCGCGTAGAGCTTGACCACCGGGATCAGCGCGATCTGGATCGGGATCACCAGCAGGCCGACGACGATCAGGAAGACCGCGTCGCGGCCGGGGAACTGCATCCAGGCGAACGCGTACCCGGCGGCGGAGCCGACGAGCACCACGAGGACGGTCGCCGGCACGGTGATCTCGATGGTGTTGACGAAGCTGGACATCATCGTGCTGTTCTGCAGCAGCGCAACGTAGTTGCCCGCCGTCAGCTGAGCCGGGTGGACGAGCGCGTCCCACCAGCCTCCGTTCGCGTACTGCGCGGGGTTGCGGAAGGACTCCACGAGCAGCCCGAAGGTGGGCACCATCCAGAGCAGTGCCACCGCGACGAGGAAGAGCCGCAGCAGCCCGCCGCTGACGCGGGCGACCAGCCGCGCCGGCAGGCTGCGGTTGATGGCACCGGTGAGCAGGTCGGTGTCGCTGGCACTCATCGCGGCCCCCTTCGGGTCGGGGCGCACGGCGCGCGTCGCGGGCTCACCGCTGCGCCTTGCGGAAGTTGTGGATCTGGAAGATCATCGCCGGGATCACCAGGACCACCAGCAGGATCCCGACGGCGCTGGCGGCGCCGAACTGCAGGTTGCCGTACTCGGTGTAGAGCTGGACGGCCAGCACGTTGGCGTACCTCGCGTTGCCGCCGGCCGGCTGCTGGAGCACGAAGACGATGTCGAAGATCTTCAGCACGTTGATCACCATCGTCACGAACACCACCAGCAGCACGGGTGCCAGCAGCGGGATGGTGACCCGGCGGAAGACCTGCCACTCGGTGGCGCCGTCGATCCGCGCCGCCTCGAGCACGTCCCTGGGCAGGGCGGCCATGCCGGCGGCCAACAGCACCATCGCGAAGCCCGTGTAGATCCACAGGTAGGCGACGATGATCGCCGGGGTGATCAGGGTCGGGCCCAGCCACGAGACCCCGGCGTAGGCGGGGGCGAAGTTGCTTGCCGGGAGCTTCAACCGGTAGGTCCCGGTCGGCAGCGCCGGGAAGCCGAAGGTGCCGTCGGCGGCGGTGGTGCTGGTCGCCACGACGGTCCCGTCCCGGATGGCCTGGACCTGCAGGCCCGGGACCCCGACCTCGCCGGGGTCGATCTGGCCGCTGGTCCCGCCCCCGCCCAGCTTGAAGTCGTTCCAGACCGTGCCCGACACCCCGCTGCCGGGCGGCGGCACCACGGCCTGCTCGGCGCCGGCCGGCGGCGCGGTGAGGTCGAGGCCGACGAGCGGCAGCAGCGTCGGACTTCCACCTCCCACGGCGACATCGCGCACCGTGGTGTAGCCGGTGCTCCCGGAGCCGGACAGCACGGTGTCGTCGACCGGGTGCAGCTCCGGGTAGGACACGCTCGGGTTGAACGTGTCGCGGATGCCGGTGAGCACGGCGTTGCCGAGGCCCTGGCTGGGCTCGTCGACGTAGATCAGCGACCACGTGATGCCCGCGGCAAGGAACGAGATCGCCATCGGGGTGAACACGACGATCTTGAAGGCCGAGGCCCAGCGCACCCGCTCGGTGAGCACCGCGAAGACCAGACCCAGGATGGTGACCAGCGCCGGGACGACCACCACCCAGATGACGTTGTTCCGGAAGGCCTCGAACGAGTCGGCCTGGGTGAAGATGTGCGCGTAGTTGTCCAGGCCGGCGAACGAGGTGGGCTGTCCGACAGCCCCGTCGTGGAAGAAGCTGCGCACGAGCGTGTAGCCCAGCGGGTAGAGCACGATCGCCACCAGCCAGATCGCGGCCGGGAGCAGGAACAGCCCGGCCACCCAGCGCGACTCACCGGGGAGCCGCTCGTCCGCCTTCATGGTGTCGACGTCCTCGGGCCGACCGCCGGGCTCACTTGTATGCCGCTGTCGCGTCCTTCTCGAGCTGCTCCTGGGTGGCCTTGACGTTGCCGGTGGTCAGGAAGGTCTGCAGCGCGGCCCACTCGCCCTTGTTCGGCGTGCCGCCGAACGCGGCCGGCGTCTGGTCGGACATGTCGAACCGGAAGTTGTCGCCGACCTTGACCATCTGCTCGGCCAGCTGGGCCGAGGTGGCGTCGTTGTAGGCGGACGCCTTGACGTTCTTGTTCACCGACAGGAACCCGCTGCCCTGGGTGGAGACCAGGGTGGTGGCTGCCTCCGGGCCGGCCAGGTAGGCCAGGAACTGCTCCGCGGCCGGGTTCTGCGTGAACGCGCAGCCGAAGTCGCCGGCCGCCTCGACGACCGGCTGGGACCCGTCGATCGAGGGGAACGGGAAGACCTTCGCGACGGTACCGACCGGCGAGGGGTCCTTGTCACCGGTGATCGTGGTCGCCACGAAGCTGGCCTCGTAGACGATCGCCGACGTCGGGTTGGCCTTGAAGACGTTGTCCACGGACGCGGGGAACGGCACCTTGACGGCCGCGGCCGGCGACCCGATCAGCTGCGGGTCGCCCCAGACCTGCTTGAGGGTCTCGAGCGCCTTGGTAACCGTCGGGTCGGTCCACTTGATCTGGTGCTGGGTCAGCGCGTCGTACTTGTCCACCCCGGCGGTGCGCAGGTAGACGTTCTCGAACCAGTCGGTCAGCGTCCAGCCGTCGCCGCCCCCGACCGAGATCGGCACCTTGACCCCGGAGGCCGACAGCGTCTTCGCGTCCTTGATCAGGCCCTCCCAGGTGGTCGGGGTGTCGGTCAGGCCGGCGTTCTTGAACAGGGTCGCGTTGTACCAGACCGTGGACTTGTCGGAGGCGTCCACCGGGACGCAGTACATCTTGCCCTTGTACGAGCCGAGCTTGCCCCACTCGGAGGCGAAGTTCTGCTCCACGACCTGCTGGGTGGCGGCCGACACCGGGAAGATCTTGTTCGAGCCGGCGTACTGCGCGATGGCACCGGGCAGGGAGAGGATCGCGATGTCCGGCGGGGTGCCGCCGGCCACCTTGGTGCCGAGCACGCCGGCCTCGTTGCCGCCCGCCGCCGGCGTGTACTGGCCGGTGGCGCCGGTCTGCTGGTCGAAGGCGTCGATGACCGCCTGGAACGCCTTCTGCTCACCGCCGGTCCACTGGCCGAGGATGGTGAACGAGGTTCCCTTCAGGGCCCCGGAGCCGCCCGTGCCGGCCGACGAGCTGGTCCCACCACCGGAGCTCGGGGCCGGGCTGGTGCCGCTGCTGCAGGCCGCCAGGGTGCACAGCGACGCCGCCGCGACGACGGCCACGGCCAGGTTCTTGCTTCGAGATACCACGTCTCCTCCTAGGAACTCAGGTTCGTCTCGGTCCAGATCGCGGCGCCGGTGGCGCCGTCGAAGAAGTGCAGCCGCTCGGTGTCCACGGCCACCAGCGCCCGGTCGCCGATGCGGACCGTGCTGCGCGGGTTGAACCGTGCGACCACCCGGGTCCGCCCGGCCGGCAGGTCGGCTCCCCCGGCGTCCGCGCTCAGCTCGACCAGCTCGGACATGCCCTCGGCCCGGCTCACCTGCGGGGCGTCCACGAGCAGGTGCACCAGGATGTCGGAGCCGAGCGGCTCGACCAGCTCCACGTCGCCGGACAGGGTGGCGCCCTCCCGGGGCCCGGCCAGCGCCGCGTCGTCGATGTCCTCCGGGCGGATCCCGACCACGACCTCCCGGTCGACGTATGCCGCCAGCGCCGGCCGGCGGGCGAGCACCGCCTCCGGCAGGGCGAGCGTCTGCGAGCCGGTCGTCAGCGTGTGACCGCCCGGTGCGGCGTGCACAGTGGCCGGCAGGAAGTTCATGGCCGGCGAGCCGATGAACCCGGCGACGAACAGGTTCTCGGGGTGGTCGTAGAGGGTCTGCGGGGGCGCGATCTGCTGCAGCACCCCACGGCGCATGACCGCGACCCGGTGGCCCAGCGTCATCGCCTCGGTCTGGTCGTGGGTGACGTAGACCGTGGTCACCGCCAGGTCGCGTTGGAGCTTGCCGATCTCGGCCCGCATCTGCACCCGCAGCTTGGCGTCGAGGTTGGACAGCGGCTCGTCCATCAGGAAGGCCTGGGGCTGGCGCACGATCGCCCGTCCCATCGCCACCCGCTGGCGCTGCCCCCCGGAGAGGTTGCCGGGCCGCCGCTTAAGCTGCTCGGTGAGCCCGAGGATCCGGGCCGCCTCCTCGACGCGGCGGTCGAGCTCGGCCTTGGGCACCTTGCGCAGCTGCAGCCCGAAGCCGATGTTGTCGTGCACGTTCAGGTGCGGGTAGAGGGCGTAGGACTGGAAGACCATCGCGACGTCCCGGTCGCGCGGCGGGACGCGGTTGACCACCCGGTCGCCGATCAGGATCTCGCCCTCGGTGACCGTCTCCAGGCCCGCGATCATGCGCAGCGCCGTGGTCTTGCCGCAGCCGGACGGCCCGACGAAGACGAGGAACTCGCCGTTCTCGACCTGCAGGTTCAGGTCGGTCACGGCACGGGTGCCGTCGGCGTACACCTTCCCCACGTGGCGCAGCTCCATCTTCGCCATTCGGTCATCTCCGTCGACCAGGAAGGTTACGTTCGAGAGCTCGGCCTTCCTCCATGACAGGTCGGCCGGGACCGGCTGTCAAGGGGTGCGACCGTTCGCCGTCCCGCCGGCCGGCTCGGCGTGGGCGGGACGTTCGCGACATACCGCCCCAGAGCAGGTCCGCCGCCGGTCCGGGCCGGGTTCTCGTCGCACCGAACCGGGCCGTCAACACCCGACGCTGAGCGAACTGCCTTCGTGCAGACGGGAGCCCGCCACGCACACTGTGTTCCGCCACATGACCTCCAGACCCGGCGCCCGGTCCGCGACGGATGTCGTCGGACGACGCGCCGTCGGTGCCCCGACCCCTTCCCCACCCCCGGTACCCACTCGCCGCCGAACGTTGCGGCACCGGCGACCGGGAACCGCGAAACGACCGACGGCGTGGCCCGCTCACCCCGCTCCCGACGGGAGGTGCGGCCCGGCCACCACCGCCCCGGGGTGCGACCCGTCAGCCCAGGTGTCGCTGGCGCCACCAGCCGACCAGGTTGCTCCGGTGCCGCCACAGCACGAGCAGCCCGAGCACCACGAGCCAGGCCACCGTCCACGCGTCCCCCGGGGCGCCGCCCACGGCCACGACGCCGGCCGCGACGAGCAGCCCGACGGAAGCACAGATCGACCCGGCCGACACCCACCTGGTCAGCACGAACGCGACCACGAAGACGACGAGCACCACGAGCGCGACCCACGGGTGCACCCCGAGGATGGCGCCGAGCGTGGTCGCGACCCCCTTGCCGCCACGCCCGTGCAGGAACGGCGAGTACACGTGTCCCAGCACGGCGGCGACCCCGACGACATAGGCAAGGTGGGCGCCCCACAGGTGGCCCGCAACGAGCACCGGGACCAGCCCCTTGAGGACGTCGAGCACCCCCACGACGACGCCCCACTTGCGGCCCAGGACCCGACCGGCGTTGGTGGCGCCCGGGTTTCCCGACCCCGAGGCCCGCACGTCCTTGCCGAGGACCCTGGCGATGATCGTCGCCGGGTTCACCGACCCGACGACGAAGGCGACGGCGACCGCCCCGGCCCAGAGGACGACCGTCCAGCCACCGGTCACGGGTCGCCCTCGGACCCGGGCCCACTCTCCGGTTGTGCGCTGCCCACGGGCTCTGCGGGCCGCGGCGACACGGCGATCGCCA
This sequence comes from Intrasporangium sp., assembly GCF_039812505.1. Taxonomy (GTDB): domain Bacteria; phylum Actinomycetota; class Actinomycetes; order Actinomycetales; family Dermatophilaceae; genus Intrasporangium_A. The sequence goes on along the minus strand of NZ_JBDIAQ010000041.1, from coordinate 14,635 downwards.
GTGTGCTCGGCCCCACGTGGGCGCCCACCACCGCGCCGAGCTCGAGGACGCGCACCTCCCTGGCCTCCGGCACGCGTTCGCGCAGGTGCGCGGCCAGCTCCTCGGCCCGCTCGGCCGCATCGAGGTGGTGCACGGCCAGGTCCACGGCCGTCCCCCCGGCCCGGACCTGCTCGACCACGAGCGCCTCGATCCGGGCGATCGCCCGCGCCGCCGTCCGGACCTTCTCGACCGGGACGATCCGGCCGTCCCGCACGGTCAGGATCGGCTTGATCGCGAGGGCCGACCCGAGCAGCGCCGACGCCGCGCCGATCCGCCCGCCCCGGCGCAGGTGCTCGAGCGTGTGGACGTAGAACAGGATCCGCGAGGGCCCCAGCCGTGCCTCGATCGCGGTCCGCACCTCACCCGGCCCCGCGCCCGCGGCAGCGGCCCGCGCACCGGCGAGAGCGGCATACCCCATCGCCATCCCGATGGTGCCGGAGTCGAGGACCTCGACGGGCACCGGCGCGTCGGCGGCCGCCAGCCGCGCGGACTCCACGGTGCCGGACATCTGCCCCGACAGGTGCACCGAGACGATGCTGGTGGCGCCCTCGTCGGCCAGACGCCGGTAGGTGTCGAGGAAGACCTCCGGGGCGGGCCGCGACGTCGTGACGACGGTGTGCTCGCGCAGCGCCTTGGCGACCTCCTGCGCGGTGATCCCGACCCCCTCGACGTGCTCCTGCCCCCCGACGACGACGTGCAGCGGCACGACGGTGACCGCGTGCTCGCGCGCCAGGTCGGGGGGCAGGTATGCCGTCGAGTCCGTGACGATCCGAACGTCCACGCCCGCTCCTCACCCACCCGGTTCGATGTATTGCCGCAGCCCCTGCGCCGCGGCATTACATCGAACCGCGGCATTAGCCGGCGTCACATGGGCACGACGTTGACGAGCCTGGGCGCGCGCACGATCACGGTGCGCACGCCGTCCGGGGTGGCCGCCCGGACCTTGTCGCGAGCCAGCACCAGCCCCTGCAGCTCGGTCTCGGAGATGTCGGGCGGCACCTCGACGCGGTCGCGCAGCTTGCCCCTGATCTGGATGACGCAGGTGACGTGCTCCTCGATGATCCGGCTCGGGTCGGCCACCGGGAAGGCCGCGTGGGCGATGCCGCCCGGATGCCCGAGCCGCGCCCAGAGCTCCTCGGCGATGTGCGGCGCCACCGGGGCGACCATCAGCACGATGGCCTCGACCACCTCGCGAGGGGCGACGTCGAGCTTGGTCACCGCGTTGTTCAGCTCGATGAGCTTGGCGATCGCGGTGTTGAACCGCAGCCCCTCGAAGTCCTCGCGCACGCCCTGGATGGTCCGGTGCAGCTGGGTCGTCAGGGCCTGGTCGGGCGGGACGTCACCGACCACGACCGCATCCGTCTCCTCGTCGACCACGTTGCGCCACAGGCGCTGCAGGAACCGCTGCGCCCCGACGACGGCCCGGGTCTCCCAAGGCTTGGACAGCTCCAGCGGGCCCATCGACATCTCGTAGACCCGGAAGGTGTCGGCGCCGTACGCGTCGTACATCTCGTCGGGGCTGACGGAGTTCTTCAGCGACTTGCCGATCTTGCCGTACTCCCGATTGACCGGCGCGCCGCGCCAGGTGAAGGTCGGCTCCTGCCCCGGGCCGCCCGGATGCTCCTGCACCTCCGCGGCCGGGACGTACTGCCCCCGCGAGTCGGTGTATGCATGGGCCTGGATGTAGCCCTGCGAGAAGTAGGTGCGGAACGGCTCCTCGCTGCTCAGGTGGCCCAGGTCATACAGCACCTTGTGCCAGAACCGGGCGTATAGCAGGTGCAGCACCGCGTGCTCGACGCCGCCGACGTAGAGGTCGACGCCACCGGGGTCCTTCGTGCCCTCCGGGGCCCCCGCGACCGGGGTCGCCTGCTTGCCCACCCAGTACCGCTCGTTGGCGGGGTCGACGAGCGCCTCGGAGTTGGCCGGGTCGAGGTAGCGCAGGTAGTACCAGCACGAGCCGGCCCAGTTGGGCATCGTGTTCGTCTCGCGGCGGCAGCGGCGCACGCCCCTGCCGTCGCCGAGGTCGAGCTCGATCTCTACCCACTCCGGCACCCGCGACAGCGGCGGCTCCGGCAGGCTGGCCGCGTCGTCCGGGGCGAACGTCTTGGGCGAGTAGTCCGGCACGTCGGGCAGGGTCAGCGGCAGCTGCTCCTCCGGGAGCGCGTGCACGACTCCCTCCTCGTCGTAGACGACGGGGAACGGCTCTCCCCAGTAGCGCTGCCGGGAGAAGAGCCAGTCTCGGATGCGGTAGTTGACCGTGCCGACGCCGATCCCCCGCTGCTCCAGCGCGGCGATGATCCGCGCCTTGGCGTCCTCGACCGGCAGGCCGTCGAGGTCGGCGACCTCGGACGACGAGTTGACCACGAACCCGTCACCGGCGAAGGCCTCGACCAACGGCGCGTCAGCCTCGTCCGCCGAGGGGGCGACGACCCGCACGATCGGGATGGAGAACCGGCTCGCGTACTCGAAGTCGCGGTCGTCGTGGCCCGGCACCGCCATGATCGCGCCGGTGCCGTAGCCCATCAGGACGTAGTCGGCCACGAAGACCGGGATCGGTTGCCCCGTCACGGGGTTCGTCGCGAAGCTGCCGGTGAAGACGCCGCTCTTGTCCTTGCCCTCGCTCTGCCGCTCGACCTCGGACTTGCGCGAGGCCGCCAGTCGGTATGCCGCTGTCGCCGCCCTCGGCGTGCCGCTCGCCTCCGCATCGGCCCCCTTCCAGTCCTCGTGCGTGCCGTCGGGCCAGCCCTCCTCGGGGACGAGTGAGTCGATCAGGGGGTGCTCCGGGGCGAGCACCATGAAGGTCGCGCCGAAGAGCGTGTCGGGCCGCGTCGTGAAGACCTCGATGCCGGTCGTGGTGCCGGCCCGGGGACCCGAGGCGACCCGCACCGGGAAGGTCACCCGGGCACCGGCCGAGCGGCCGATCCAGTTGCGCTGCATGAGCTTGACCTTCTCGGGCCAGTCGACCCGGTCGAGGTCGTCGGCGAGCCGGTCGGCGTACGCGGTGATCCGCATCATCCACTGCGACAGGTTGCGGCGGAAGACCGGGAAGTTGCCGCGCTCGGAACGGCCTTCGTTGGTGACCTCCTCGTTGGACAGGACGGTCCCGAGGCCCGGGCACCAGTTGACCGGCGCTTCCGAGGTGTAGGCGAGCCGGTAGCCGACGAGCACCCTGGCCTGCTCCGCGTCGGAGAGGTCGGCCCAGGCGCGCTTGTCGCCACCGGGCAGGGGCCGCTCGCCCGAGGCGAACTGCGCCACCAGGTCGGCGATCGGGCGGGCCCGCCCCCGCCCGCCGTCCGCGCGGACCGCGTCGGCGTCATACCAGGCATTGAAGATCTGCAGGAAGATCCACTGCGTCCAGCGGTAGTAGTCCGGGTCGATCGTGGCGAAGGTGCGCCGGTTGTCGAAGCCGAGGCCGAGGCGGCGCAGCTGGCGCCGCATCGTGGCCATGTTCTCCTCGGTGGTCTTGCGGGGATGCTGGCCGGTCTGGACGGCGTACTGCTCCGCGGGCAGGCCGAACGCGTCGTAGCCCAGCGCATGCAGCACGTTGCGGCCGAGCATCCGGTGGAAGCGGCTGTAGACGTCGGTGGCGATGTAGCCGAGGGGGTGCCCGACGTGCAGGCCGGCGCCGGACGGGTAGGGGAACATGTCGAGCACGCAGAGCTTCTCCCCGCGGGCGGCCACCTTGTCGGGCTCGGCCCACGGCCCGGCCGGGTTGGGCGCGTCGAAGGTGCCCTCCTCCTCCCACCGGTCCTGCCACGCGAGCTCGATCCGCTGTGCTAGCTGCGCGGTGTAGCGGAAGGGCGTCTCGGTGGTCGTGGCCTGGCTCGTCTGCTCGTTCATGTCGTCTCTCGTGTCTCGTCACCGCGCCACGTGGGCTGTCGGGGTGCACGGGGTCGAGCCCCGTGGGTGGGCAAAAGAAAACCCCTCGCACGGGAGGGGAAGCCGCGTTGATGTCGGGACGCCCCGACTTTCGTCAACGCGGCCGCAGAAGGAGCAGCAGCAGGCCGGCCATGCGCCCAAGGTTAGCGCAGCCGGACCCACCCGCTTCGCGCCGTCCACGGCCACACCCACCCCCGCGGCCACGACAACTGCAACCGGTGTCGGTTCTCGTGGCCCACCACCCCCCACGGCCACGACAACTGCAACCAGTGTCGGTTCTCGTGGCTGTCACCGGAGCAGGCCGACGACGATGAGCGTCTGGGCGCCCTGGTAGGTGACCATCACGGCCAGCGGTGCCCAGCGGCGCTCGTGCACGAACCGGTCGTGCCCGAGGATCGTGTCCGAGACGAGGAAGAGCAGGCACCCCGCGATGACGACCCAGTCTCCCCTGACGGCCGCGACCAGGACCAGCGCCACCAGGGCAAGCACGTAGGCGAACACGGCGAACCGGTCCGGGCCCGCGTGACGCACGACGTGCCGGCCGAACCGCCCGTACAGGTAGGACACGACCAGCAGGGCGGGCAGCACCGGCCACGGGAGGCCGCCGCGCCCCGGCACGGTCAGCAGGGCCCACACGTACGCGACGTGCGCCGCGAGGAAGACGAGCAGGCCGTATCGGAAGCGTAGTTCAGTGGCGGTCAGCAGCAGCACGTCACCGACGAGCGAGAGGCCGAGCCCGGCCAGCAGCGGCGCGATGCGCGGCGCGTCGGCCGGCGGCTGGTCGGTGTAGAGGGCCCACGCCAGGCCGCCCAGCAGCACCATGAAGGTGGGCTTGGTGATCCGCTCGACGACGTGCTCGTCGCGCAGCACCGCGCCCCAGGTGAGCAGCGCCGTGATGCCGAGGGCCACCGCGAGCAGCCAGACATGCGTGGACACGGGTCCAGCCTGTCAGGCCACACCCCACGGCATCGGCCAACACGCCTGCCGCCTCCGTCTCGCCCGGCCCCGGCACGGCGTGGGGTGCGGTCCGGGCCGGTCTGCCACACTCGGTCGCATGCCCATGCGCACGTTCCAGCACACGGTGACACCCGCCGACACCGCCGTCACCCTCGGCACCGGCGACCTCGAGGTGCTCGCGACCCCTCGCCTCATCACCTGGTGCGAGTCGGCCGCCTTCGAGCTGAGCCGACCGCACGCCGACGCCGACCACACGACGGTCGGCACGTTCGTCAAGCTCGAGCACGTCAAGGCGAGTCCCGTCGGGGCGGAGGTCTCGGTCTCGTGCGCCCAGCCGATCAGCGACGGACGCCGACTCGTGTGCTTCGTCACCGTGACCGGCACCAACGGTGAGACGGTCGCGAGCGGCGAGGTGCACCGCGCGCTCGTCGACCGGGACCGGTTCATGAGCAAGTGCCGGCCGACCGGTTGACCGGCGCACCGGTGCCGGGCCCGCGACCCAGCGCCGCCGATGTCGATGCCGCTGCCGGCCGGCTCGGCGCGACGGCCCACGTCACCCCGCTGCGGCGCAACCGGCGGCTGTCCGACCTGCTCGGCGCCGAGGTCCACCTGAAGCGCGAGGACGCCCAGACGGTGCGCTCCTACAAGGTCCGGGGGGCTTCGAACTTCATCGCCGCCCTCAGCCCGGAGCAACGTGCGAGCGGCGTCGTCTGCGCCAGCGCCGGCAACCACGCGCAGGGGGTGGCTCACGCCTGCGCGACCCTCGGCGTCCGGGCCCGCGTCTACCTGCCGCGCACCACCCCGCGCCAGAAGCGGGAGCGGGTGCGTGACCTCGGCGGCGAGTGGGTCGAGGTCGTCCTGGCAGGCGACATCTACGACGGCGCGGCGGCGGCGGCATACGCGGACGCCGAGCGGACCGGCGCGACGCTGGTGCACGCCTTCGACGAGCCACGTACGGTCGCCGGCCAGGGCACGGTCATCCGCGAGGCGGTCGGGCAGCTCGGCGCGCCGCCCGACGTCGTGGTCGTCCCGGTCGGTGGCGGCGGCCTGCTGGCCGGCACGATCACCTGGCTCGCCGAGCGACACCCGCGCACGCGGATCGTCGGGGTCGAGCCGGCCGGTGCCGCGAGCATGGTCGCCGCCCTCGACGCCGGGATGCCCGTGGACCTGCCGCAGGTGGACCCCTTCGTCGACGGCGCAGCGGTGTCCCGAGCCGGCGAGGTGACCTTCCCGATCGTGCGCGACAGCGGGTGCGAGGTGGTCACGGTCAGCGAGGGTGCGGTCTGCGTCGAGATGCTCGCGCTCTACCAGACCGACGGGATCATCGCCGAGCCGGCCGGGGCGCTCGCGACGACGGCCCTGCCCGACCTGGGTGTGCGGCCCGGCCAGAGCGTCATCGCGGTGGTCTCCGGCGGCAACAACGACGTGACCCGATACGCCGAGGTCGTCGAGCGGGCTCTCGTGCACGAGGGGCGCAAGCACTACTTCCTCGTCGAGTTCCCCCAGGAGCCGGGGGCGCTGCGCCGCTTCCTCGACGAGGTGCTCGGCCCCGACGACGACATCACGCTCTTCGAGTACGTCAAGCACAACAACCGCGAGACCGGCCCGGCCCTGGTCGGGATCGAGCTCGGTTCGCCGGCCACCCTGCCGGGCCTGCTCGCCCGGATGGAGGCTGCCCCACCACACGTGGAACGGGTGCCGCCGGACAGCCCGCTGTTCCGCTTCGTCCTCTAGCCGGTATGCCGCCGAGCCGGCTCCCGTGCGGGCATCGGCTGCCGTCCGGGGAGCGAGCGCCGTGGCGGGGTCAGAGCAGGAACGTGTCGCCGTCCCGGCGGAAGCCGAGCCGTTCGTAGTCGGGCGCGGCCATGCCCTGCGGCACGCGCATCCGGCGGAAGCCCCGCTTCCGGAACGGACCGTCCGGCCCGAAGACGGACTCGCCGGGCGAGAGGTCGCGGTGCCGTGGGGTGACGTAGTCGAGGACGATCTGCGCGGTGCGATGACCCGCGTCACGCATCAGCACGACGCCGACCGTCTCGTCGCCGCGCAGGACCAGGTAGCAGATGTCGTCGGTGAACGGGTCGTGCACGAACCCCGGGTTGAACGTGCGGATGTCGGCCTCGTGCACCCGCAGCACGTGACGCAGGTACTCGTCGTCACCGTCGACCCCGAGCACCTCGAAGACCGCGCCGCGGCCCGTACGGGTGGCCCGGACTGACCGCCAGAGCTCGACGAGCGCCAGGACGGCGGCCAGCCCGAGCACCGGCCACGCGTGCCGGAACCCCGCGTAGAGCGCCAGCAGCACCCACCCGAGGAGGGTGAGCGAGCGTACCGGCAGCCGGGGCCGCAGCTGCGGTCGGAGCAGGACGAGCAGCAGCATGGCCACCCCGAGCCAGCCGGCCGCCTCGAGCCACGCCACCATGCCGGGAGGCTACTCCCCAAGGCCTCGATGTATCACCCTCGATGTATCAGCCGACACCTGCGACACTCTTCTCATAATGACCGGGCCGGCAACTCGGGCCCGCCTGACGAGGGGGATCGTCATGGAGCGCGACTATCTCGACTTCGACGTGGCCCTGGTGCCCGTGGACGGCGGCCTTGCCGCCCAGGTCGTCGGGTCGCCGGCCGGGACGAGCAGCGGTTCCTTCGAGCTCCCGTTCTCGGCCGTCGAGCTGGCCGAGTTCATCACCGCGGTCGGCCCGCCGAGCGTGCCGACCCGCCGGCTCGTGCCCGCGACGACCCGGGTGCTCGAGGTCGAGGAGTACGGGCGGCGCCTCGGTGACGCCCTGCTGACAGGTGAGGTCGACCGGCTCTTTCGCGAGTCCCTCTCGACCGCCAAGCAGCAGGGGCGTGACCTGCGTCTGCGCCTGCGACTGGCGGCGGCCCCGGATCTGGAGGGGGTGCCCTGGGAGTACCTCTACGACGGGCGGCTCGGCCGGTTCCTGACCCTGTCCCGACAGACGCCGCTGCTGCGGGTCATCGACGCGCTCGACGTGCCGGCCGCCGTCCCGGTCGTCGCGCCGATGCGGATCCTGGTCATGGTCTCGAGCCCGAGCGACCTGCCGCCGCTGGACGTCGAGCGCGAGAAGCAGCTGCTCCTGGCCACGACCGGCGACCTCGTCGGCAGCGGACGACTGGTGGTCGAGATCATCTCCGACGCGACCCTGACGGCCCTGCAGCGGGCGCTGCTGGACCCCTACCACGTGTTCCACTTCATCGGCCACGGCGGCTTCGACCGCGACGGCGAGAAGGGGGTGCTGGCCCTCGAGCGCGAGGACGGCACCGCCCACCACGTCGCCGGGTCGCGCCTGGCCACACTGCTGCACGACGCGCCGTCCCTGCAGCTCGCCGTCCTGAACGCCTGCGAGGGGGCGCGCACGAGCGGGCACAACGCGTTCGACGGGGTGGCCCAGATGCTCGTGCGCCAGGGCCTGCCGGCCGTGGTCGCCATGCGGACCGCGATCTCGGACCGGGCGGCGCTGGTCTTCAGCCACGAGTTCTACTACTTCCTGAGCCGAGGACTGCCGATCGACGCCGCGATCTGCGAGGTGCGCAAGGCGATGGCGGTCTCGGACCAGTCCGCGGAGTGGGGCACGCCGGTGCTGCTCCGGTCCGGGTCCGCGCAGCCGTTCGAGATGGCCGCCCCGGACGCCGCCACCGAGCCGGCCCGCGAGAGCCGGTGGGAGTCGCTCTACACCGCGGCCCAGGCCGCGCTCGTGTCCGAGTCGACCGACACCGCCCGGCCGATGCTCGAGCAGCTCGCCGCCGAGAAGCCCGACTATGCCGACGTCACCCAGCTGCTCGAGCGGGTCCAGCGTCCGCTGCCGCTCGTGCCACAGGCCGGATCGACCACGCCGCAGACCGAATCCGCAGCACCCCAGTCCGAATCGACAGGGCCGCAGACCGAGTCCGCCGCACCGCAACCCGAATCGACCGTGCTGCAAGCACAACCGAGCATGCCACCAGCCGAACCGAGCACACCGACGGCGACGTCACCGCAGGCCTTCGCCGCCACACCGCCACCGGACCTGCCGGACGACCTGCGGACGGAGGAGCCGTCCGTCCCGCACCACCACGGCCGCGGCGTCATGGTCGGCGCCGGAGTGCTCGCCCTCGCCCTCGCCGGCGGATACCTGGGCCTGCGCCTCGTCGACAACGGCAGCGGCCCCACCGAGAAGCCCCCCACCCAGCAGACCACGATCGAGAACGCCCTGCCGGCGGCAGCGGTCCGCACCGCACCGGTCATCGACGGCGCGTTCGGCGACTGGGCGGCGATACCCGCCGTCCAGGTCGACCATGTGGTCGCCGAGACGGCCGCCCACGACGACAGCCCACCGGTCGGGGCCTGGCGCACCGCCTGGGACTCGCAGGCACTCTACGTGCAGGCGACCGTCACCGACGCGGACCGCGTCGTGGTGGACCGCAGACAACCGAGTGCGTACTGGCAGGGCGACGGCATCTCGTTCGAGTTCGGGCCCGACACCCGGGCCCTGGGCCCGTCGACCGGACTGCGGGCCGGCAAGGACCTGCACGTCATGATCGGTCTGGGGTCGCGCGGCGCCCTGCCCGCCACCAACCCGGCACGCGTCGACCCCCGCAACGGTCGGGTGGCCTTCCTCGCCGGCAACGCCGAGCGCCGGATCACCGCCGCCGCCGGGATCGGCCGGGAGGGCTATGCCATCGAGGCGCGCATCCCGTGGTCGGTCCTGAACGTGACGGCGCCGCCCGAGCCCGGTGCCGTGTTCGGTTTCAACGCCAACATCAGTGACGCCAACCGGACCGGCAGCACCCTCGGGTACATGGTCAGCAGCAACCCGGACCGGACGGGCGAGAACCAGCCACGCCCCGGCACCTGGCAGCGGCTCGTCCTGGCCGGCTGAGACCGCCATGGCCAGGCTCCGTGCCCTGCTCGTCGGGATCGACGCGTACCCGCCGCCGGTCCCGGCCCTTGCCGGGTGCGTCAACGACATCACCGAGATGGAGACGACCCTGCGGGGCCGGGTGCCGCCCGACGCGCTGGACCTGCGGGTGCTGACCGACGCCGCAGCCACCCGGCCCGCCGTCGTCGACGCGATCGCACACCACCTGGGCAGCGCCGGTCCCGACGACGTCGCGCTGTTCTGCTTCAGCGGGCACGGCTCCCAGCAGCAGGCTCCCCCGGAGGCGTGGTCGCTCGAGCCGGACCACCGCAACGAGACGATCGTGCTGGTCGACAGCCGCACCCCCGGCTCGTGGGACCTCACCGACAAGGAGCTCGCCACCCTCCTGCACCCCGTCGCAGACCGCGCCGGGCACGTGCTGGTCGTGCTGGACTGCTGCCACTCCGGCGACGGCACCCGGGACCTGTCCCTGCAGACTCGGGTCCGCCTGGCCCCGGCCGACCCCCGGCCACGCCCGTGGGACACCTTCGTGACCGGAGCCCGCTCGGCGTCATCCGGTCCGGGTGGCGTGCGTGGCCACGTGCTGCTGGCCGCCTGTCGTTCGTCGGAGACCGCCAAGGAGACGACCGTCGAGGGGCGGGCGCGCGGGGCGCTGTCCGCGGTCCTCGGGCGTGCCTTGCGCGAGTGCGAGGGTCAGCCGACCTATCGCGACATCCACCGGCTCGTCGCCGCGGGCGTCGCCGGGCTCGTGGCGGACCAGCACCCCCAGCTCGAGACCGCCGACGCGACCGACCTGGACCGGGTCTTCCTCGGCGGCACGGTGACCCCGCGACCCCGGCAGCTCACGCTCGCCCACACCGCCGACGGCTGGAGCATCGACGCGGGCGCGGTCCACGGGGTGCCGCAGCTCATCGGTGACGACTCGACCGAGCTCGCCGTCTACCCGCAGGACGGGGCCACCGACGCCGTCCCGCTCGCGACGGCCACGGTGACGCGAGTGCTGCCCGACCGCTCGCTTGTGACCGTGTCCCCGGATCTCGACAGGACGGCCTTCTACCGAGCCGTGATCACCTCGATCCCCTTGCCACCGTTACGGATCGGCCTCGTCGGGGACTGCGCGGGCATCCCGACCGATACCGCGGACGCGACCTTGGTGACCTTCGTGGACGACCCGGCCGGCGCCGACGTGCTCGTGCGGGCGGACCGGGACGGCTTCACCGTGCTGCGGCCGGGTGTGGCCCGGCCGGTCGTCGAGCTCACCGGACCGGACCGCGAGCGTCGCATCGTCACCGCCCTCGAACGCGTGGCACGCTGGCTGCGCCTCAGCGCCCTGCACAACCCGGCCACCCAGCTGCCTTCAGGTGCCATCGAGGTGGGACTGGCCACGACGGCCGGCTCCGTCGGCCCCGACGGGCGCCTCGAGATCGCGTATGTCGCCCGGCTGGCCCCCGCCTTCACGGTGACCCTGCGCAACACCAGTCCCGTGACGCTCTGGTGCGCGCTGGTCGACCTGACCGAGGCGTACGGGATCTTCACCGACGCCTTGCCGGCCGGGGCCGTCGGGCTCGGTCCCGGGGAGTCGGTCGATGTCGCCCTGACCGGGCAGGTGTCCGACGACTCGTGGCGGGCGGGGACGACGACCGTGACCGACCACCTGAAGGTCATCGTCAGCACCCTCGAGTTCGACCCCCGCTCGCTCCAGCAGCCCGAGCTCGACGTCGCCGAGGACGGGGTTCCGGTCCGTTCGGTGACCGAGCCACGCTCCACGCTGGACCGGCTGCTGACCGCGGTGACGACCCGTCGGGCGCAGCCGGCCGGGCCGCGCCAGCCGGTCGCCGACTGGCGCACGGCCGACGTGTTCGTCACGACCAGCCGCCCGCGCTGAGACCCCGTCGGAGCACCCCCGAGAAGGCTCGTCGGACTGCGCGCTACCAGGTCGATGACCGAGTTTCCACCGTCGTCCAGTTCCCAGCGAAATCCCAGCAAGACGCATTAGGCTTTGTCCACCTCCGGTATCAGCAATCCTTTGTTGTGCGAACCCGAGGCGTCTCCGAGCGCATTTGACTCGACACGTTCCGGGCATAGTTCGGAACCGCATGAGCGTTGACGCTCCCTCGACGAGAGACGTAGCGTTTGTCACGTGGAGCGCTCGGACAGCGGTTTCCTTGCGGCACTGGACACGAGAGACGTCGGCAGGTTCTACATATATCTCGCGGTGCTGGCCACCATCGGTGGCTTCCTGTTCGGTTTCGACTCGTCGAACATCGGGTCCGCGCTGGTTTTCCTCCCCTTCGACCTGGGGCCGGTCGGCACCGGGATCACGGTGGCCGGCGCCTCGCTGGGGTCCTTCGTCGGCGCCATCGTCGCTGGGCCGCTCACCGACCGCTACGGTCGGAAGTCCCTGCTGCTGGCCGACTCCGCACTGTTCGCGGTCGGTTCCATCGTCTCCGCGGTCGCGACCGAGGCCACCACGCTGGTCATCGGCCGCATCATCATCGGGATCGCCATCGGCGCCGACTCGGCGATCGCGACCGCCTACATCGCCGAGTTCGCCCCGAAGCACCGGCGTGGCTCGCTGTCGATCATCCAGCAGTGGATGATCACGATCGGCATCCTCTCGGCCTACGTCATCGCCGTCATCATCCTGAAGATCGCACCGGGGTCGGCCACGACCGTGGACTGGCGCATCATGCTCGGCATCGGGTTCATCCCGGCGATCATCTCGCTGCTGATGCGGGCGCGCATGCCCGAGTCGCCGCGCTGGCTGCTCGAACACGGACGCGAGGACGCGGTGGCGGTGGCGATGGACAAGCTGGGCATGCCCGTCACCGCCGAGCAGATCCACACCGAGGCCATGGCGGTGCAGGCCGAGCGGCGTCGGCTGGAGCAGCAGACCCAGTGGACACCGCCGGTGCGGCGGGCCCTGGTGGTGGTCTGCGTCTTCTTCATCTTCCAGCAGATCACCGGCATCAACGTCGCGTTCTACTACGGCCCACACCTGCTCACGCCCTACTTCACCGGCCCGAACACCTCCGCGGTCGACGCCGAGATCTCCGGCGTCATGGCGGCCGGGATCCTCGCGATCGTCAACGTCGCCGCCACCTACTTCGCGTTCCGCTTCATCGACAAGGTGGGTCGGCGCAAGCTGGCCATCGGCGCCTATGTGCTGATGATCGTGTTCATGCTGATCGGGGCGGCCGGCACCGAGTTCCTGCACGGCGTCGCTCAGCTGATCATCATCATGGTCTCCTTCGCCCTGTTCATCTCCTGCTTCGCGATCGGTATCGGCGGCACCGGATGGCTGATCCAGGGCGAGGTATTCCCCACCGCGGTGCGTGGCCGGGCAGCAGGGATTGCCGCGGCGGTCGACTGGCTGGCCAACTATGCCCTGGTAATTGCATTCCCGATCCTGCAGGTCGGCATCGGGTTGTCGGCCGTCATGGTCATCTTCGCCGTGCTGTGCGTGCTCGGCGCCGCTTTCGTCTACCGCTTCCTTCCCGAGACCAAGGGCAAGGCCGCCGAAGAGGTGATCCACCTGTTCGAGGGTCCGGTCAACCTGAAGAACCCGTCCGAGCCGTCCGTACCGACGTTGGGCAGGTAGCCACCTACGGTCGGTGTTGATGCCCGGGGCGGACCTGCTCCGCAGGCCGGACCACCAGCAGTTCCCCGACCGTGCAGCCGAGCGCATCACAGACGGCGGTCAGGGTGGAGAACTTGACCGCCCTGGCCCGGTCGTTCTTCAGCACCGAGAGGTTGACGATGGTGATGCCCACCTGCTGCGCCAGGGCCGTCAGCGTCATACCCCGTGCCTCGAGCAGCTCGTCGAGGCGGCAGTGGACGCGGCCCTCCTGCTCGGCAGGCACCTCACACCAGGCCCGCTGTGTCCTCGGTCAGCTCTCGCCCGCGACCGAGGACGCTCTCGCCGACGACGCCGACGACCAGCCCGGCCACCACGGGCCACCAGCTCGCCGCGCTCCAGTGCACGGTGAAGTCCAGCGACCCGCCGCGCATGGGAACCGTGACCAGAGCCGTCGTGAGGACATGCACGAGCGGGACGAACAGCCCGTAGCAGAAGAGCACCAGCGAGAGCACCCGCACAGCGACCAGCGCGCGCGGGTGGAAGGGGTCGCCGCGGCGGGACAGGCGAAGCAGGCAGCGCACCTGCCAGAGGCACACCGCCGCGACGAGTAGGGTCACGAACGGCACGAGCAGGGCCGCGAGCCACTGGCCGGTGCCGGCATCCGAGATCGTGAACACGGCGGTCGAGGTGTAGGCCCCCGTCACGCCGGGGGCCAGACCGGCCTCCCGCACCGGTGGGGGCTCGCCGATCGCACCGGTCTCGACCTGCAACGGTCGCCCGCTTGCCCAGTCGGCGATCCCGTCCACGAACGGCACGGCGCTGACGAGCAGGACGACGACCAGCGCGATGTTCGCCATCGACCAGTCGTCCTTGGTGATCCGCCAGGACATGGGCATCCTCTTCCATCGAGATGTTATCGCGTCTCGATATTATCGACTTGCGATAAGGGCCGCGGCGGTTCGACGAGAAGGGTCTGCTGTGCCCGCTCGGCCGCGACCTGGCGGGCGTCTTCCTCAACGGCGCGGTTGGCCCGGATACGTCGTGCGACGTCATTCACCGGGGGGTACGTAGTCCCTCGGCCCGGATCAGCGCGGCTTGGGTGCGGGCGTCTTGGGCGCTGCGACGTGGGTTGGTCACGCGCGTTCCGAGTAGTCTGCGACGGGCTCGGTCAGCCCATGCCCGCTGACCAGCAAGGCCAGGCGTTATTGCTGGGCCGGGCCTGCAGCCACGTCGTCTCACTTTCGGCTCGGGCTGTCTCGACCTGCTGGTGTCGTCGATGACGTAGGGGTCCCCCAGTGCTCAA
>NZ_JBDIAQ010000040.1:0-26332 GCF_039812505.1 Intrasporangium sp. | reverse complement strand
CCACCTGGCCGGCGTGTGACGCCGGCGCACTCGCACGACCGCCCCCCGCTCCAACCGTGCGGTCGAGGGCGAACCCGATGGTATGCCGCCGGCCGGTGCACCGGTCGCCGGCCAGAACCGCCATCACGGACCATCATCGAAACCGGCACCCGTTCCGCGGCCGGTTCAGCACCCCTGGGTAACGCTGCACCTCGACAGGGGGCGGCTACTCAGAACCCGAAGTCGCCGCCCCCGAAGCCGCCGAAGCCCTCGAAGCCGCCGAAGCCCTCGAAGCCGGAGTCTCCTCCGGCGTCGCCGAGACCCGGATCGCTGCCGGCGCCATCGGCGGAGTCTCCGGCGGTGGCGGTGCCCGAGTCGCCTCCCGAGCCGTCGCCCCCTGAGCCGTCCTGGCCCGCGTCCGTGTCACCGGCATCCGCTGCCTCGGGTGAGGACGAATAGCCGTCGAACAGGGCGTCAGCGACAGCCGAACCGACGACGACGCCCGCGATCGTGCCGAGCATCGAGCCGGCGAACATGCCACCCATGCCCATGCCGCCCCCGAAGGAGCGCTGCAGGTAGCCCGGGCGGGACAGCTCGGCCCGGGTCGCGCTGCGCGCCAGGTCGGCGGGCTCTGTGGAGCGGGGGCGCTCGGCCTCGGGCAGGTCCTCGGTCAGCCGCTGGAGCACCATCTGGCGCTGCTCCTGGCTCAGCTGGGCGAACGCCTCGGCGTGCACTCGCTCGATGTCCTCCGGGGGCGCGGTGCGCAGCAGGTACCGGTAACGGGCGATCGCCCGTTCGTCGTCGACCGATGCCCCGCCACGCGGTGCCGGCGCCTCGTAGGGGCGCCCCACGGGTGCGGGCATCGGCGTCGGGGGGCGCTGCGGCTCACGGCCGAGCAGTCGGTCGAGGAATCCCATGACGGCTCCTGGTCTCGAGGGCGGGCGGCTCGCTCGAGCCACCCGGTCAACGGTCCCGAGGCGACGACAGTTCCAGGCGCGAGCCGCGGGCTGGGATGCCGGGGTGGCCGGGGGGTGCCGCCCGCCCCGGGTGACCCACGCGCACCGTGTGGCGGGACTAGGGTCGAAGCATGGAAAGCGTGACAGAGCAGTCAGTGATCGATTCCGTCCCCAAGGGCCTGCTGATCGGCGGCGAGTGGCGCGACGCCGACGGCGGCGGCAAGCTCGCCGTGGACGACCCGGCCACCGGGGCGGTCCTCACGTATGTGGCCGACGCGTCCCCGGCGGACGGCCGCGCGGCCCTCGACGCCGCAGCCGCCGCCCAGCACGACTGGGCGCGCACCGCACCGCGCGACCGCGCGGAGCTGCTGCGGGCGGCATACGAGCAGATCACCGCGCGGGCGGACGAGTTCGCCCTGCTGATGACGATGGAGATGGGCAAGACGCTGGCCGAGTCGCGGGGGGAGGCGGCCTACGGCGCGGAGTTCTTCCGGTGGTTCTCCGAGGAGGCCGTGCGCGTCTCCGGTCGCTGGTCGACGGCGCCGAACGGCGCGACCCGGCTGCTGACCATGAAGCAGCCCGTCGGGCCGACGCTGATGATCACGCCGTGGAACTTCCCGCTGGCGATGGGCACCCGCAAGATCGGCCCGGCCATCGCCGCGGGCTGCACGATGGTCGTCAAGCCCGCGAGCCAGACCCCCCTGAGCATGCTGGCCCTGGCCGACCTGCTGCAGGGCTGCGGGCTGCCGCCGGGGGTGCTCAACGTGGTCACGACCAGCCACAGCGGCGCCGTGATGGAGCCACTCATCCGCGACCCGCGGCTGCGCAAGCTGACGTTCACCGGCTCGACTCCGGTGGGGCGCGCCCTGATGGAGCAGGCGAGCGAGCAGATCCTCCGGGTGTCGATGGAGCTCGGCGGCAATGCGCCGTTCCTGGTCTTCGCCGACGCCGACCTCGACAAGGCCGTCGACGGGGCGATGCTGGCCAAGATGCGCAACATCGGCGAGGCGTGCACCGCGGCCAACCGGTTCTACGTCCACGAGTCGGTCGCCGCCGAGTTCTCCGAGCGGCTTGCCGCCCGGATGGGCGCCCTCCGCTGGGGCCGCGGCACCGACGAGGGCGTCGACGTCGGGCCGCTCATCGACGAGAAGTCGCGCGAGAAGGTGACCGCGCTGCTCGACGACGCCGTCGCCAAGGGAGCCCGGGTGCTGACCGGTGGGCAGCCGGTGGACGGGCCGGGCTGGTTCTTCCAGCCCACGGTGCTGTCCGGCGTGACGGCCGACGCCGACGTCAACCGGGAGGAGATCTTCGGCCCGGTCGCGCCGGTGCGCACCTTCGTCACCGACGAGGAGGCGATCCGGCTCGCCAACGACACCGAGTACGGGCTCGTGGCCTATCTGTTCACCCGCGACCTGACCCGCGCGCTCACGGTCAGCGAGGCCCTCGAGTACGGCATGGTCGGGGTGAACCAGGGCGTCGTGTCCAACCCGGCCGCCCCGTTCGGCGGCGTCAAGGCCTCCGGGGTCGGCCGCGAGGGCGGCGCCGAGGGCATCGAGGAGTACCTCGAGACCAAGTACGTCGGCATCGCGCTCTGAGGCGGCGCGCCCCGCCACGTCTGGGCCTGCGCTGACCGGCGCCGGTTCAGTGCATGCCCTATCGCGGTTGGGACGCGCTGCCCCATCGGCTCGTCGGAGCCTCATGCCCTGCTCCCCACAGCGACGCAGCGGGCCCACTGCTCCCCACAGCGGAGCAGGTGTCGAGGATCCTGACGACGGGGCCGCCGGGCAGCCGCAGGGGCGGAGCCGGAAGCGTCCGGACGCGGTCAGGACCCGTCGGGCGGTACGGGGGCCGAGCGGGCGGAGCGGGTGAGGGAGAATGCGGCGGTGAGCGCTGCGTCCACCCCGTCCCATCCCCGCCGGGTCATCCTGCTCGGCTCCACCGGCTCGATCGGCACCCAGGCGGTGGACGTCGTCCGGCGTAACCCGGATCGCTTCGAGGTCGTCGGGCTCTTGGCCGGGCACAACCTCGCCGCGCTCGCGCAGCAGGCAGTCGAGCTGCACTCGCCCGTCGTCGCCGTGGCCGACGCGAGCGAGCAGGAGCTCGCCGCAGCCATCGGTGCGGCGGCCGACCGAGCCGGCTCGGCGGCATACGACCCTGAGCTGCTGACGGGACCGCGGGCCGGCTCGACGCTCGCGGCTCGCCCCGCCGACGTCGTCCTCAACGGCATCACCGGCGCCATCGCGCTCGAGCCCACCCTCGCGGCGCTGGGCGCCGGCACCACCCTGGCCCTCGCGAACAAGGAGTCGCTCATCATCGGCGGGCCGCTCGTCAAGGCGGCAGCGGCTCCCGGCCAGATCGTGCCGGTCGACTCCGAGCACTCCGCGATCGCGCAGTGCCTGCGCGGCGGCTCGGCGGGCGAGGTGCGCCGCCTGGTCATCACCGCCAGCGGCGGGCCGTTCCGGGGGCGCAGCCGCGCCGAGCTGGAGGGGGTCACCCCGCAGCAGGCCCTCGCGCACCCGAACTTCTCGATGGGCAGGGTCATCACGACCAACTCGGCCACCCTCGTCAACAAGGGCCTCGAGGTCATCGAGGCGCACCTGCTGTTCGACGTCCCGTTCGAGCGGATCGAGGTCGTAGTGCACCCCCAGCAGATGATCCACTCGATGGTCGAGTTCGTGGACGGCTCGACGATCGCGCAGGCCGGCCCGCCGCGGATGCTCGTGCCGATCGCGCTCGGACTGACCTGGCCGGCGCGGATCCCCGACGTCGACGTACCGGTCGACTGGACGAAGGCCCAGGCCTGGGAGTTCGAGCCCCTCGACGACGACGTTTTCCCGGCCGTGGCGCTCGCCCGGCGGGTGGGGCAGGCCGGCGGCACCTGGCCGGCCGTCTACAACGCGGCCAACGAGGTGTGCGTCGACGCGTTCCATGCGGGGCGGATCGGCTTCCCCGCCATCGTGGAAACGGTTGCGACGGTCGTCGAGGCGTATGCCGCCGAGCCGCGCTCCGGGCACACCGACCTCACGCTCGACGACGTCCTGGCCGCCGACGCCTGGGCGCGTGGTGTCGCCCGCGCCCGGACCTGAGCGGGCGGATCCGCCCGGAGCGGTCCGGCCGCCCTGGTCCGTGATGTCGGACCTGATGTGACAATGGAGGCGTGCTGTTCCTCCTGGGTGTTCTCGTCGTCGCCGTCGGCGTCGCACTGAGCATCGCCCTGCACGAGATCGGGCACCTCGTGCCGGCCAAGAAGTTCGGCGTCAAGGTGACCCAGTACATGGTCGGGTTCGGTAGGACCATCTGGTCGCGGCGCCGGGGAGAGACCGAGTACGGCATCAAGATGATCCCGCTCGGGGGCTACGTCCGGATGATCGGGATGCTCCCGCCGCGCCCCGGGGACAAGCCGGGCGAGCTGCGCAGCGTGTCGACCGGGCGGTTCAGCCAGATGGCCGACCAGGCCCGCGCCGACTCCATGGAGGAGGTCCGGCCCGGGGACGAGGAGCGGGTCTTCTACCGCCTCGCGCCGTGGAAGAAGATCATCATCATGATGGGCGGGCCCCTGATGAACCTGCTCATCGCGGCGGTCTTGCTCACCGGGGTCATCACGCTCTACGGCCTGCCCCAGGTCGCCCCGAAGGTGGGGGCCCTGTCGACCTGCGTCCCGACCGCCGCCCCCACCCTGCAGGTGCCGCAGCCGTCCTGCCGACCGGGGGACCCGAAGGCGCCCAGCGTGGCCGCCGGCCTGCAGGTCGGTGACCGGTTCGTCGCGGTCGACGGCAAGCCCGTCACGAGCTGGGACCAGGTCTCCGACGCGATCCGCGACAGCCACGGCGGGAGCCTGACCTTCGTGGTGCAGCGGGACGGCACGCAACGGACCGTCGTGGTCCACCCGGCGGTCCTGGACCGCGCCACCTACGACGCGCAGGGCAACCCGGTCACCAAGGACGGCGAGCTCGCCCTGACCACGATGGGCTTCCTGGGGGTCGTCCCGGGTCAGGAGCTGGTCCGGACGCCACTGCTCGAGGCGCCGAGGTTCGTGTGGGACCGCACCTTGGACACGGCCGGGGTGCTGGTGCGCATCCCGCAGAAGATGGTCGGCATCGTGCAGGCTGCGTTCGGTTCGGGTGAGCGGGACCCGAACGGTCCCATCTCCGTGGTCGGGGTCGGCCGCATCGGCGGCGAGGTCGCCGCGATGGACATCCCGGCCGACGAGGGCGGCAACTGGCTCAAGCTGGCCCAGCTCGTCCTGCTGATCGCCTCGCTGAACCTGGCCCTGTTCGTGTTCAACCTGATCCCGCTCCTGCCGCTCGACGGCGGGCACGTCGCGGGAGCCCTGTGGGAGTGGCTCAAGAAGGGCTGGGCCAGACTGCGCCACCGGCCGGACCCGGGCTACGTCGACGTCGCCAAGGGGCTGCCGATCGCCTACGGCATGTCGATCGTGCTGATCGGCTTCTCGGTGCTGCTCATCTACGCCGACATCGTCAAGCCGATCAGCCTTTTCGGCTGACGCCGCGGGCTTCGGCGTCGGTAGGTTGGGACGATGCCGTCATCGATGAAGCGGCCCGGACGAGAGGAACACCCTCCTGCCCCTTCGCGGACGCCTCGTGATGGGCAGCGGGAGGCTGGAGACCTGAGGGTCGCAGGATCGACGACGAGCTCGGCGGGGCCCGCGCACTGGCTCCATCTGCAGCGAGCGCCACGAGCCCCGTCGGCGACATGGCGCTCGTCCGGACCGAGGCTCAGCAGATGCTGCGGGGCGGGCTGGGTGACCTGCTCGAGGCCTGTTCGGTCCTTCGCCGGGTGAGCGCAGATCGCGGACGCCGAGCCGTCGGCGGGCGGCCCCAGGGCCCGCTACTCCTTCCTCGCCGGCACGGGCCCGGACTTCCCCGTCGGGGTGACCCACGGCTGACCGCAGCAGGGCCGAGGGATAATGGACTTCATGAGCGTCTCCCTCGGCATGCCGTCGGCCCCCCAGCCGGTCCTCGCCCCACGGCGCAAGACCCGCCAGATCAGGGTCGGCAAGGTCGGTGTCGGCAGCGACTTCCCGATCTCGGTCCAGTCGATGACGACGACGAAGACGACCGACGTCGACGGCACGCTCCAGCAGATCGCCGAGCTGACCGCGGCCGGCTGCGACATCGTCCGGGTCGCCTGCCCGAGCCAGGACGACGCCGACGCCCTGCCCGCCATCGCCGGCAAGTCCCAGATCCCGGTCATCGCCGACATCCACTTCCAGCCGAAGTACGTCTTCGCCGCCATCGACGCCGGCTGCGCGGGGGTCCGGGTCAACCCGGGCAACATCCGCAAGTTCGACGACCAGGTCAAGGAGATCGCCCAGGCCGCCAAGGACGCCGGCGTCTCGATCCGCATCGGCGTCAACGCCGGCTCCCTCGACCGGAGACTGCTGGCGAAGTACGGCAAGGCCACCCCGGAGGCCCTCGTCGAGTCGGCCGTCTGGGAGGCGAGCCTCTTCGAGGAGCACGACTTCCACGACTTCAAGATCTCGGTCAAGCACAACGACCCGGTCACGATGGTCCGCGCCTACCAGCTGCTCGCCGAGCGGGGCGACTGGCCGCTGCACCTCGGCGTGACCGAGGCCGGCCCCGCCTTCCAGGGAACCATCAAGTCGGCCACCGCCTTCGCCGTCCTGCTCTCGCAGGGCATCGGCGACACCATCCGCGTCTCGCTGTCGGCCCCGCCCGTCGAGGAGGTCAAGGTCGGCAGCCAGATCCTGATGTCGCTCGGCCTGCGGCCCCGCAAGCTCGAGATCGTCTCGTGCCCCTCGTGCGGGCGTGCCCAGGTCGACGTCTACAAGCTCGCCGACGAGGTTACCGCCGGGCTCGAGGGCCTGACCGTCCCGCTTCGCGTCGCGGTCATGGGCTGCGTGGTCAACGGCCCCGGCGAGGCCCGCGAGGCCGACCTCGGCGTGGCCTCCGGCAACGGCAAGGGCCAGATCTTCGTCAAGGGCAAGGTCATCAAGACCGTCCCCGAGAGCCAGATCGTCGAGACGCTCATCGAGGAGGCCCTGCGCATCGCCGAGGAGATGGGCGAGCCGGCCGACGCCGAGCCGGTCGGGTCGCCGACCGTCTCCGTCAGCTGACGCCCGAGGCGTGGCGCGCTCCCGTTCCAGGCAGGGGTATGCCGCTGTGCCCGCTCGGGCACGGCCGGACCGGTGCGCTCCGGTCAGGCATGCGTGAGCTCGTGGTGCTCGGCACCTCGGCTGCGGTGCCGACGCGCACCCGCAACCACAACGGCTACCTGCTGCTCTGGGACGGCCAGGGTCTCCTGTTCGACCCGGGGGAGGGCACCCAGCGGCAGATGACCTACGCGGGGGTCTCGGCCCACCAGATCACCCGGATCTGCCTGACCCACCTGCACGGCGACCACTGCTACGGCCTGCCGGGGGTGCTGTCCCGGATGGCCGTCGACGGGGTGACGCACCCGGTCGACCTGCACTACCCGGCCTCCGGGGAGGCCGCCGTCCGGGCCCTGGTCGCGCTCACGCCCGGAGGGGTGGACCTGCACCTGCACCCGCACGGCTCGGCCGGTGAGGTCGCCCCGGGACTGTCCGTGCAGCCGCTGCGGCACCGGGTCGAGTGCTACGGCTATCGCCTCGAGGAACCCGACGGCCGAACCCTGCTGCCGGAGCGGCTCGCTGCGGCGGGGATCACCGGTCCTGACGTCGGCCGCCTCAGGCGGGAAGGGCGCCTGCGAGGGGTCGGGCTCGAGGAGGTGAGCGTCATACGACGTGGTCAGCGGTTCGCGTTCGTCATGGACACGGCGCCGTGTCCCGGGGCCGAGCAGCTGGCGCAGGACACCGACCTGCTCGTCACGGAGTGCACCTTCGCCGACGAGCAGGGCGCGCTGGCGGCGGCATATCTGCACCTCACGGCGGGGCAGGCGGGCCGGCTCGCGGCAGGTGGGGGCGCCCGGAGCCTGGTGCTGACCCACTTCTCGGCCCGCTACCCGGACGTCGGGGTGCTGCGCCGGCAGGCGGCGAGTCGGGCCACCGGCTGCGACGTCGCGGCGGCGGACGACCTCGACCGCTACCCGTTGCGCCGACGGCGCGCCCGGTCCTGACGGGCATCCACCGGCGGAGTGCGCGATGATGTGTCGAACGGGTGGTTCTAGCGCGTTGGGGTGACAGGTTGAGGCTGGGGCGGCAGGCTGTGGGTGTGCTCCGCCAACGTGTGCCCGTGCGGCCGCTCGGGCCCGCCGACCACGATGCCGCCCTGCGGGTCTGCGCCCGCAACCGGGCGGCCGGTGTCTTCGTCGCGGCGCGGATCGGTGAGGGTGCGTTGCGGCGACACCCGGGGTCGCTGCTGGGGCACTACCGCGACGGGTGCCTGGACGGGTTGGCCTGGGCCTCGGCCAACGTCGTGCCCGTCGGACTGGACGACGAAGGGGTGGCAGCGCTCGCGGTGCGGATCGGCAGGATGCGTCGGCTGTGCGCCTCGATCTTCGGCCCGCTCGACGAGGTCGCGGCGCTGTGGGAACGACTGGCGCCGACCTGGGGCCCGGTCCGCGCGATCCGCAGCCACCAGCCGCTGATGACCACCTCGACGCCTCCGTCGCGTCTGGGGGTCCGGGCCGACGACCAGGTCCGGCCGGCCCGGCTCGACGAGGTCGGTATCGTCCTGCCGGCCGCCGCGCACATGTTCACCGAGGAGATCGGCTACGCGCCGTACTTCGGCTCCGACCGGGGCTACCGCGCCGGCATCGCCGCGCTCATCCGCCAGGGGCACACGTTCGTGCGCGTCGAGCAGGGCGAGGTCGTCTTCAAGGCCGACGTCGGCTCGCTCGCGCTCGGCTGCGCCCAGATCCAGGGGGTCTGGGTCCACCCGGACCGGCGCGGACAGGGCCTCGCGGTCCCCGCGATGGCCGCCGTCGTCGAGCAGGTGCTGGGCGGGCCGGCCGACGAGGTGTCCCTGTACGTCAACGACTTCAACCAGCCGGCCCGGGCCACCTACGTCCGGTGCGGCTTCGAGCAGGTGGGCGAGTTCCGCACGATCCTGCTCTGACCGCCCTGCCCTGACGAGGCCCGTGCGGCGCGGGACCGGGCCCGGCCGCCCGATCAGGACAGCCGGATCATCACCTTGGACGATCCCGAGGTACGGTCCGCGGCCAGCTCGAACCCGGGCACGGCGTCATCGATCGTCACCTCGTGGGTCATCAGCGGTGAGACGTCCAGCCCGGCCGCCATGAGCTGCAGCGCATCGGAGATCTCGTCGACGAAGCGGTACGAGCCGCGGTAGTCGATCTCCCGGGTCACGATGTTGCCGAGGGCCGCGCTGACCTCGCCGGCAGGAAGGTTGCCGACCTGGACCACGACGCGGCCACGGCGCACCGCCGCGAAGACGTCACCGAGCGCCTTCGGGGCACCGGAGGCCTCGATGGCGAGGTCGACGTCAGCGGGGAGCCCGGCACCGGTGGACACGTCGACGATCTCGCCGGCCCCCATGCGCTCGCCGATGGCCAGCGCCGCCCTGGAGACGTCGGCGGCGACGACGCGACCGGCACCCCGGGCGCGGGCACAGGCGATCACCAGGGCCCCGATCGGGCCACAGCCGTTGACCAGGACCGTCATCCCGGTCAGGTCGCCGGCCCGGTTCACGGCGTGCAGCGCGACCCCCAGCGGCTCGGCCAGGGCAGCTGCCTTCGTCGTGACACCGTGCGGGAGGGCCCGGAGCTGGTCGGCTCGCACCGCCCGGAACCGGCTGAACAGGCCGGGCTCGTGCGGGCTGAACGCGGCCGAGCCGAAGTAGCGCACCTGCGGCCAGAGGTTGGTCCGTGCCGCGGTGTCGGGCGGCAGGCGGCCCGCACCCACGAGTGTGGCCGGGTGCATCGTCACGGGCGTGCCGACCGCGATGCCGCGGGCGTGCAGCGCCGCGGCTACGGCGGCTCCGGCGTGCACGACGTGGCCGGCCCCCTCGTGCCCGAGCACCAGCGGCTCCTTCAGGACCGCGGTCCCGGAGACCCCGTGCAGGTAGTAGGCCACGTCCGAGCCGCAGATCCCGCCCCACTCCATCTCGACGACGACGTTGTCGGGACCCGCGACCGGGTCGGGGACCTCGTCGACGCGCAGGTCCCTGCTGCCGTGCACCACGATCGCTTTCACTCGAGGAGCCTTCCGTTCAGGTGGGTGTGATGATGCAGGCCGGTCCGGTGCGCGCTCGTGCGAGGGCGAGCCGCTGCGTGCTCCCGGCCGGCATGGTCAGAACGAGCTGATCAGGCCCAGCACCCCGACGAGGGTGATCGCCGTCGCCGAGATGTAGAGCATGACACTGTAGAAGCGCCCGTCCCTGATGCGGGGGTCGACCTGGTTGGTGGCGAGGTAGATCGTCGAGATCGCCACGCCGATCAGGAAGATCGCGTTGAGGATGCCGGCCAGGATGACGAGCGCGAGCGGCGACTTGAGGATGGTGCCCAGCAGCCCCCACAGGATCGGCAGGACGATCATGATGATCCGCATCCACCGGTTGCGCTGGTCCTTGTCCTGCCAGTCGAACGCGCCGAAGACGGCCAGGGTGTGGCCCACCAGGCGGCCCAGACTGGGGACGTTGGCGATGATCGTCTTGAACAGCGCCAGCGCGGCCCCCACCAGGAAGACCACCGCGCCCCACCGCCCGACCGTGCTGTCGTACACCTCGGCCAGCGTCACCATGACCTCGTTGCCCTTCGGCTCGAGGCCCTGCGGGTTCAGCACCGCGGCGCCGAGGATGTAGAAGGCCGCGGTCGAGATGGTGTAGATGACCCAGGCCACCCAGGCGTCGACCTTCATCACGGAGGTCCAGCCGCGGGCCCGGCGCACCCAGTCCGCTGAGCCGTCGTTCGGCCCGGTCCAGGCGGCGTAGCCCTTCTCCACGCACCAGTAGGTGTATGCGGAGACCTCGCCGGCGCCCACCCCGGTCAGCCCGAACATCGACAGCGCGACCCCCATCGACCCGGCCGCCACCTGGAAGCGGAACCCGTCGGCCCAGTCGGAGCCGGTCCACGCATACGGGGTGGCCTGGACGATGAAGACCATCACGACCGCGAACGCGGTGATCAGGAAGACCAGCCCCGTCGAGACCGACTCGACGACCTCGTAGCGGTTCGTGATGTGGATCGCCACGACGATCGCGACCAGGATCGCGACCCAGATCCCGATGGAGGTCACCGAGTAGGGCTCCGCCCCGAACGGGAACAGCGAGGACAGCGCGAACGCGGAGGCGCTGATCACGCCGGCCTGGCTGGTCATGAACTGGACGAACATGAGCAGCACGAGCCAGGCCATCCAGCCGCGCCTGCCGATCCGGGGTGGCACGTCGTCGTACCCGCCGACCGCCACGCGGCCGACCGAGATGGACCACCGGCCGAGCTCGATCTGCACCCAGACCTTTACGAAGGTGGACACGAAGACCAGCCAGAGCAGGATGAAGCCGACCTGGGCACCCAGCGTCGTGGCGGTCAGCAGCTCACCGGAGCCGACCACCGCCGCCGAAGTGATCATGCCGGGGCCGAGGAACTTCAGCCTGCCCTTCAGGGTCGTCGGCGGCTCCTGGATCGCGCTGCCGTCCACGACGTACGGGTCCCGGTCGGGCGCCGTACCGATGGTGTGCTGCCCGTGGTGGTAGTGGTGCTCGGGCAACGCTGGGGCGCGTTGTTCCTCTTCGGCTGGCATCCATGCTCCCGGAAGGGTCTAGGTCGGCGACTGCTCAGTCCGCGGCCGACGCTACCAGCGGGTGGCAGTGCAGTCCGGTGCCGTCGGTGACGGAGTGTCGAGATCGGTTGCGGTGGTCCTGCGCAGTTCCCGCCCGGCCCCGGCCGGGTGACTCGGTTCGGCGGGCCACGAGAAGTGCGTTCGTGGTGGTTCTCGTGGTCGCGACCCTTCACTCGAAGACGAGGATGACGCCGTCGCCGACCCTGCGGTAGCCGAGCGCCCGGTAGATCCCGTTGCTGGTCGGGTTCGCCAGGTCGGTGTAGAGCAGGCACGTCTCGCCGTCGTTCATCCGCTCGTCACTGAGCGCGGCGACGACCGCGGAGGCGTAGCCCCGACCGCGCCTGGCCGGAGGCGTCCAGACGCCGGACACCCGGGTCACGCCTGCGCCCGCGACCGACGCGTAGGCCATCGATACCGGTGCGTCCCAGTCGTCCAGCCACAGGCCGAGCCGGCCGGCCTCGATGGCAGGGCGGGTCGAGGCAGGCGCCCCCGGAGTCCCGACCGCGGCGTGGAAGTCGGCCGCCCAACGGTCCGTCAGGTCGAGGTCGTCGAGGGTCGCGCGGCGATACCGCCCGGCCACCTCGAACCGGAGCCGGGGTCGCGCCGGCAGCACGTGGACGCCGAGGTCCGTCGCGGTCCGCGCCGAACCGCCCCGGACGGCCGTCCACACCGCGGCGAAGGCTTCGGCCGGCCCACGCATCCCACCGACCCCGGGCAGCGAGTCACCTTGGGCGAGAAGGAGCCGCGCCAGGGCCCGGGCCTGGTGGTCGGTCGCGTACCCGACGTGCAGCGGGTGCGGAGGAGTGTGCATGAGGGCCGCCACGGCCCGACCCCATAGGTCGCGGCCGACCCACCAGCGCGGGCTCGCGCAACGGCTCGGGTCCGTGGCCAGGGCCTCGATGGTGCTCGCGACGACACTGAGCCAGATCGGCTCCCGAGCCACGAGCGGAGCGACCAGCTCGCGGGCCTCCGCCGGCGCGGAGGTGCACGTGAACGAGCAGGAGGTGGGCGGCATACGGGACAGTGTGACCGGCACAGCCGCGGCGCGGGGTCATCCCTGCGGGGTCATTCTCGCGACGATCTCGCCGTGCGTCATCGCGAACCACGCGTCCGGATGACGGGACCACTCGAGCCAGGCCTCGCTGATGCGCCGCAGGTCGTCGTGGTCGGCCAGCCCGTGCCGGAGGGCCTGGGTCGCGAAGCCCGACTCGAGCGCCCGCCGCGCCCAGCCCGCTCCCCACCAGGCGCATTGCTCAGGGGTCGTGTAGCTCCAGGTCGAGGCGGTGCTCGTGACCTCGGCGAGTCCCGCCGCGTGGGCCCAGGCGGTGAGCCGCCGTCCCGCGTTCGGCTCGGCGTGGTTGGCGCGCGCCGCCCGCTGGTAGACGGCCATCCAGCGGGTCAGGCCGGGCAGCTCGGGGTACCAGACCATCGACCCGTAGTCGGCGTCGCGAGCGGCGACGATCCCGCCGGGGCGGGCCACGCGGGCCATCTCGCGCAGCGCGGCCACCGGATCGCTGAGGTGCTGGAGTACCTGGTGGGCGTGCACCACGTCGAAGACGCCGGTCTGCCAAGGCAGCCCGAGGACATCGGCCACCTCGAAGGTGGTCCGTGCATCCCCGCGGCGAGCCGCGGCCCGGCGGGCCTCGATCAGGGGCGCCTCGGCGGCATCGATGCCGGTGACGGTCCCCGGTGCGACCACCGCCGCGAGGTCGAGGGTGACCGTTCCCGGCCCGCACCCCACGTCGAGCAGGACGTCGCCCCGCCGCAGGTGGGGCAGCAGGTATGCCGCCGAGTCGGCTGCCGTCCGTGTCCCGTGCGCGGCGAGGACGCTGGGTTGGTGCCCGTGCAGGTAGACCTCGCCCATGGGTCGACGGTAGGTGTCGACGCCCGTCCGGCGAGGGCGGGTCCGGATCGTGGCCCGCTCGAGCAGCAGTACTGCACTGTCGATACGGACTGTCGCACTGTCGATGCCGACTGCTGCACTCTCGGTCGGAGGGAGCGGCAGCGACGTACGGAACGGCAGCGACATCCGGCAGATATCCTGCGGGGGTTCGCCCCCATGCATCCGAAGGAGTCCCGGTGGCCCTGCACATGTCGTCCCTGTTCCTGCGCACCCTGCGCGAGGACCCGGCGGACGCCGAGGTCCCGAGCCACAAGCTGCTCGTGCGCGCCGGCTACGTGCGGCGGGTCAGCCCCGGCGTCTACGCGTGGCTGCCGCTCGGCCTGAAGGTGCTGCGCAACGTCGAGCGCGTCGTCCGCGAGGAGATGGACGCGACCGGCGCGCAGGAGCTGATCTTCCCGGCGCTGCTGCCCCGCGAGCCCTACGAGGCGACCGGCCGGTGGACCGAGTACGGCGACAACCTGTTCCGCCTGAAGGACCGCAAGGGCGCCGACCACCTGCTCGGGCCGACCCACGAGGAGCTGTTCACCCTCACCGTCAAGGACCTGTTCAGCTCCTACAAGGACCTGCCGATCAGCCTCTACCAGATCCAGACCAAGTACCGCGACGAGGCCCGCCCGCGGGCCGGCGTGCTGCGCGGCCGCGAGTTCGTCATGAAGGACTCCTACAGCTTCGACCTCGACGCCGCCGGCCTCGAGAAGTCCTACCAGGCCCACCGCGACGCCTACGTCAAGATCTTCGACCGGCTCGGGTTCGACTACGTCATCGTCCAGGCGATGTCGGGCGCCATGGGCGGGTCCAAGAGCGAGGAGTTCCTCGCCACCGCGGAGGTCGGCGAGGACACCTACGTGCGCTGCACGAGCTGTGGGTATGCCGCCAACGTCGAGGCGGTGCGGGTGCCCGCTCCCGGCCCGGTGCCGTTCGCCGACGCGCCGGCCGCGCACGTCGAGGACACCCCTGACACCCCGACGATCGAGACGCTCGTCGACCTGCTCAACGCCCGCTTCCCACGGGCCGACCGCGCGTGGGCGGCGGCCGACACGCTCAAGAACGTCGTGGTCATGCTCGTGCACCCCGACGGGGCCCGCGAGCCGCTCGCCATCGGCGTCCCCGGCGACCGCGAGGTCGACGAGAAGCGCCTCGAGGCGCAGGTCGCCCCGGCCGAGATCGCGCCCTTCGAGGCGGCCGACTTCGCGGCCAACCCGGCGCTGGTCAAGGGCTACATCGGCCCGGGCGCCCTGGGCCTGGACGGCACGTCGGGCATCCGCTACCTGCTCGACCCGCGTGTCGCCGAGGGCACCCGCTGGGTCACCGGCGCCAACCAGCCGGGCCACCACGTGCTCGACCTCGTCGCCGGGCGCGACTTCACCGCCGACGGCACGATCGAGGCCGCCGAGGTGCATGCCGGCGACCCGTGCCCGGCATGCGACGGCACGCTCGAGAGCGCCCGCGGCATCGAGATGGGCCACGTCTTCCAGCTCGGCACGAAGTACGCCGAGGCCCTCGACCTGAAGGTCCTCGACCAGAACGGCAAGCTGGTCACGGTCACCATGGGCTCCTACGGTGTCGGCGTCTCCCGCGCCGTCGCCGCGGTCGTCGAGGGCAACCACGACGAGGCCGGGATCGTCTGGCCGCGCGAGCTGGCCCCGGCCGACGTGCACGTCGTCGCGGCCGGCAAGGGGCCCGACGTGCTCGCCGCCGCGGAACAGCTGGCGGTCGGCCTGGAGGAGCGCGGCCTGACCTGCATCGTCGACGACCGCACGGCGGTCAGCCCGGGCGTGAAGTTCAAGGACTCCGAGCTGATCGGCGTGCCGACCATCGTCGTGGTCGGCAAGGGGCTGGCCAGGGGCGTCGTCGAGGTCAAGGACCGCCGCAGCGGCGAGCGCCGCGAGGTGCCCGTCGGGTCTGCCGTCGCCGAGGTGCTGGCGGAGGTCGGCCGGACGTGACCGCCGCACCCGTGCGTGCCGTGCTCTTCGACTGGGGCGGCACGATCACGCCCTGGCACGAGGTCGACCTGCGTGCCCAGTGGACCGCGTTCGCCGACGGGGTGGGCACGCTCGCCTGCGCCCGTGACGACCTCGCCGGCAGGTTGTATGCCGCCGAGGACGCCGCCTGGGAACGTGGCCGCTCGCTCGGCGTGAGCGCCCGGTTGCCCGAGATCCTCGAGTCCTGCGGGCTGCCCCCAGGTCACCCGCTGACGCAGGCCGGCACAGCGGCATACCGCGCCTTCTGGGAGCCACACACGATCACCCATCCCGCGGTCGCGCCACTCTGGGAGGCGTTGCACACGCAGGGGCTGCGGGTCGGGGTCGTGTCCAACACGATCTGGGACCGGACCTACCACCGGTCGATCTTCGAACGGGACGGCGTGCTCGACCTCATCGACGCCGAGGTCTACTCGAGCGAGACACCGTGGGTCAAACCGCGTGCCGAGATCTTCGCGCACGCCGCGCAGACCTGCGGCGTCACGCCGCAGGAGTGCGTCTTCGTCGGCGACCGGTCCTACGAGGACGTCCACGGTCCGCAGCAGGTCGGGATGCGCGCGATCTGGGTGCCGCACTCGCGGATCCCGGTCGAGCAGCAGGTCTCGCACGAGGCGAGCCCGGACGCGGTCGCCCACGAGCTTCCCGACGTGGCTGCCATCGTCGCGGCGTGGAACCTCACCGCGCGATGAGCGACCCGACCGTCACGACCCTGCTCTTCCTCGCGCTCGCCGCCTTCGCCGCCGGATGGATCGACGCCGTCGTCGGCGGCGGCGGCCTGATCCAGCTGCCTGCGCTGCTGGTCGCGCTGCCCGGTGCCAGCCCGGCCCAGCTGCTCGCGACGAACAAGTTCGGCGGCATCTTCGGGACGGCGACCAGCGCGGTCACCTATGCCCGGCGGGTGCGGCCCGACCTGCGCACCGCGCTGCCGATGGCCGCAGTGGCGTACCTCGGCTCCGTCGGTGGTGCGCTCATCGGGCTGCACATCCCCAAGTCGCTGTTCAACCCGATCATCCTGGTGCTGCTCGTCGTCGTCGGCGCCTACACGCTGCTCAAGCCCGATCTCGGCCGTGAGACGGTCCGGCGCTTCCAGGGCGCGAAGCACACTGTGCTCGCGATGGCCACCGGGTTCGTCATCGGGGTCTACGACGGGGCGCTCGGGCCCGGGACCGGCTCGTTCCTCGTGTTCGCGCTCGTCGGGCTGCTCGGCTACGCCTTCCTCGAGGCGAGCGCCAAGGCCAAGATCGCCAACTTCGCGACCAACCTCGGCGCCCTCACGCTGTTCGCGCCGATGGGGCTGGTCCTGGTCAAGGTCGGGGTCGTCATCGCGGCCGCGAACCTGCTCGGTGGTTACACCGGCGCCCGGACCGCGGTCGCCAAGGGGAGCGGGTTCGTCCGGGCCGTCTTCGTGGTCATCGTGTTCGCCTTCATCGTCAGGATCGCAGGCGGCCTGGCCGGCTGGTGGGCCTGAGGGACAGGGACGCCCGCGACTCACGCAGGCGCCACCCGGCTGCCTGCCGTGCGGCGGCCGTCCGCCGTGCGTACCTCGGCGCCTGCGCTCACCCCCTCGGACGAGGCGAGCACGTGCATCGTCTGCGGGCCGATCATGGGTGACACGAGGCGGTACTCCAGTCGTCGCCCCAGCAGGTCGACTCCGTTGCGTCGCAGGAGCTCTCCCATCATGAGGGCCTGGAGGGGACCGTGCACGACGAGGTCGTCGTAGCCTTCGTGCCGGCACCACTGGCGGTCGTAGTGGATGCGGTGACCGTTGTAGGTCAGTGCCGAGAAGCGGAAGAGCAACGCCTCGTCGACATCCAGGGCGAGGTGGGCCTCGCGGCCGCTCGGCAGGCCCTCGTCTCCGTTGCTCGTCAGGGAGCTCTGGCTGGGCCCCCGGTAGACCAGGTCGTTCTCGTCGACGACGGCGATCCGGCCGTCCTGCGCATACTCGTGACGGACGGTCAGGAAGGTCAGGGGACCCGTCCGGCCCTGCTTCGCCACGCGGCCGACGACCCGGGTGGTGCGGGTCGCCGGGCCGTGGTGCAGCAGGTACCTCGTCTCGACGCGGCCTCCTGCGAACATCCGGCGCAGCCCGGGGCCCGGGGGAGCCGGGATCCCTGAGGTGGCATGCCCATCGGGACCGAGGTCGCGGGTTGCAGGGTGCTCGAGCAGGTAGCAGGTGTGCCACATGGGCGGCACCTCGTGACCCGCCGGTGGGTCGATATCGAGCAGGGCGGCGAGAGCCTCCGCTGGCTCGGCGGTGATGACGGCCGATCGGACGACCTGCTCACTCATGAACGCTCCCTTCTACCGAGGCGAGGATCCGCCGGGCTCGTTCGAGGACCGGCGCGTCGACCATCTGGCCGTCGAGGACCGTGACGCCCTCGACCGCACCGGCGGTCAGGACGCGCTGCGCCCAGTCGATCTCGCTCGGGGCCGGTCGGAACGCGGCGAGCACCGGTGCGACCTGGCCGGGGTGGATGCAGAGCTTGCCCCGCATGCCGAGGGAGCGCGCGTCGGTGGCCTCGCGGCCGGCGAGCCCGGGATCGGTCACGGTCGGGGTGACCGAGTCGATCGGCCCCCGAAGGCCGGCGGCCCGGCTGGCCAGGACGAGCTGGCGCCGCACGAGGTCTGCCGTCCCCGGGTCCTCGCTCTCGAGGTCGACGGCGAGGTCGAGAGCTCCGAACGCGAGGCGGACCACGCCGGGCGCCGCGGCGAGCTGGGCCGCTCGGACCACCCCGCGTGCGGTCTCGACCAGCGCGATCACCGGGACCCCGGCTGCTCGGTGGACCGCGGTCAGCACCTCGGCGTCGTCGGCCATCGGCAGGACGACCGCCACCACCCCTTCGGTCTCGCGCAGCGCCGCCAGGTCCGCCCGGTGCCATCGGGTGCCGGCCGCGTTGATCCGGACGCACGCGCGAGAACCCGCGGCCAGCCAGGAGGCCACCTCCTGCCGTGCCCCGTCCTTGTCCGCCGGTGCGACGGCGTCCTCGAGGTCGAGGATGACCAGATCCGCCCCGGCGCGGGCCGCCTTGTCGAACCGGTCGGGCCGGTTGCCGGGGACGAAGAGCAGGGCGCGCGCTCCGGCGGCCGTGCCGAGATAGTCGGTCATGGGGCCACCGTCCCACGCTTGACGAGCTGACGCGCGATCACGCCCCGCTGGATCTCGTTGGTGCCTTCGCCGACGATCATGAGCGGTGCGTCGCGGAAGTAGCGCTCGACGTCGAACTCGGTCGAGTAGCCGTAGCCGCCATGGATCCGGATCGCGTCCAGCGCGACCTCCATGGCGGTCTCGGATGCGAAGAGCTTGGCCATGCCGGCCTCCAGGTCTGCCCGGTCCGCGGACTCGGCACGCCGGGCTGCGTACTGGGTCAGCTGACGCGCCGCCTCGAGCTTGGTCGCCATGTCGGCAAGGTAGTTGCCGATCGACTGGTGCTTCCAGATCGGCCGGCCGAAGCTCTCGCGCTGCTGCGCGTACTCCAACGCGTCCTCGAGGGCCGCACGCCCCACGCCGAGCGAGCGGGCGGCCACCTGGAGGCGGCCCACCTCGAGGCCGCTCATCATCTGGGCGAAGCCGCGGCCCTCGACGCCGCCGAGCAGCTGCCCCGCCTCGACGCGCATGTCCGCGAACGAGAGCTCGCACGTCTCGACGCCCTTGTAGCCGAGCTTCGGCAGGTCCCGAGAGACCGTGAAGCCCTCACCCTTCTCGCACAGCAGGATGCTGATCCCCTTGTGCGCGGGGCTGGCCGACGGGTCCGTCTTGCACAGCAGCGCGACGAGCCCGGACCGGCGTGCGTTCGTGATCCACATCTTGGAGCCGTTGACGACGTAGTGCTCGCCGTCCTTGATCGCCGTCGTGCGCATGGCCTGCAGGTCCGACCCGCCGCCGGGCTCGGTGAGCGCCATCGTGGCCCGCAGCTCGCCGGTCGCCATCCGCGGCAGGTACCGGTCCTTCTGCTCGTCGGTGCCGAAGGCCTGGATCAGCTTGGCGACGACGGTGTGACCGCCCATCGCACCAGCCAGGCTCATCCAGCCCCGGGCGAGCTCCTCGGTGACCAGGACGTAGCACGGCAGGCTCACCTTGGCCTCGCCCCAGGGCTCGCCGATGCCCAGCCCGAAGATCCCCATCTGCTTCATCTGCTCGATGAGCTCCTCCGGGTAGGTGTTGCTGTGCTCGAGCTCGCGCACGACCGGCCGGACCTCGTGGGTCACCCAGTCCCGAACCAGCTTGACGATCGAGACTTCCTCGGCGGTCAGGTGGTCCATCATGATTCGTCTCCTTGTCCACTGTTGTCTGCTTGTCGGGCGTCGAGCTCGGCGCGGATCGAGGCGTTGTGCTGCCCGAGTGCGGGGACCGGTCCCATGACCGGCTCCTGCCCCGCCAGGGTGGCCGGCGGCAGGAGGGCTCGCACCGGTCCACCCGGGGTGTGGACCTGACGCCACCTCCTGCGGGCGGCGAGCTGCGGATGCTCCGCGAACTGATGCATCGTGCGCAGCTGCGCGTTCGCGATGCCGGCCTCGTCGAGCCGGTGCAGGCACTGCGCGGCCGTGAGGCCCGCGAACCGGCCCTCGATCTGCCCGGTGAGAGCGTCGCGGTTGGCCACTCGGCGGCTGTTCGACGAGAACCGCTCGTCGCTCGCAAGGTCCTCGTCCCGCAGGACGTCCCTGCAGAAGGTGCGCCATTCGCGCTCGTTCTGCAGGCCGAGGAAGACCTGCTCACCTCCGCCACAGCGGAACGGGCCGTATGGCGCGATCGCCGCGTGCGAGGCACCCGTCCGGGCCGGCTCGGTCCCGCCGTGGACCGCGTAGTACATCGGGAAGCCCATCCACTCGCCGAGCGCCTCGAGCATCGAGACCGAGACCTCGGCCCCCTCGCCGGTGTGCTCGCGCTGGAGCAGCGCGGTGAGGATGCCGGTGTAGCAGTACATCCCGGCGGCGATGTCCGCAGCGGAGATGCCGACCTTGGAGGGCTGTTCCGGCGTGCCGGTGATCGACACGAGTCCGGTCTCGCACTGCACGAGCAGGTCGTAGGCCTTCTTGTCCTTCATCGGTCCGTCGTCGCCGTACCCCGAGATCGAGGCGTGCACGAGCCGGGGGTTGGTGGCGCGCAGCGCCTTCGCCGACAGGCCCAGTCGGCTGGCCGCCCCCGGCGCGAGGTTCTGGACGAAGACGTCGGCACTCTCGATGAGGCGGCGCAGCAGCGCGAGGTCGTCCGCGTCCTTGAGGTCGAGCTCGATGGACTCCTTGGACCGGTTGAGCCAGACGAAGTGACTGGCGAGCCCGTGCACCGTCTCGTCGTAGCCGCGAGCGAAGTCTCCGACGCCGGGTCGCTCCACCTTGATGACCCGAGCGCCGAGGTCGGCGAGCTGGCGGGTCGCGAACGGCGCGGCGACCGCCTGCTCGATGCTGACAACGGTCACTCCGTCGAGGGGCAGGTGCATCGCGTGCCTTTCGTTGTTCACCTCAGGGTGTGGGTTTGCATGAGCGGAGGTCTTCCTACGTCGTTGTCGGATGCCCCCTCATGATGAGTACTGATGATTCGTCGTGTCGAATAAGCATTTCTGATATAGAGATTTCAGGCTCGTATGGCTGAGCTGAACCGTGACCGGAGGAATCCATGGACCTCAAACAGCTCACGGCGGTGGTGGCCGTCGCCGAGGTCGGCAGTGTCACCAGGGCCGCGCAGCTGCTCCACCTCGTCCAGCCGGCGGTCACCCGGCAGATCCGGCTGCTCGAGCATGAGCTCGGCGTGCCGCTGTTCGAGCGGACCCGGCAGGGCATGGTGCCGACGGAGGCAGGGGAGCGGCTCGTCGGCCATGCGAGACGGGCGCTCGGCGAGCTCGAACGCGCCCGTGCCGAGATTCGGTCCGACGCGGCCGAGGTGAGCGGCATCGTGACGCTCGGCGTGCTGGAGAGCGTCATGGACCTGATCGTCGAGCCCCTCGTCCGGGCCGTGACGCACCGCTGGCCCGGCGTGCAGCTGCGCATCCTGACGGCCTACTCCGGCCACCTGCAGCAGTGGCTCGACGACGGCGAGGTGGATCTGTCGCTGCTCTACAACCTGACCGACACGCCCTCTCTGGCCGTCCTGCCGCTGCTCGACGAGTCCCTGTGGGCCGTTGCCCCGCCCAGCGCGCGGCTCGACCCGAGCGAGGCGATCCCGTGGACGAGGCTGCTCGCGCAGCCGCTGGTCCTGCCGGTCGCCGGGCACGGGCTGCGCGTCCTCGTCGACCGAGCGCGTTCCGGGGTCGAGGTGGTCCCGACGGTCGCTCTCGAGACGAACTCGATGCACCTGCAGAAGCAGCTCGTGCTCGCCGGCTACGGTTGGACGGTCCTGCCCGCGGCCGGGGTCGGTGCCGATGTGGTCAGCGGGGTCCTCAGCGCGGCCCCCCTCACCGAGCCCGAGACGACACGCTCGATCGTCCTGGGGCTGCCGCGCGGTCGCCGCTCGCGAGCGGTCGAGGCGGTCGCCGCCGAGCTGGCACGCCTGGTCGGGGGCTTGGTCCACTCCGGTGGGTGGCCCTCGGCGCGGCTGCACCCATCCCTGGCGGGATCGGCCAAGCCGACCGCGTAGACGCGACCGGCCCGGCCGCCTGGCTAGACCGAAGTCACGAGACGCTGAGGTGCCGTCGCGCCCGGTGCCCGGAAGCCCGGTGCCCGCCGACGAGCCTTCTCAGCTCGTCGCGCCGGGCCAGCAGGGCCCGCAGTCCCTCGTCGTGCTCGGCCTCGGCCGGACCCATCATGCCGCGGGTCCGTCGGATGCCCTCCTCGACCCTCGCCAGCTCGTTGACCAAGTGCCGCATCGGCCTGACGTCAGTTCTGTCCATGGTGTGTCGCCCCGTTCAGCTGGTGTGCCACCGCCAGCCCCCTGACTCAGGGGTTTGGTATACCCACTTCGACCGAGAGAACGCTGGGCCCGGGCTCGGAGATCCATCCCGGTGCCCCATCCCGTCGGGTCCGTCCCGGTCAGGTCCATCCCGGTGACGGAGCCGCACGGCGGGCCCACGTTCTGTACCGGCCAGCGTGTCACGTCCTGTCGGCGACACGCCAGCCCGCACCGAGCGTGGATTGTCCGGATCGAGGGTGGGGTAGTTCCGATCGACGGTACAGGGCTCCGTCCGACGCGTGGTGGGTGGTCGGCAGTGTCACGGGTCACGCGCCGCCAGCGCCGCCTCACCCCGGGCGGGCCACGCCGAGGACGCGGGCCAGCGTCGCCGCGTCCGTCACCGGCGAGTCGCACACGAACCCACGGCACACGTATGCCGCCGAGCCCCCGGCGACGAGCGGACGCCCGGCCAGCAGCGGGATGCCGGGGCTGTCCGGTGCCCCTGCGGCGCTGACGAGTCCCGGGCTGGTGCTGGCCAGCGCGAGCGCGTGCATCCGGGTGGCGAGGTCGTCGGTGCCCACGACCGCGACCTCGAGCGGTCCGGCGGCCAGCGCCTCGGCGACCGCCAGGGTCCACCCGGCGAACCGTGGGTCACGCGAGACGAGCCCTCCACCCGCTTCGACGGCGCGACGACCGGCCTCGAGGTGCGCGCTGCTCCCGGCGAGGGCGCCATACGTCACGAGCGCGCCGGCAAGGGCGGACTGGCCGGACGGCTCGGCGTTGTCGCCCGCAGACCGGGGCCGCAGGTAGAGCGGTTCGGCGTCCGCGGCGGTGTCGTGGAACCCGCCGTCGTCGGCGGCGAAGCGTGCCAGTGCGCCATCGAGCAGCTCTCCGGCCGCCTCGAACCAGCGGACCTCGCCCGTGGCCTGGTGCAGCGCGAGCAACCCCTCGGCGAGGTTGCCGTAGTCGTCGGCGACCCCGCCCGCGTCGCTGACCCGCCCGGCGAGCGAGGAGCGGCGCAGCCGTCCGTCGACGACATGACGGCCGAGCACGAGGTCCGCGCAGTCCCGCGCTGCCGCCACCCAGTCCGCTCGGCCGAGCAGGGTGCCCGCTTCGGCGAGGGCGGCGACGGCCAGCCCGTTCCAGGACGTCACGACCTTGTCGTCGCGCGTCGGCTGTGGGCGCGCGTCCCGAGCCTGCTTGAGGCGGGCGCGGACCGTCCGGAACCACTCGGGGTCGGCCGGGTCGGCGAGCCGGCGCAGCGTCGAGGCGCCGCCCTCGAAGGTGCCCGTGACGGTCACCCCGAGCAGCTCGGCCGCCGCGAGGCCGTCCACACTGCCGAGTGCCGCGACGAGCTGGGCCGGGGTCCACACGTAGGTCAGCCCCTCGTGGCCTTGGGTATCGGCGTCGAGGGAGGCCGCGAAGCCGCCCTCGCCGGTGCGCAGGTCGGTCAGGAGGAACGTCGCCGTCTCGTCCACGACCCGCAGGGCGAGCGCCGAGCCGGTCGCCTTCCACCAGTGCAGGTAGACCCGTAGCAGGAGCGCATTGTCGTAGAGCATCTTCTCGAAGTGGGGCACGACCCAGCCGGCATCGACGGCGTAACGGGCGAAGCCGCCGCCGAGCTGGTCGTAGATGCCGCCCCGGGCCATCGCCTCGAGGGTCCTGGCCGCCATCTCGAGAGCCATCGAGCTGCCGGTCCGGGCGTGGTGACGCAGCAGGAACTCGAGCACCATCGACGGTGGGAACTTCGGTGCCGCGCCGAACCCGGCGTTCCGGTCGTCGAACGCCGTGGCGAGCCCCGCGACCGCCGTCGCGAGGACGGGTCCGTCGACGCGGGCGGCGCCAGGCGCCGTCGTCGCCGCGGCCAGCGAGGAGGCGATGTGCGTGCCGCTGGCCCGGACCTCGGCCTCTCGGGTGCGCCACGCGTCGTCGATCGCGGCGAGCAGGCGCAGGAACTGCTCGCGCGGGAGGTAGGTGCCGCAGAAGAAGGGATCGCCCTCCGGGGTGAGGAAGCACGTCATCGGCCAGCCACCGCTGCCCGTCGTAGCCATCGTCGCGGCCATGTACACCGCGTCGATGTCCGGACGCTCCTCCCGGTCGACCTTGACCGGGACGAACCGCTCGTTGAGCACCGCCGCGACGGTGTCGTCCTCGAAGGACTCGTGCGCCATGACATGGCACCAGTGGCAGGCGGCGTACCCGACGGAGAGCAAGATTGGTGCATCACGGCGCCTGGCTTCCTCGAACGCTTCGGGTCCCCACTCCCACCAATCCACGGGATTACCTGCATGTTGTTGGAGATAGGGGCTCGTCGCGCTAGCGAGGCGGTTAGCCATTCCTGTGACTCCTAACGAGTGGCACGTGCATCATTCACTCCTTGAGTGATGCACGAGGGTGATGCATTACGGATCTGCGCATCTGCGTCGGGCTTCTCCGCGGGCCCGGTGTCACCAGCCTAGGAGGCGGTCTCGTGGCCACACGCCCTCAACCGAAGCTGCTCGCGCAGGGCAGGCTGCGCAGGACCGGCCACGCTGGGGCTGAATGTTTACGCGACGGGAGACGGGAGCTGCTCAACTGCGTGAGTACTCGCGCCATACCGCGAAGACCTGGTCAATCGTGGTGGTCGACGAAGGCATCCAAGGCGAGCCTGGCACGTAGCTCAGGAAATGCCCTCTGGCAGCAGCGTGAACGACGACATGTGGTTCGGGCGCACGACCCGGAAGTGGCGGTGATCCAACGTCGCGATCTCGCCAACACCAAGACGCTCGGCGAGCGCGATCACCGAAGCGTCGGTTGTACCGAGAGGCAGGTCGTCGTAGCGACTGACCAGCTCAGCGATGCGGGCGGCGTCGGACTGCGTGAGATCGACCAACTCGAAACTCCCGTTGGCGATCGACTCGAGAAACGCCACCTCGGCGAAGGTCCCCACCTTGGCCTCCAGCATGTAGCCGACCTCAGCCATGACGGTCGGGGGCAACAACAGCCGCCGCCCCGCCAGCCGAAGTCCGGTGAACAACTCGACGCAGGCGTGATGGTCCGCGTCCTTGCGGTCGGCCGCGGCAAAGATCGGGCCGGTGTCACAGATGATCACGACCGGCGAGCGCCGAATCCCTCGGCCAAGATCTCGTCGACGCGACGCGCGTTGTCGGTGCGGCGGTCCTTGGACTCACCGATGCCGAAGAACCTAGGCGGCCACTCCCTGACAGGGTGCTTCGCGGTCAACCGACGCACGTCCGCGAGCACGACCTCGACCTGATCGTCGGGCAGGCCCTCGATCAGGTTGATCAGCTCATCGCGGTTCGCGGTCATACAAGCGAGTGTAGGCCCGAGGGCCGACGCCAAGCGGCCCCTCGCCGACCGATCGGGCACCTGCCAGATGGCTGGGGCGAACGACGGCCGGTCAAGATGTCGGCCTGTTCGACCATGCGGTCGATGCCACCGTAGGCGTCGATGACGACCTGGTCGCGTACAGCGACCGTGACGCCGCTGGTATCGACCCGTCCGATCCCGCTCACGCCGTCGAACGGAATCAGGGTGACGCGCATCCCGAACGAGCCCGGCTCCATGCGCACGAGGCCGGCGGCTTCGGCTGCGCGCACAACGTCCTTGACGTAGCGGACGGGCCACGCCTCGCCTGCGCTCGACCGATAGAAGTTCGCCCCGGCATTGTCCGTCAACGCGTAGTCGATGCCGGCTGCCCCAAGCGATGCAGCGACCTCATCCGCGGACAGTCCAGCATCCCGGTTCTCTGCGTGTTGGGCAGAGAGGGCGAGGTGGCGGTGGCGAGTCGGTTGCTGTCCATGCCACCGCCGTGTCACGCGCCCTCGCGCCGGCAGCGGGAGCAGGCGGGCGGCACGAAGCCGGGTGGGCGGCATACCGCCGTCCTTCAGGCGCAGCCCGCCAGGGGTCCCGAGGGTCAGTCGTTCATCGCCTTGATGATGACGACCGCGAGGCTCACCCGGTTCCGGCCGGGCGGAGCTTGGGCCGCCGCGT
>NZ_JBDIAQ010000039.1:0-26968 GCF_039812505.1 Intrasporangium sp. | reverse complement strand
CGGGGAGCCGGCGTGGACCATGCCCTGGACGCCGTCGGGGAGCCGTTCGGCTTCAGCGGTGACGTCGCCATCGACTCGGCGCGGCTCGGCGGCGAGTCGACGGACTTCAACGTCATGACCCGGCGGGCGCGGTGCCGGGCCGAGGTCGTCGTCCTCGATCACGCCGGAGAGCTCGAGCCGGCCGGTGCCGGACTGGTGATGAGCCTGCACGGCGCCTGGCAGCTCGCGCCCGAGCCGACCGGCACCACGGGTGCCGGGACCGAGGTTGCGACGCACGAAGGGGTCTGGTGGTCGGGCGGGAGCGGTATCCGCGCGATCTCACCCATCGCCGGCGCGGGCGGTGGGGGCGATGTGTCGCGGCTCGTGGTCGTGCGGATCATCACGCTCCGACCACGCTGAGTCCAGGCGGCACGAGACCGACATCCTTGTGCCAGTGGCCTACTCGCGTCCCAGCCAGAACCACATCTCGAAGTCCCCTCCGCGGCGCCCGTTGCCGGACGGCAGCCGGGTGTCGACGTGGCCGTCGCCCGGCGCGCCGAACGCTTCGCCGTCCAGGTACAGCTCCGGCTCCGCGCCCGGGCCCCAGATGTAGTTGCCCTTCAGCGTCAGCCGGCACAGCAGCCGCCGCAGCTGGCCGTGGGTCTGCCCCTCGACGGCCTTCAGGACCGTCGTCGCCAGCCAGTTCCTGGCGTTGCTCGGCTGGTCGTCGACCGGCACCCAGAAGATCGAGTTGTTGTCCGAGTTCACCTGTGCCGCAATGGTGATGGTCACGAACCCGACGACGCCGAAGCTCGGCACCCCCCACGTCTCGCGCTCCAGGTTGGTCGTCGGCCACGGCAGGTCCAGGGTCACGGTGCAGACCGGATTCTCCGGACCCTGCTTGTTCTGCACGCTCCCCTGGAAGAGCTGCTCGCTGCACGCGATCACGATGCCGCTGGCCAGCTGCTCGGGCTGCACGAGCGAGTCGTTGCGCAGCTCGGTCCCGTCGACGAAGGCGATCTTCTCGACGTGGATCCCCTTCTCGTCCTCGTCCGGCGTGGCCTGGCACAGCACGTCGAGCGCCTGCTGAACGGTCGTCGTGCCGGCCAGGTTCGCGCAGCTCGACGGGTCGTAGCCGACGTCCGACGCGGCGATCGCGGTCAGCGGCGGGAAGAGGCGACGGCAGTCGGCGGGCGCGCCGAACGTCCCGCCGGCGAACCCGACCACGGCCAGCACGCAGTAGTGGTGCTCGGTGCCGTGCCGGGTCTCGAACCGGCTCTGCTCCGGGGTCCCCTCGCGCGGCCACTCGACCTTGCCGGTCGCGGTGCGGGCCGGCACCAGCCAGTAGTCGCCGACCGCGAACGTGCCCTCGTCGATCTCGACCTGCACCCCGTCCTCGAGCTCGGTCGGGGTCGCGACGGTCGGCGTGAGCATGCCGTCCCAGCGGCGCAGCGTCGGGTTCGTGCCCGTCGCGAGGCTGAGCCCGTCGGGGTTCTGCACCAGCACCGACGTCCCGACCACCGAAGCCACCTCGAGCAGCGCGCCCGCCGCTCCGGACAGGGTCCGCTCCTCGTCGGTCAGCTCGACCCAGCGGGCCGCGCCGAGTCCGAGGACGTCGTCCCGCCCGGCGTCGGCGACCACGATGGTCAGCGCCCCGGGGTCCACCGAGGTGACCGCCGAGACGATCGAGGCGTTGTCCCGGGACCACTTCAGCACGGGGGCCCCGGCCTCCGAGCCCGCGTGCACCTCGACGCGGTAGAGCTGGTTCTCGAGCCGCCGGTACCCGCCGCCGGTGGGCACCGAGCAGTCGTTGACCGGCCCGGTGACGGGCACCTCCGAGGCTCGCAGCCGCCCGGTCGGCGCCGTCGGGGGCACGAAGGCGGCGCAGTCGAGGGTTTCGACCGGGGCCAGCCGCACCTGCCACACCACCCGGGTGCGGGTGGCCGTGTCGGGCCCCTGCAGGGCCGACTCCACCAGCGGCGGGAAGGCGGGTCCGTACTGGTCGACCCCCGTCAGGTGCCGCTCCCAGACGTCCAGGTACACCGCGTAGCTGCCGTCGGCGTCCGGCACGGCGGCCCCCGGCAGGTCGGGCTGCGCCGTGTAGCGCACCCCAGCCGGGTCGTCGTTCTCGCACAGGATCCCGTCGACGTAGATCCGCCCGGGCGCGATGCGCAGGTCGGTCCCGTCCGGCTCCAGCGAGACCGCGAAGTTCTGCACCGCCGGGTCGGTGGGCTTCGGGGCGCCCGTGCGGCCGACCACGTCGCGGCCGGTCGTCCGGTCCACGTGCGCCGTCAGGTCGGCCTGCTCGTTCCACTCCGCGTCGAGCAGCACCCGGCCCTGTTGCAGCCGCACGCTGCTGTAGTGGTTGGCCGGCCGGTACGTCGACCGGCTGAAGTCGCCCTTCATCGCCGTGCCCCCATCGTGTCGTGAGTGGTCGGATCGTCGGTTTGCCTGCCCCGGGTGGCCAGGTCGTGGCGCCTCGGCGGCCTCATGCGCCACCTCCGGCCCGGCCCTGCTGGTCGGCGGCGAAGACGCCGGCCTCGAGCCCGAAGCGCAGGTACTCGTCGAGCGCGGTCCGCAGGTTGCGCAGCCGGCGCGGGACCTGCAGGAAGCGCCAGGCCCCCAGCTCCGTCTCGCCCTCGCCACCGGCACCGATCTCCGGCGCGACGCTCGGGTGCAGCAGCGCGTAGTCCGGCGCCCCGAAGGCCATCGAGGCGAACGCCGGGCGGACCCGGCCCGCGCTGTCCGTGTCGGCAGGCTGGCAGCGGAAGCGGCGCGGGGTCCGGGAGTCGAGCGAGACGTACGAGTAGCGGAAGCAGCCGACCTGCCGCCGCACGACGGAGACCGGCCCCACGAAGATCGAGTTCGACGCGCTCGCCGACCGGGCCGCGACGCTGCCCAGCAGGGTGCTGCTCTCGACGGCCAGCGTGTCGGCACTGAGGTCACCGGCGACGACGCAGTCGGTGACCGACACGTCCACGGTCGGGTCGGCCGGGCTCAGGTCGCCGACGACCGAGCGCTCCAGCGTGATGGCCAGGCCCGGGTTCGACTCGGCCTGCAGCGTGGTCGTGCCGGGCACGAGCGAGCAGTGGCTGACCGTCAGCCCGCCGAGCCGGCCCGCCCGCACCGTCAGCGCCCCCTCCAGCAGGACCCCCAGCACCGTGAGCCGGCCGGGCTCCGGGCTGCCCGAGGGCGCCGTGCCGACGACCTCGATGGTGCCGCGCAGGTGGGCGCGCACCGCGCGCGGCGACACCCGGCCGAGCCGCCGCACCGGCGGCTGCGTGGGGTCCTCACCCTCCTCCAGCGGCCACTGTCCCGAGACGACGACCAGGTGGCTGCCCTCCGGGATCGCGATCCGGCCCGCCGGGGTGTCGAGGTCCTCGGTCCGGGTACCGCTCTCCAGCAGCACGATCACCCCGTGCGTGCCCGGCGGCTGCTGGTTCCACTCCGCCACCGCGGCCTGCAACGTCGGCTTGATGCGGGGCTCGTCCGGTGGCGGCGCCGCCATGACACCCGCTTGCCAACCCACCTCGCCCAGGTACCGGGCCAGAGCGGCGCGTTTGTCGTACGGGCCGCCGCCCAGGTCGCCGGGGAAGCCGTAGGCGTACGACGTCGTCACCGCACCGGCCGGCGGTGTGCCGAAGGCGATCCGGCCCAGCTGCGGGTCGACGGCTATACGGTCGCCCACCGGCTGGTGCGCCCACCCGCCCGCCGTGTCGGACAGGTCGCAGACGTCGACCGAGCCGAGCGGCTGGACCGTCCCGTCGACGGCCACCACGATGC
Source organism: Intrasporangium sp. (assembly GCF_039812505.1). Lineage (GTDB taxonomy): Bacteria > Actinomycetota > Actinomycetes > Actinomycetales > Dermatophilaceae > Intrasporangium_A. The sequence continues at coordinate 23,206 of NZ_JBDIAQ010000039.1, read as the reverse complement.
TGGCCGGGTCCTCGTCGGTCCCGTAGTAGCGGGCGGGGTCGCGTCGCATGGTGCGCCGGCTCAGCGCCATCGTCACGTTCTCCGGCCCGATGCCGTATGTCGCTGTGCCGGCGGTGTCGGGGACCGTGAACACGGCCTGCGACCGGCCCAGCGGGTCGACCGTGAACCGGGTCTGGTCCAATGCCCGCGCGGTGACGCCGGACAGCGGATAGCCCTGCAGCCGGAAGAGGAAGAGGCCGACGTTGGGGATGTTGTAGCGGCCCCGCCCGGTGTCGACGTGGCGCACGTCGGCCAGGTGGGCCACCTGCTCGAACGGTGTGTCGACGAACTGGAGCCGGTAGCCGTCGCGCAGGTCGGCGGTCGCGGGCGCGCCGAGCCGGACGTGGTTGACGTGCTGCGTGGTGGCCAGCCGCTGGAAGAGCTCGACCACCACGGCGGGCCATCCGGTGAGGTCACGGGCGAGCTGGGCCAGGACCGAGGCGGTTCCCTTGCGACGCTGGTAGTCCAACCGGCCCGCGACGTACCCGCGCTGGGTGAAGGCCGGGTCGTCCACCGGTAGCAGCGGCCGGGCGCCGAGCAGGTCACCGAGGTACGGCACCACCCATTCGGAGCAGGTCTCGATGAAGGCGTCGTCGTAGAGCTGCCCGATGTTCTGCTCCAGGGCGGACACCTCGCCGGCGATGACCGAGAGCAGCGCCCGCAGCGGGTCACCCTGCGCGGCGTCGCGCAGCCGGTGCACCGCCGGCATGAGGTCGAACAGGCGGTCGGCGCTCATGCTTGCTGTCGCGCCTCTTCCCGCCGCTGCGGGCCGCCCACGCGGAGCGTGGGACCCGCCTCGCTGGCGCTCGGTCGGGTCCTCGCGTCGGTCGGCGCTCACGGTGCCTCCTCGATCTGCGTCAGGGTGATGCCTATCGGGTTGACCAGGAGCAGCTGCGTCAGCACGGTCGGCTCGGGGTGCTGCTCCGGCCAGGCGACGAGGTCGGCCACGAGCCGACCGTCGGCGGGCAACGTTGCCGGCAGGTCGAACCGGTGCAGCGCGTCGAGGTCGACGAACACGACCCCCGGGGTGGCCTGGATGGTCGTGACGACCTCGGTGGTGGTGACCGGCTGGCCGAATCCGCGCGCCGCGAACGAGAACGTGTCGACCAGCGCGGTGGTGACCGCGTCCGTGACCTCGGACCAGCGGTGGCGCGGGTCGAGCAGCACCTTGGCGGCGACGTCGAAGAACACCGGCTGGTAGGTGTCGACGCGGATCGGCATGGAGGGCTCGGACGCTGCGGCCAGGGCGTCGACGAGGTTGGCGCGCAGCGGCGCGGTGGCCGCCACCCGGTGGTCCGCAACCGCACTCCCGAGGCCGCCCGGGTCGGCGACCGCGGCCGCGGCCGCCACGGTCAGGTGCACCCAGGGCCGTCCGCCGCGGACGAGAACCGTCCCGGCCGCCTTCCCGATCCCGCTGAAGGCCCGGGCGAAGTTCTCGGCGTCGGGCAGCGAGACGACCCGGTCGAGGGTCAGCACCGTCAGCGGGGCATTGGCCCGCGCGTCGTCGCGGCTCTCCGGGTCGGCGGCCCCCGCGGCGGGCAGCGGGTTGGTCACCGAGGCGACGCCGAGCGGCTTGGTCATGAGCAGGGTCAGCGACCCCGCCGGGACCATCCCGGCCGTGCCGATGCCGCTGCGGTAGGTCGCCTCGACGTTCTCGACCCCGGTCGGCAGCCGGGCGCCCTGGACCCCGTCACCGAAGACGACCGACACCGTGCCGTCGTCGGCGTGAGCGACCAGGTACTGCTCGTCGCTCGCGCCGGACCCGTAGAGCCGGGCGGCCTGCTCCCACCGGACACCGTCGACACGCACCTCCAGGGAGCTGCGGGTGCCGCTCGCGGTCGCCGCCGGCACGTACGTCAGCGGTGGTTTGCGCAGCCGGAACGTCTGGTTGGCCGCGGCGCCGTTGCCGGACCCGAGCACCTGGTGGACGGTCTCGCCGTGGGTGGCCGGGACGACGTTGGCCGACAGGGTGACCGTGCTGCGCACGTAGCGGTGGGTCAGGCCGGGCTCGGCGAAGAACAGGGTGGTGAAGCCACCCGCATGCTGGATCGCCGTCAGCTCCACCACCTCGCTGACCGTCACCCCGGGCAGGTCCTCCCGTTCCCCGGTGACGGCCACGACCTGCCCCTCGCGCAGCCCGAGGACCATCCGGTCGAGCGTGAGCGACAGCTGCTCCGGCGTCCCGGCCCCGAGTGGGTCCTCGATCGGCAGCTGGGCCAGGACGATCCGGTCACTGTGCACGTGGGCGGTGGTCCGGCGTACGTCGAAGGAGTCGGGCTTGTCCGTGTCGTCGTCGTTCAGCGCGGTGCCGGTGCCGGCCGTGCCGAGGGTCAGCCCGGTGGTCTTCGCGCTCAGGCCGTATCCGACCAGGGAGCGCTCGCTCGTCCCGAGGAGCCGGAAGACCGTGAACTGCTTGGCCGGCAGCTCGAAGACGGCCCAGCCGCCGCCGGTCAGGCCGGGCACCGGACGCTCGAGGAAGCAGTCGGCGTCGGTGTAGTAGGCCGCCGCAGGCCCGAAGGTGTCCTGCCACACCGGCATCCCGGGGTCCCAGTCGACGAAGGGCGACCGCGCGGTCTCGGTCAGGCTGCCGAAGGCCGGCGCGTTGTGTCCGAAGAAGCCGAGGGTGGCGCGCATCGCGAAGGCCCCGGGGTCGCTCGGCGCGGCCTGCCTCGGCGGCGGGGCGCTGTAGGCGCCGTAGATGTACGCGACGGCGTTGCCGGCGTTCCAGCCCTGTACCGACAGCCACGCCGACAGCCCGCTCTCCGACCACGTCCGGTGCACGACGAGGTCGTCGACGGTGGCGGCGTCGAGGGTCGCGCCGGCCAGGCCGGCGATCGACGACGCGAAGTGGAAGCCGTGGAAGGACGGCGGTGGGACCGTCTCGTCGAGCTCTATGCGGGTGCGGTCCAGCTCGGCCTGGGCCTGCACCCTCCGGACCGTCTTGGCGACCGTGGCGGTGTCTCCTCCGTCGGCGCGCCGCCCGGCCAGCAGGATGACCATCCCCGGGGCCAGCTCTGTCGCGGTCCCCGCCGCGAAGATGGCATCGACCTTCGACGCCGTGACCTCACCGGCGGCGGGCAGGCTCGTCGCGAGGTCGAGCGGGAACGTGGCCGCGACCTCGAGCGTGGCATCGCCGGCACCGAGCAGGTAGAGGTCCGGGCCGTTGACGGCGAGCTGCTGCGGCCGCATCGACCGGGGCCGCAGCGTGTTCCACTCGACCCGGGCGGTCAGGGCACTGCTCGTCTCGAAGGTCTGCGGCAGCTCGTCCTGTCCCGGGACGCTCTGGACGCGGGTTCCCGCGGGTACGAGGACCGAGGCGGGCGCGCCGGTGGCGGTGTCCATCGCGACGGCCAGGTACGCGCTCGCGGCCACCCCTGGACGCAGCTCGTAGCCGATGAGCCGCGCGAGCTCGAGGATCGAGCGGCGCTCGGTGGCGGTTCGCAGGTAGGCCTCGTTGGCGATGCGCTCCTGGTAGAAGGTCAGCACGTCCCCGACAACGGCCCACGCGTCGAGCAGGGCGATGGCGGGGTCGTCGACCGACCGGGTCGTCAGGGTCGCGAGCGGCTGGTGCACCGGGTGTATGCCGTCCTCGACAGCCTCGAAGGAAAGCCGGGTGAGCAGCCGGCGCAGGATCTGCGGGTGCGTCCCGATCCGGTAGGAGATCTCGGCCAGGCCCGGAGGGTTGTACACCGCGGCGGCCGCGGTGGGCACCTGGCAGCAGCCGCATGACGCGTTCCGGGAGCTCGCCGGGTCGGTCGTCATGTCAGATCCCCCCTTGCATCGTCAGCGTGAGCGTGCCCCGCTCGGGGTCGCTGGGGTCGTCGTCGAGCCGGGCGACCTCCAGCCGGTGGATGGGGACGAAGCCTTGTTCGATCTCGCCGTGCGGGTCCTGGCCGTAACGCCGGAAGGCGTCGACGGACACGACCCGGCTGACGCCCGGCACCGCGGCGGCGCAGGCGAGCAGCCGGCTCAGGTAGACCGGTTCGCCGAAGGTGACGTTGTCCGGGTGGAAGAACCCGCGCGCCCCGTCGGAGCGCAGCCCGGATCCGAGCGCCTGCCGCAGCGCCAGCTCCACCCTCGCCCGGTCGTGGTGGTCCAGGACGCAGATCGTCAACGCCACCTGCAGCGCCACGAATGCCGGCGGGTCGACCTCGAGGTCGTAGCCGGCCATCCGGTACCGGTCGAGGAAGCGCGTCAGGTCGGTCTCGAACGCCGTGTCGACCGGCCGACCGGCGCGTCGGTCGGCGGTGACGAACATGGTGTACCAGCTGCCGGTCCACCGCCGGGTCGCCGCGGCCCGGGAGACGTCCGGGTGCCGGCCGGCGGCAGCGGCATAGTCGGCGGGCGTGACCGCCCGGTCCTGGGTGCGGAAGGCCTGCGGCGCGTCGAGCCTGACCCGGGCCAACGGCTCGGGGTCGACGCCGCCGGCCGCGGCGAGCGGGTTGCGCACCGTGACCCCGTCCATCGGGACGGCGAGGGCGGCCAGCGCCTCGGCCCCGACGTTGCCGCTGCGTCCGGCGCCGAGCCGGTAGCGGGCCACGAACGAGGTCCCCGGGGACGGGCTGCGCCCGAGGACACCGTCACCGAAGCGCAGCTGCGCGTGCCGGTCCTGCTCCATCTCGACGACGAAGTCGGTTGCGAAGCGGTCGCTGTCGAGCAGGTCGGGCCGTGGCTGCCAGATCTCGCCCTCACCGCGCAGGGTGATCGCGGGCAGCGCGAGCCGCGGGTCGACGGCGATCGACTCGGTTGCGGGCACTTGCGCAGCGCCGGCCGGGTCGACCGGCACCGCATGGGTCAGGTCGAGCCCGGAGAGCACCGGTCGGTAGGGCCCGGTCACCGGGACCAGCGGCGGGGTGAGCGCGCTGCCCGGGCCGGCGGGAGCGACCGTCCTCCCGTGGTCGGCCAGTGCGACGTTCCCGCGGGCCACCGCGGCGGGCCGCACGCCACCTGCGCCGTCGTCGAAGGTCCGCAGGCACAGCGCGAACGGGAGGGCGTCCTGCTCGAACCAGCCGATGTCGGTCAGCTCGTCACCGGTCAGCGGGTCGGTCCGGGCGACCGGGTCGGCCGACAGCCGCACCGCGTGGCGGTGGGTGGTGTCGGCGTCCTGCGGCAGCCCGGAGACCGCGCCGAGCACCTCCTCGAAGACGAGCACGTCGCCGCGGGCGATGTCGAGCAGCCCCGGGGAGCCGAGCAGGGTGGCCCGGCAGGCGCCGACGGGCAGGCAGCAGTCGTCGTCGCCCCAGGTGTAGAAGGCCATCGCGTTGCGGGTGACCAGCAGCTGCGGCAGGTCGTGCATCGTCTCGAAGACCACCAGCTGCGCGGGTGGGCCGGACGGGTCGCCGGCCGTGACGGCCGTTCCGGCCGGCACCGCCGGTGCCGCCGGGCTGCCCATGTCGGTGCGGGTCTCGAAGACCAGCCACGCGCGCGCGTTGGCGCCCTCGTGCACCCGGTAGTCGACCAGCCGGGCGTGACGACGCACCGAGGTGCGCCGCCGGGCGGTGCCGAGGTAGGCCTCGGTCGCCACCGAGTCCTGGTAGTAGCTCAGTCGGTCGGCGACGTAGGCAAGCACCTCGACCAGGGTGACCTGCAGGTCTGCGGGGCTGCGCTCGCTCCAGCCCGGCATGACCTGCGCCATCCGGTCGAGGATCAGCCGTCGGAAGGTGGCGTAGTCCTTGGCCAGGTAACCGAGCCGGGGCGCCTGCTCGACGGGGGGTGGGCAGCCCGGGGCGGCAGCGCAGTCGAGGTCGCCCTCACAGCCCACCTTGAACGAGAAGTCGACCGCGGCGAGGGTCGGGTCGAACCCGGCCGGGGCCGCGGAGACGGCCGGCGAGCCGACCAGCCGCAGCGTGTAGGTGGAGAAGTCGCCGGCCCGGTCGGTGTGCAGCACGATCGTCTCGCCGGTGGTGGACACGACGGCGTCGACCGCGACGGACCGGACCCGGACGCCACCGTCGACGACGAAGCTCGCGGCGGTCAGGGCGGGCGCCGCGGGCACCCCACCGGCCTGGCCGGGCAGCGGGTGCAGGAAGCGGACCGTCAGCTCCTGCTGGTCGGTGGGGGACACCTCCAGGTAGTCGATCCCGTTCAGGAACGGGTCGCCCTGGGCGTCGACCGCCGCCCGGACCAGGTCGCGCCGCAGCGACCGGGCGCAGCAGTACTGCCGGGTGCTCACCGGACTCATGTCGGCACCTCGAACGTCGTGGAGCCCGGTTGCCCGGTCCGCCGTACCTGGTAGGAGATCCGCACCTGCAGCCGGGAGTCGAGCGCGTCGACCGTCACGGCCGACACGTCGACGAGGTCGCCCAGGTACTGCTGCAGCGCCCCCTGCACGAGGAACTGCAGGGCCGCGGCCAGCTCGGGGCTGTTCGGTGCGAACACGAGCTGTTGCAGGCCGGCCCCGAACGTCGGCCGGTTGACCCGCTCGCCCGGGCTGGTGAAGACGAGCTGCTCGACCAGGTCGCGGACGTGCTCGTCGACCGTGGCCGTCGCGGTGCGGCGCCGGTCGTCGACGTGGAACGGGAAGGCGATGTTCGTCGGGGACCCGGCGCGGCCGGTCGGGTCGCCGGTCAGGTCGCCGGTCACGTTGTCGGTCATTGCGCCGTCACCCTGGTCTGGGTCGCCGTGACGAGCAGCGGCGTGCCGTTCGGGACGCAGGTGGCGCGGCTGTCGACCAGCACCAGCGGTTGCCCGTTGGAGGTTACCCGCGTCGCGCCCAGCGTCCACTGCCCGGTCACGCACGGGGTGGGGGAGCCGCCGGTCACCATCGGGCAGCCGGCGATCGCGTACGGCGCCGCGACCGTCACGCTCGGGGCGCCCCCAAGCAGGACGCGTGGGTTGGGGGCGGTCGGCTGGGCCTGCCCGCCGTGGGCGCACAGCACCGTCGCACCGACGTGGACCACGAAACCGGGCATCGTCACATCACCACGAGTGCGCCGTTGTTGACGGTGACGCTGGGGCCGGTCATCACGATGCTGGCGCCCTTGCCGTTCTGGATGTAGATGCCGGTGTCGTTGACGATGATCGAGGCCCCGCTGGTGCTCTTGAGCATGATCCCGCCGGTCGGCCCCGGCAGGTCGCTGATCACGAGACTGTGCTGTGCGGTCGTCTGGAAGACGATGTTCGGGTTGGCCGGGATGCCGGCGAAGGCGAGCGCCGGTACCTCGGCCGTGCTGCCGTAGTAGGCCCCGCTGTAGATCGGGTAGTCGGCGTCGCCCTGTTCGAACTCGACCCAGACGCCCGAGCCCACCTGCGGGACCAGGTAGGCACCCATCTGCTTGCCGGCGATCGGGAAGCACGGCATCGCCCACGTCGACGGGATCAGGTTGGAGACGTCGGGCACGATGACCTGGACGCGCCCGATCTGCATCGGGTCGACGTTGTTGACCACCGTCGCCCGGTACTTGCCGAAGTACTTCGTGTCGGCCATGCGCCCTCCTCCTTCACACCGGAACCGTCACCGGATCCGGTCACACCGGGACCGTGGGCAGGGTCGGGAGCAGCCCGTTGCGGGACAGCTTGAACTCCTGCTTGTACTCGCCGCGCTTGATCTTGTGGGTCACCTGCTTGACGAAGTGCAGCCCGTCGAAGGCCGGCCCGGCGCCGCGCACGCCGACCAGCCCGCGGGCGTGCAGCGGCCGGCCGTAGCGCAGCACGTCGAGGGTCCCGGTCCCGGTCAGGCCGTCGGCCGACGCGGCGGCCTGGGCCATGGCGTGCAGCACGGCCTGGGTCGGCGTGCGCTTCGCGCCGTCGGTGAGGTACTCGACCTTCTTGGCCGGCAGCGGCACGGCACCCAGGAGCGGGTTGAGCGGGGAGATGTCCGGGACGGGGATCGGGATCGGCGCCTTCGAGAGCAGGTTCTGCACGAAGGTGACCGGGAGCTTCTTCTCCTCGGTGTCGATCGCGAAGCTGAGCTGCTCCACGTTGGAGTGCGCGTCCAGGTTGACGCTGAGCGCCGGTTGCGGCACGCCGACCTTGACCTCGGGCCCGAAGTAGGCCGTGCTCATGCCCGGCTGTGGGCCGGGGTCGACGTAGAACACGTAGCCGACCAGGTCGGCCAGCGAGTTCAGGTACTGCAGGTCGGTGCCCTTGTGCTTCGGGATCCGGTCGGTCGGGATCGGCGCCTCGAACAGGATCGACGGCACGACGAGCGGCACGACGCCGAACAGGGCGTACTTGGCGCAGATCAGCGCCACCCGGGCCTCGACCGGCATGGCCGGGTAGGGGATCCCGGAGAAGTCGATCCACCCCATCACCGCGGTCAGGTCGACCCCGGTGATGTCGAGGGTGTCGTGGCTCGCGTCGGTGCCGGGGGTGACGTCCTGCTTGGTGATCACCCCGTCCATGAGCACGTACGGCGTGCCGTTCACGGTCGCGACGATCAGCGTGCGCATGACCGGCGGGACGGCGCCTCCGGTGAGCAGGAAGATCGTGTGCAGCGGCGAGCGCTTGCCGAGGCTGAACGTGAGCCGGAAGCCGCCGGGCTTGCCCCGCTCGGCGGTCTGGGTGATCTCGACACCGGTCAGCTCGTCGATGACCGACTGCGGCAGCGGGACCGGGACGACCGGCCCGACCATGACCGTGAGCGTGAGCCGGCTAGCCATCGCCGGCTCCGGGCAGTCCCTCCGGGAGGGTGATGCGCAGGCGCCGGCCGGGCTGCTCGGTCAGCTCGTCGGGGCGCAGCGCGGCGTTCGCGTCGCAGATCCGCCAGAACTGCTCCGGGTCGCCGAGCTGCGCTGCCGCGATGTTGTCGAGCCGGTCGCCCGCCGCGACCGCATACTCCTCGAGCAGGGCGAAGCTCTCGGGGGACGGCACGAACCGGCGGCGCAGGTATGTGACGACGCGGCCGTCGGGCGCCTCCCAGGTGGCGGTGTCGACCAGGTGGTAGCGGCTGGTGGGCCCGAAGGCCGGGTTCGGTGTCATGGCAGTCCCGTCAGGCCGAGGGCCGAGAGCGTGCCGGGCGAGGTACTGGCCGCCAGGCGCTCCTTGTTCTGCAGGTAGGCCAGGTAGAGGGCGCCGCCGGCCTGGTCGAAGCCGAGGTCGTCCACGCTCAGCACCCGCATCCCGAGGCTGACCTTGGCCCGGATGGGGTTCAGGTTCGGGTCGAAGGCCTCCTCGGTGATGCTGAGGTCGGTCAGCCGGACGGGCACGATGCGCTGCTTGCTCCAGACGAACAGGGGCAGCGGGGCGAGCATCGGCGCGATCTCGAGCGCGCCGCCGGCCGAGAGCTGGCGGCTGCTCTGCAGCTGCGCGGTGCTCGGGTGCACGAGCGTCTCCAGCGCGGCCAGCTGCGGGTGGATCCCCGCCCGGACGACCAGCTCGTCGCCGTCCGCGAGCTGGTCGGCCGCGTCGATCTCGGCCTCGAGCTTGATCGTCTCGACCGCGGGGCCCTTCAGCCGGGTGGCCTCGGACCGGTCGGCCCCGTCGGTGCCGACCACCTTGGGTTGCAGGCTGCGGGTGAGGGTGTCGGGGTTGTACTGCAGCGCGATGACGCGGCGGACCACCCCGGACACGGGATCGAGCAGGACGATGCCGGACCTGAGCAGGCGCGGCGAGCCGGGGAAGGTCGTCATCGGCCGGCACCTCCGTGGGTGGTCGGGGGTCGACGGGTCACGGCCAGGCCGACGCGCAGGTCGCGGGCGTAGGCGTCGACGCTGGTCGGTGCGAAGCCGAAGGCGTGCCGCACGTGCCGCCCGTCGGGGCTGGTCACCACGGCCAGGCCGCGGCCGGCGTAGACCCACTCGCCGCCCGCGACAGCGACCAGCCCGTCGATGACGTCCTCCCGGCGGTCGGGTTCGCCGAGCCCGGCGGGCCACTCGGGCGGCGCGGCGGTCCAGGCGACCTCGAGCAGCACGACCCGGCCGGTGTCCGGGTCTGTCCAGGCCCGGGCCGAGCAGCCCGGCGCCGGGTCGTCCAGGTGCACGAGAACGGCCGGCAGGCCACGCTCGCCGAGGGCCGCCGGCTGGGCGTCGGCCGGGTCGAGGGTGACGCCCGGCGGCAGGCCGGACCAGTCGGGGTACTGTCCGGCGGCGAGGGCGGCGGCGAGGGACGAGATCGTCTGGGGGGTCACCGGCTAGCCTCCGATCCGGTCGATCTCGCCCTTGAAGTAGGCGAGCAGCACGTTGCGGAAGCCGACCACGGTGACCAGCCGGGTGGCCTCGCTGTACGAGGCGTACCGGCGGCGGAAGGCCGGCACCACGGTGATCGGCGGGAGGGCGGCATACGCGGGGCCCTCCACCTTCTTGCGGAGCGCCTGGTCGCCGACCCGGGGCTGGATGTTGGCCCAGACCACCTCGTCGAGGAAGGAGTCCATCCCCTCGACGAGGGTGCTGTTCTGCGGCCCGTCCCCGAACGACGCGGCGAAGGTGCGGTAGCGTCGCGCGGCGAGGGTGTGCAGGTACTCGTGGATCAGCGTCTGGAACATGTCCCACATGAAGTCCTGGTCCTTGGTGACGCCGCCCTTGGGCCGGAACAGCTGGATGTTGACGTCCTTGGTGGCCGGGTTGGCCGACGCGTCCCAGCCCCGGTCGATCTCGTTGAGCTTGCGCACCTGCGGTGCCGTCCTGGTCAGCTCAGCCGCGATCCGGCCCTGCGCCTTCGCCTCGTCGTTGAGCGGGCGTCTGGTCCTGCTGAACGAGGGCGAGGCGTGGTGCTCCCGGTTGAGCGGGGCCACGACGTCGTCGTCGTTCTGGAAGAAGTAGAAGACCAGCGCCTTGGCCATCGCCTGTTTGTCGGCGAAGCTCGTCGAGGGGTCGGTGAGGAAGGCCTGCGTGTCGGCCCACAGGTCGTGCAGGTTGCGGCGGCGGCCGGGCGTGTCGGCGCGCAGCGGCGGGTGCGCGGACTTGTCGTAGTACCCGCCGAAGACGTCGTCGGTCTCGTCCTTGCTGACCTTGGCGAGGTCCTCCATCTCGGTGAGCGTGTGCATCTTGGCCGGGTCGCTGTGGTCGGCCGGCTTGCGGTCCTTGGCCATCTGCTGCCAGTAGGAGTCGATCATCCCCGGGGATGCTGCGCGCAGCTTCTCCTCGTAGCTGGGCTGCCCGGGAGCGAGCCGGCTGACGAACGGGGTGGGCGCGGCGGGCGTGCCGCCGACCGGTGGCTTGATCGCGTCACGGGCGGCCTGCTTCTGCGCCGGGGTCAGCTTGGTCGCCTTGGCGGTCAGCTCGGCGGGAGACTCGCGCCGCACGATGTCCTTGAAGGCGTCCTGCATGACCAGGTCCATCTTCAGCATCGTCGTGCGGACCTCGTCGCGCTGGGCCTCGAGCGCGCTGCGGGCGGCGGCGCTGCTCGCCTTGCGCGCCCGGTCGCCCAGGTCGTTGGCCCGCGCGTCGAGCTTGTCGCGCTCGACCGCCAGGTCCCGGGCGGCCTGTTCGCGTTCGGCCGGTGAGTGCCGGCTCAGCTCCTCGATGATCTCGCCCACCCGGTAGGGGCCCTCCAGCCGCTCGCGCAGCCGGGCGAAGTCGTAGGGGAAGACCGGGGCGTTCGCGGGCAGGGTGCCGACGGGCTCGACGTGGTCCTTGCGCACCTCCGCGAGCCCGCCCTTGAACCGGGTGTCCAGCCAGGCCCGCAGCCGGCGCCCGTTGGCGCCGCCGATGTCGCTGAGCAGCCGGGTCACCGGGACGGCCTGCAGGATCAGGCGCAGGTCGCCGTTCTCGGACCGGGTCAGGATGTCCAGGATCGCCTGCTCGTCGTCGCCGGTGGTCGCGCCGCTCAGCATCTCGGCCACGAGCAGGGCCTTCTGTCGGCCGGTGAGGTCGAAGCCGGCCGCGGCGGTGCTCCACCGGCGCACCACCGCGCGGGCCTTGTTGTCGCTGTCGAAGTCGCCCTCGATGTCGTTGCGCCGGCTCAGGCCGGTCAGGTACGTGCTGAGCTGGGTCTGGGTGAAGCCCTCGCCGCCGAACAGGTGCGAGAGCGCGGCCCCGGGGTGCGAGAACAGGCCGGAGAAGAAGCTGCCGACGGTCTGCAGGAACCCGCCGCGGTCCGAGCCCTTCCGCGGTCGCGCGGTCGGCCCGGTGGTGGGCGCGGTCGCGCCGGCGCGGGGCCCACCCACGGGTATGCCGCTGAAGTCGCGGGTGGCTCCGGCGGACACCCCGCGGGGCTGGGGTTCGTGCCCTGCCGGTGACCGGCGGGGCACCCGGTCGGGATCGGCCGGCCCGGGCCCGCGGTCGCGGTCGGGACCGCGGGCGGGGCCGGCCGCGGTGTGCGACTGGACCGGCTCGGCGACGGGGCCGGGCTCGACCTGTGGCTCGAACGTCTGGGTGGTCATGTCGGTGTGGTCATGTCAGTCCACCACCGGCAGGTGGTCGGCCTTGTCGGCGAACGGCGGGATGCTTAGGCGGTGCTGCTTCAGGGCGTCGATGTGCGCGTCCACCTCGCGCTGCCACCACGGCTCGTCCCCGCCGAGGGCCTCTGCCGCCCGGATGGCCGAGGCCTTGCTGACGCCCTTGGCGAGGATCTCTGGCTTGGCCGCGATGGCGTCGTTGATCTGCTGGGCCAGCTGCCGGATCGGCGCGAACTGCTCGACGAGCTTGGCCAGCCCGGTGACGAGCGTGAACCCGCGGTCGCCGACCCGCAGGTCCAGGTAGGCCCTGGTGGCCGCGTCGAACTCTGCGGTCGCTTTCGTGTGGGCGTCGGGCGTGCCGGCCGCCTTCAGGGCAGTGTCGGCGCGTTCGAGCCGTTGCCGGCTGCGAGACCAGGCGGTGAAGCCGAGCACGTTCCAGTACGGGACCAGCCACGTGTTGTAGTGCTCGCGTGTCTTGTCCAGCACCTCCAGGTACTTGAGGTGGAACTGGTAGGCGTCGCTGCTCGGGTCGTCGGTCGTCTTGCCGAAGAGCCGGACCGTCATGAGCGAGCGGTAGAAGGCCCAGAGCCGGTCCTTGTCGAGCTTCGCGTTCGTGCCGCCGAGTCTCGGGACGTCGGTGATCACGAAGGGCATGTCGGTGCCCTCGACGAACTCGTTCGCCGCGAGCTCCCCGACGAACTGGTCGTCTTCGGCCTTCGTCGGCTTCTTCGGCTTGTCGCCGGGGCGAGGTGGCGGCTTCTGCTTGCCCTGCCGGTCCAGGGCCTCCCACTTCCGGCGGGTCTCCGCGACGAACTGGGGGTCGCCCCGGGAGAACTGGTCGTTGTGCACGATCCACATCGAGATGTCCGGGGCCCCGGTCACGATGAGCCCGATGTGCACCGGCAGCTGCACCCAGCGGAAGCGCAGCTTCAGGGCCGGGTGGTCGCGCAGCAGCGAGAGCATGTAGGTGATCCGGAGCGCGTAGACGCCGCAGTCGTGCACGAGCTGGCCGGTCAGCGCCCGGGGGAACTGCACCCGCAGCAGGTCGTCGCCGAAGTCCTCGATGTTCATCGGCGAGTGGGTGGTGAAGGAGTGCAGGTAGGCGCCGAGCAGCTCGATGACCGCGGCCAGCGACTCGTCGGCGTTCCGGGACGTGACCAGGTGTGCCTCGAACTTGGCGCGCAGGAACCGGCGCCAGTCCTCGTCGCTGTGCAGGTGCAGGCCGCCGGCGCCGAGGGTCGCCGCGGCGGCCTGGTTCTCCTTCGCCTCCGCGGTGGGACGGCCCTGCTCGGTCTGCAGGCCGTAGATCCGCCGCAGGGCGGCGAGCTGGCTGGTGCGGATCGCGATGATGCGCTCCGCGTCGAGCTGTTTGGAGGGCCCGGAGGTGGTGTCGAGCTCGTCGTAGGACTCGAGGGTGATCTCCCGTCTAGCGGCCGACTTGTCGTCCGGGAAGAAGTCGACCTGGCGCAGGATGTCCTTGTCGCGCCGTTTCCGCCAGGCCCATTCGTTGATCTCGATCGCCGCGTTGCTGCCGGCGGGCAGCCGGATCCGCGCAGCCACGGCGGTGTGCTTGGCCTCGAGCGCGTCGAGCAGGGCGTGGCCCCGCTTCGCGGTCAGCTGCGCGGTGGCCAGCTCGAGCACGGCCTGGAACGCGGCCTGCATGCCGACGAAGCTGTCCTGCATCATCCCGCGCAGGCTGGAGTGGTAGCGGGCGATGGAGACGAAGGGTTTCAGCTCGAAGCCGACGCCGAGGCCGCCCAAGGCCTGGTACAGGTCCTCCAGGCGCTTGCGGTCGGCCTTGAGCGCGACGGGGTCCAGGCCCGCCCGCTCGGCCTCGAGCAGGTGGAAGAAGGTGACCAGCCCGTCCAGGACGTGCAGCGTCACCGCGGCGTCCTTCCAGTCGACCCGGTCGCGCAACCGGTGCAGCACCTCGTTCCAGTGCCACTCCTCGTCGTCGTAGTAGCGCGTGGCGAACCTCTGCTGCCCGTAGGGGTGCAACCCGGGGAGCTTGACGTACCAGTCCCGCACCCGGGTGGCCTCGGTCGGCAGGCCGAGCAGCACGAGCCGGGTCAACAGCTCGTCCAGCACCGGGTTGGCGGGGAACTCGGGCGGCAGGATGTAGGCGTCGACCGTGCCGAGTGCCGTCACGAGCGCCGGCACGGCCTTGCCGTCCTCCCGCTCGACGGCCTCGAAGAGGGCGAGCACCGGGCGGATCGCCGCCTCGTGCGGGCCCCACGCGCTGTTGAACTCGTCGACGACCTGCTGGTAGTAGACCTTGGTCGCGGGCGCCTTGTCCGACGCGGTCGCGGCCGACCGGGTGACCGCCTGCTGCAGCACGTGGGCGATCTCGTGGGCGAGCAGCTCGCGCCCGGCCCGGGTGTGGGGGGCGTAGGCGCCGGGTGCGAACGCGATGGTGGCGCCGCGGGTCTCGGCGTGGGCTCCGCGCCGGGCGACCGGCTCGTCGCGGGGGCGGATCCGCACCTGGGACAGGTCGACCTGGAAGCCCTGCTCCAGGCTGCGGCGTTCCGGGTCGCCGAGCGGCAGGCCGAGTGCGGAGGCCGCCGCGCCGGCCGGCCCGTGGCGCCGGCGCGGCCGGGCCGGGACCTCGCACTCGGCGCCGTCCGTGCCCCGCTCGCCGGCCCGCACGACCCGACGCGCGGTGTCCCTCGCCTCGGTCTCCTCGCTGGTGCGGCGTCGCAGGACGAACATCAGCGGCCCCCGTCCTGCACGACGGTGGCCAGGGCAGTGCCGAGCCCGGCGCCCAGACCGGTCGGGCCGGCCGGGCCGGGGTGGCGCAGCGGCGGCAGCGCCGCGCGCACCGAGTCGACGGCGCCCGAGCGCAGCCGCCCGGGGTCGACCGAGGCCAGCGTCTCGGCCAGGCTCGCCTCGAGGGCCCTGCGCACCAGGTCCGCGTCGCCGGGCGCCACGTCGTGCAGCACGAGGCGTTCGATGGTCAGCTCGATCCTCACAGGGCGGTCACCTCGCTGACGGACCGGTCCGCCTTGCGCAGCTCCATCCGGGCGGCGTCGAGCAGCAGGTCCATGGTGACGGGGCCGCCGGCCGCGGCGGCGGCGAAGGACGCGTTGAGGGCGATCGAGTGGATCAGGGCGCCGCTGAGGCCCAGCCGCGACAGCCGCACCTCGTCGATCCCGCAGGTGGGCACCTGCGGCGGGAAGGCGCGGCGCCAGATCAGCTCGCGCTCGGCCCGGGCGGGCAGCGGGAACGGGACGACGAAGCGCAGGCGCCGGGTGAAGGCGGGGTCGAGGGCGCTGCGCAGGTTGGTGGCGAGGATCGCGAGCCCGCGGTAGGACTCCATCCGCTGCAGCAGGTAGCCGACCTCGATGTTGGCGTACCGGTCGTGGCTGTCCCGGACCTCGCTGCGCTTGCCGAACAGCGCGTCGGCCTCGTCGAAGAAGAGCACCACGCCGCCGGCCTCGGCGGCGTCGAAGAGCCGTCGCAGGTTCTTCTCGGTCTCGCCCACGTACTTGCTGACCACGCCGGAGAGGTCGATGCGGTACAGGTCGAGCCCGAGGTCGGTGGCCAGCACCTCGGCCGCCATGGTCTTGCCGGTGCCGCTCTCGCCGGTGAACAGTGCCGTGATGCCGAGACCGCGCGACGTGCGCTCCCGCCAGCCCCAGGTGTCGTAGACCTGGGCACGGTGACGCGCCTGGCCCGCCAGGGCGCGCAGCAGTCGTGTCGGCTCGTCGGGCAGCACGATGTCCGCCCACGTCGCGACCGGGCGGATCCGCTCGGCCAGCGCGTCGAGCTGGGGGCGGCGCAGCGCCTTGCCGCGGGACCACGCCCCCGCCGCGAGGTCGCCGTCCCCGTCCCGTTTGGCGCCCTGCGCCACCTGCTCGATCTCGGCGACGTCGAGGTCGAGCTCCGCCGCGAGCTGCCCGGCGACGTCGACCTGGTCGGCGCCGAGCGCCTCCAGCCACAGCGTGCGCTGCTCGGCCGGGGTCGGTGTCCCGACGTCGTGGACCGCGGAGATGTCCGCCAGCCCGTCGCAGACCTCGCCGGCGCCGAGGAAGACCGGCGCCTCGGGCGGCTCGACGAGGGCCCGGACCGCACGCGCCTGCGCCGGTGTCAGCGGGTCGGCGCCCGCAGCGACGAGCAGCGCGATCGGCAGCAGCCGCGACTCGCGGCGCCACAACGTCGCCAGCTCGTGGGTCTCCGCCGCGGTCGTGGGCAGCAGTGCGGCCGGCAGCTCGTGGGCGAGCAGCCGCTGTCGCCCGGCGACCTCCGCGACGATCGTGCGTCGGCCCGCGTCGCTCCGGCCGACGACCTGGACCAGGGCGGCGGTCCCGACCGCCCGGTCGATCTCGTCGGCGCTCCGGGCCTGTGTCGGTGGGAGGGTGCGTTCGGCCGGCACGACCGGCCGCAGCAGGCGGGCGAGCCGGGCGTCGAGGACGTTCAGGCCCTTGAGGAAGTGCACGACCCGCTCGTCGCACGACAGCGGCCGGGTGGTGAGCGGTTCTCCGGTCCCGGCGTCGCACTCGACCAGCCGGCAGGAGCGCAGCACGCCGCTCGGCGCCAGGGCCGCCCAGTCGGGGTCGTCGAGGACGGTCAGGGCCAGCGCGAAGGTCGGGTACGGCATCCGGGCGTCGTGCTGCGCCTCGGCACACAGTCCGGCCACCCGGGTGTCCAGCGCCATCGCGGCGCAGAGCAGGACCACGTCCTGCTCGAACCGGGTCAGGTCGAAGGCGCGGCCGAGCAGGGCCAGCGTCGGTGGCGGGGTGGTCCGCTCGGCCGCCAGCACCGCCCGGCGGGCTGCGGCGACCTCGTCGTCCACGCCGGTGCCCTCGGACCGGGCCGCCGTGGCCAGCCGGAGGCGCAGCCAAGCCAGCGCGAGCGAGAGGTGGTCGGCGTTGTGCGTGTGCCAGTCGGCCACGCTGAGCACGTGCGGTCGGGTGCTCATGTGACCTCGATCAGCGGGCCGACGTACTGCTCGAACGTCGGGCTGGCGTCGTTGTCGTCGACCTCGAGCGCGCTCAGCGCTCCGTCGACCTGCACGCGCAGCAGGTAGGTGCCGGGCGTGGCACCGGACGGGATGTGCGCGGTGATCGTGGTGGAGGTCTCGGGTGCGGCCGGCGCCCTGGGCGGGACCGCGAGGACGGTCTCGCCCACCAGGATCGCGGCCCGCTGCTCGCGCCCGACCGGCGGCGTGACCGTCAGGTTCAGGTCGGTGTCGCGGGCGACGGTGATCGGCTGGGGCGTCGTGACGGCCGGGGCGAGCACCAGGGCGGCGACGTTCGACTCGAACCCGACGCCGGCGTGCGGCACGGGCGGTGTTCCGACGGGCACCTGGTGGACCACCTGGACCGGGTTGACGCCGGCCCGCAGACCTCCGGGAAGGGTGAGCGAGATCGCGGCGTCGGTGACGTCGTCCGGACCGGGGAGGGTCTCGATGCCGCCGACGCGCACCGTCGTGACGGCGCCCTTGAGACCGGAGCCGGTCAGCGTGACGGTGTCGCCGGGGAGCGCCACCGCGGGGGTGACGTCATCGATCATCGGGTGGCCCAGGGTGGCGAGGGTCAGGGCGGGTACCCGGACCGGCAGTGCGGCCCGGGTTGGTGTCGTCGCCTCGATCAGCACCACCGAGACGTCGTAGGCCATCGACGGACGGTAGCGGGCCTGCATCGCCGACCACAGCCGGGACAGCTCCTCGGTCGTCAGGTAGCGCGGGGCGATCCGGCACGTCTCGACCTGGTCGGCCAGGTCGGCCGCGTTCCGGTCGGGCACCGACGGCGGCATGAGCTTGTCGGTGACCGGCGAGGTGACGCTGAACGTCCGGCGGATCAGGTCGGGGGTGAGCACGGGCATCTCGTGCAGCAGCTGCATCGCGTAGCCCAGCAGGATCTCCGCGTCGAGGTCCTCGGCGCCGTAGGCGGTCAGCAGGTAGTGCAGGTCGAGGGGCAGCGGAGGGCCGCTGACCCGTCGGCCCTCCGGGTCCCGGGACGGGTACTGCTCGTTGCGCCAGCCCGGGTTCGCCGTGACCTGGTAGAGGAACAGGTTGAGCCGGCTCGGCTCGTCGGTGCCGGTGCTGATGCGGTCGGGGGGCAGGGCCGAGACCGCGACCGTCCCGACCGACGCGGACAGGTCGCTGTTGACCAGTCCGTCGTTGAGCAGGTCCTTCAGCACCGCGGTGACGGTGGCGATCGCCAGCGGGCTGCTCATGACCGTTCCCGTCGTCGCAGCTCGAGGTACTCGTCCAGTGCCATGACCCGGTCGGGGCGTCCGGTCGGGGGCCTCGCCGCGGGCCCGGGCGGGGCCGGTGCCCGCACGTCGACCCGCCCGATGGTGATGCGGACGACCGGCTCGGACTCGGCCGGCTGCCTGTTCGCGACGTCGGCCCGGGTGGGCGCCGGTGTCGCCGCGGCCGCGCGCGGGGCCGGCGGACGGGTTCGCCCGGCCGGGCGGACCGGGTCGGGCTGGGTGGTGCGCGGTGGCGGCAGCGGCGCGCCCTCCCGTCCCGGGGTGACCCGGCCGGACGGCGCCAAGCCCTGGTGGCGGGCAGCCAGTTCCACCGAAGGCGGCTGTCCGCGCCGGGCCGCCGGCGGATCCGCCGCACCGCCGGTTGCCGGCGCCGGATGCCGCCCGGCGGGCTGCGGCGCGGCCGCGTCGTCGGCCGCGCCCGGGGTCGGTGCAGGGTGGCGGCGGGCGGACGTGCCGACCGGCTCGTCGCCCTCCGGTGCCGGCGGCCGGTCCAGGCGGGGTCGGCCGGCTCGCGGCCCACCGGTCGGGGGTCCACCGACCGGTCGGCCCGCCGCTTGCGGCGCCGTGAGCTCGACGTCCTGCTCGAGGCCCGCGGCGGTGGTCGTGTCGGCCTCGTAGCGGTTCGGCAGATAGGGGTGCACCGCAGGAGCCGGCGCGAGGGTGCGGCGCACGAGGTTGGTCAGGGCGTCGGGGCTCATGTCGCCTCGATGAGCTCGAGGTACTTCCGGCGCCGGCGCGGGCTCAGCGCGAGGATGGTGGCCTCGTCCCAGCCGTAGGCACCGGCGATCACGTGGACGTCCCGCAGCAGTCGGGCCGCCCAGGCCCCGACCTCGTCCAGCAGGAACGAGGCAATGTCGAACGGGGCGGCCAGGTCCCGGCCGCACCCGGCGCAGCAGAGCTCGAGCTCGACGTCGACGTCGTCGACGGCCTCGGCCAGGTGCAGCCGAAGCAGCCCGCGGACCGATGCCGGGGCCTCGGGAACCGCCGCGCCCGTGCCGTCGGGACGGCGCAGCGACTCGACGCAGCGCTCGACGAGGGCGGCCAGGGCGGCGTCCTCGTCGGTCGGGCCGCAGCCGGCGACCGCGACGAGGTCGTCCGTGGTGGGCGGGCGCACCTGCGCGGTCCAGCCGTGCGACTCGAACGGGGGCGGCGGTTGCTGCGCGCGCGGGCGCAGCAGGCTCAGCTCGAGCGGGAGCTCCAGGTGCTCGCCGCAGTGCGGGCAGGCGACGAGCGCGACCGCGCGGTCGCCGAAGAGCTGCGTGCGCAGGTCGAACAGCGCCCGGTCGCGGTCGCGGATGCTCCACCTCGCGACGGCGTCCGGGTGGTCCCGTCGACAGCCTGCCAGCAGGCTTGCGCCACGGCGGGGCTCCTGCTCCTCGAACGTGCCCTCCCACGCCAGGAGCAGCTGCGCACTGCTGATGGTGGACACGGCGCCGCGACCCCTCAGCCCAGCACGGTCTCGCTGGGCTCGACCACGTCGGTGTCGCGCTCCCAGCCCTCGTTCTCGAGCTTGACGTGCTGGATCAGCACCGCGTTGGCGTTGCCGTCGAGGTCGGCCTGCGCCTGGTACTCCGAGACCCAGCAGCGGTAGACCTTGTAGGCGACCGCGAGCTGCCCGGCCTCGTTGTAGAGCTCGAGGATGATGTCCTTGCGGAAGTTCTTCAGCGACATCTCGGCCCCGAGCGCGTTGCCGACCGTCCAGACCCGGCCCGCCCAGTCCTCGAACTCCCGGTCGTGGGTGACACCGCGCTCGAGGGTGATCGCCTCGAACTCGGTCCGCCCGGGCGACTTCCGGCTGCTGCTGGGGTCTCCGCCCTCCCGGTGCTTGACGACCTCGGTGGTGCGCTTGAGCGCGCTGACCTTGCTGACGCCCGCCACGTAGCGACCGTCCCACTTCACCCGGAACTTGAAGTTCTTGTACGGGTCGAAGCGCTGCGCGTTGACGACGAACTGAGCCATCTGGCCTACCTGTCCTTTCGCGTCGGGTCGGGGGCCGGGGGCTCAGGCCTGGACCTGGCCGGCCAGCTGCTGGAGCTGGATGATGACGAACTCGGCGGGCTTGAGCGGAGCGAATCCGACGAGGATGTTCACGACGCCGCGGTTGATGTCGCTCTGGGTCGTCGTCTCCCGGTCGCACTTGACCAGGTAGGCCTCCTTCGGGGTCTGCCCCTGGAAGGCGCCCTGCCGGAACAGGTCGTGCATGAAGGCGCCCACGTTGAGGCGGATCTGCGACCAGAGCGGCTCGTCGTTCGGCTCGAAGACGACCCACTTGAGCCCGCGGTAGAGGCTCTCCTCGATGTAGAGCGCGGTGCGCCGGACCGGCAGGTACTTGTACTCGTCGGCGGCCGCGTCGGCGCCCCGCATGGTGCGGGCCCCCCACACGACGTTGCCGAACACCGGGAAGGTGCGCAGCGTGTTGATCCCGAGCTGGTTGAGCAGGCCGTTCTCCAGGTCGGTGAGGGTGACCTGGAGCGCGAGCGTGCCGTTCAGGCTCGCGTCGGTGCCGGCGGGGGCCTTCCACACGCCGCGCTGGGCGTCGGTGCGCGCCAGCACGCCGGCGATCGTCCCGCCGGGCGCGAAGGTGTCGACCTGCCCGTCGAGCAGCGGGTCGGCCTGCCTGATCCGCGGGAAGTAGACGGCCGCGTTGCGGGCCCGGTCGCCGGTCAGCGCGAGACCGGCGACACCGGCCTTGGCGTCCGCGATGCTCGCCCAGCTCGAGGCTGGGTCGACGATCAGGACGGCGCGCCGGCTCACGCAGTAGTCGAGCGCGTCGCTGTGGAAGGCGGCCGGGGCATCGCCGCCGCGCTTGTCCGCCGCGACCACCATCAGGTTGAACAGGTCGGCCTCCTCCAGCGCGTACATCCCGGTCTTGCCGGACTGCGAGCCCTTGTACTCGGTCGCGCCGAGGGTGTCGCTGTCGACGGCCGTCGTCGTCGCGGTCGACCCGGCGGCGGTCGACTTGGCGCCGGCCGTCCACACGTCGGCGTCGGTGAGCGCACCGGAGTGGGCTGCCGGCGACGTGTCCTGGGGCAGGTTCGCGGAGGCGGCGACGCGGACCAGGCCGGACTCGGCGGCCAGCACCCGGTCAGCGCGACGCGCGCTCTCCTTCGTGGTCAGGTTCAGGAACGTCTCGACCTGCTTGGTCGCGCCGTCGCGCACCGTCAGGTTGAACAGGTCGGACGCGGCGACCCCCAGCCGGGCCGCGACGGCGACCGTGCCCGGGTCCGTGGTGGTCCGGTCGACCCGGACCCGCACCTGCTGGCCCCAGGCGCCCTCGGAGGCGGCTTCGAGCGGCAGGTCGGTGACGTCATACGAGGACTTGGCGGCGCCGGTGGCGGGCTTCTTGTAGAGCCGCACGACGAGCGCCAGCGCGCCGCCGTTGGCGAAGAAGTCCCGCACGGCATACCCGAGCGGCAGGCCCGCGTCCAGCCCGCCGAAGACCCGCTCGAAGTCGCCGAAGCCGGTCAGCGTGACCGCCTGGTCGACCGGTCCGCGGCTCGCCGTCCCGAGGAAGGCGGTGACCGACGTGGCGACGCCCGTGATGGTCCGCACCCCGCTGGGGAGCTCCTCGACGTAGACGCCCGGATAGCTGACGGTCGTGGGCATGCGCTACCTCCTGGTGGTCGCCCCCGAGCCGCGGTCGGGCCCCTGCCGCGCGCGACCGCCCCTGACCCGGGGGTCCGACGCTAGGCGCGCGACGTCATCCGGCCGTCACCCGAGCGTCACGGCCGCGTCACCGTGCCGTGTTCGCGGTCGGCCCTGTCGAGGACCTGTTGCCGTGCGTCGCGGCGCTGCGGCAGTACGGCGACAGCAGCTCGGTCATGACCGGTGACGGTGTCGCGCCGAGCTCACGGTCGAGGCGGTCGGCGTAGCTGCGGTAGATCCGGAAGGCCTCGGCGACGTTCCCCTCGTGCAGGTGGATGCGGACCAGCAGTCGTTGCGCGCTCTCCCGCAGCGGCTCGGCCGCGACGACGGTGAGGGCCACCTCGAGCGCCTCGTCCCAGCGGCCGTCGCTCAGGAGCCACTCGCCCATCCGGTCAAGCACATGGAGCCGGACCTGACGGAACCGCTCCCGCTCGGCCAGGGCCCACTCGTCGTACCAGCCGGTCAGCAGGTCGTGACCGTAGGCCCACAGGATGCCGGCCACGTCGGTCCACGCGGGCGGCTCGTGACCCGGCGCGAACATAGTGGCGCTGGCGTGCACGAGCCCGTGCACGTCGACGGTCACCGACCCGTCGAGCCAGACGTGGGTGGCCGAGGTGCGCACGATCGGCCGGCCGTCGGGGGAGGGGACCCGCCAGAGCGCGCTGCGCAGGCTCGCGCTCGCACGCCGCTCGTCGGTGTCGGGCCACAGGCTGCCGCTGACGAAGGGACGCCTGGCCGGGCCGGAGTGGATCGCGAGGAAGCAGACGACGCGCTGCGCGATCGGGGGCACGTCGAGCACGGCGCCGCCGGCGCGGATCTCGAAGTCGCGCACGAGCGACACGTGGGTCGCACCTTCCGGCTGGGTACGCAGGGCCGAGTCCATGGTTGACCCCTCCTGGCCCCACCGGAGCGCCTGGGTCGCGCGACGGCCGGGTCCCGGGTCGACGCGCTGACCCCCACGCCCCGCAGGACCGTGGTGGTTGCCTCCAACAGTGTCAGGATGTCAGGGCGTACCCGGGCGCGGGCCCGCTC
>NZ_JBDIAQ010000038.1:0-27543 GCF_039812505.1 Intrasporangium sp. | reverse complement strand
CGTCGCAGCGAGCCACCCTCGTCGTCGGAGCCGGTCAGGCGGGCCTCGAGGTCGCCACGGCCCTGCGCGACCTCGGCGACACCGACCCCCTGGTGCTGGTCGGCGAGGAGCCCGTGCCGCCCTACGACCGGCCCACCCTCTCGAAGGGCTACCTGGCCGGGTCGCAACAGGTCTCCGACATCGTCTTCCACCCCGAGTCGTGGTTCGCGGAGCGGGACATCGCGCTCCTGCTCGGCGACCCGGTGACCGGCATCGAACGCGACGCCGCGGGCGGACGGGCCTCGACCGCGTCCGGGCGGGTGGTCGAGTTCGCCCGGTTGGCGCTCGCGACCGGCTCGGTCAACCGCCGGCTGGACGTGCCCGGTGCCGACCTGGACGGCGTGCTCGACCTGCGCGATCTGGCCGACGCGGACCGGCTCGCGGCGGCTCTGGCCGACCTGGTCCGCAATCACGGTCGCCTGGTTGTCATCGGCGGCGGCTTCATCGGGCTGGAGGTAGCTGCGGACGCCCGGGCGAAGGGGGTCGAGGTCACCGTCCTCGAGGCGACCGACCGCCTCCTCGGGCGCGTGGTGTCACCCGAGCTGTCCGACTTCTACCTCGGCGCACACCGGCGCCGCGGGACCGAGGTGCTGCTGGAGGCGACCGCGACCCGCATCGTCGCCGACGACGGCCGGGCGGACGGGGTCGAGCTGGGCGACGGTCGGGTCGTCCCGGGCGGGCTGGTCCTCGTGGCGGTCGGCGCCAGGGCCCGGACCGAGCTCGCCGAGCAGCTGGGGCTCGAGGTCGACGGCGGGATCGTGGTCGACGAGCATGCTCTGGCCTCCGACGGGCACACGGTCGCGATCGGCGACTGCACGAGCCTGCCCAACCCGTACACCCGCGGCATCCCGGGGCGGCTACGTCTCGAGAGCGCCCAACATGCGTCGGACCACGCTCGGACCGCGGCGTCGACACTGGTCGGCAGCGGGGCGGCATACACGAGCGTCCCGTGGTTCTGGTCCGACCAGCGAGACCTGCGGCTGCAGATCAGCGGGCTGTACGCCGACGTCGACCGCACCGTCGTGCGCGGCGACATGACGAGCGAGCAGTTCACGCTGCTGCACTACCGCGCGGGGCTGCTGGTCGCGGCGGAGTGCGTCGGGACCCGGCAGGACCACATCGCGGTCAAGCGCGGCCTGGACAAGGGCATGACGATCGACCCCGACGCCGCGGCCGACCCCGGCGTGCCGCTCAAGCGGCTGCTGACCCCCGCCGGCTGATACGCGGTGCCGTCCCCGACGCAGGTTACGGACGGTAGGACGCAACAAGTCGTCCCGAGCCCGTTCGAGCGTGCTCGGTGGGCACGAGCTCGGGCGGGTTGTTGTGTTGTTGTGGACGCGAACCCGCCAGACTCCGCTGCCAACGGACGTGATGGTCGGTAGGACACGACAAGTCGGCCCGATCCCGTCCGGGCGTGCTCGGCCGGGACGGACCCCGGCGGGTTGTCGTGTTCTTGTGTATACAGCCCCGCCGGACGGTGCCCCCGGCTGTTCGCGGGTCCCGCTGGCTGGGACGCTGTCCCGGTGAGCGTGCAACCGGTGGTGGTCAGGCGTGAGGTGTCGCCGCTGGAGCTGTTCTACGACCTGGTCTTCGTCTTCGCGGTCTCGCAGCTGTCGCACCACCTGCTCATGCACCTGTCCTGGCGCGGTGCCGCCGAGACCGCGATCATGCTCGTCGCCGTCGGCGGGGTCTGGACCTCGACCAGCTTCGACGTGGCGATGCTCGACGTAGAGCGGCCCAGGACCAAGCTGATGATCGTCGTGCTGATGGTTCTCGGCCTGTTCATGAACGCCGCGATCACCGCCGCCTTCGCCGAGCGGGGCTGGCTCTTCGTCGCCCCGCTGCTGACCATCCTGGTGGGCCACCACGTCGTGATGAGCCGGCTCTCCCCGACCGGCGTCCTGCGGCGGCACTACGCCCGGGCGCTGGTCTGGTCGCTCGTGAGCGTGCCGCTCTGGCTCGCCGGTGCCGCGGCGGCGCCCGGTCAACGGCTGGCCTGGTGGGCGGGTGCGGCCGCGGTCGAGCTGCTCGGGTTCTGGCTGGCCCACCCGCTGCCGGGCCGTCGTCTCGAGAGCGCGCACCTGGACCTGGACGTCGACCACATGCTCGAGCGACTGCGTCTCTTCCTGATGATCCTGTTCGGCGAGACGGTGCTGACCATCGGTCGGGTGATCGCGGAGACGCCGGTCACGGCCGCTTCCCTCGCCGCTTCCGTCGGGGTCCTGCTGGCCGTCCTGTGCCTGTGGGCCACCTACTTCGGGGGTGCCGAGGACCTCGTCGCCAGACACCTGCGCGCAACGACGGACCCGATTCGCTCGATCCGGCTCGGGGCCAACATCACCTACGGCATACTCGTCGGCCTGGTGGCGGTCGCGGTCGGCAGCGACCACGTGATCGCCGACCCGCTCGGGCCCGGATCGGTGCCGCTGGCGCTGTTGCTCTTCGGCGGCATCGGCGTCTACTTCGCCTCGCAGGCCTGGTTCTTCCATGCCGTGATCCGCGACGCCTGGGCCCCGCGCCTCGTCGCGTGCGGTGCGGTCGCCGTGCTCGGGGTGCTGGCCACGAGGGTCCTCCCGATGGTGTCCCTGGCCCTGTTGGATGCGCTGCTCGTCGGGGTCGTGATCCGGCTGCTGCGGGTGCACCGGACGATCGCAGCAGAGGCGACCAGGCGGAACCCAGCGTCGGCGCCCCCGGAAGGGACCTGACGGCGCCCTCCGCCACCGGGACCGGCACGCGAGCAATGACCAGCTCGGCCCGAGCCGACCGCACCGTCCTCTGCGAGGCGCGCTCAATCCCGCAGCTGGACCGGGAAGCTCACGCCGGTTACCTCGTCGATCTCGATCCGCAGGACGTGCGGTTTCACGCCGGCCTCCCAGGGCTGCGCCAGATCGGGCATCAGGCCGAGGATCTCGCGCACGTTGTCGACCTCGACCGCGTGGCCGGTCACCTGCACGCTCCAGGCCCTGCGGTCGGCCGCGGCGAACCCGTCGACCTGGAAGGCGACGATCTTGTCCGCGGCGGCGCTGAGCTTGGTCCCCGAGCCGGTCCGGATCAGGATGCTGCCTGCCTCGACGACATGGTTGACCGGGAAGATCTGCGGCCGGTCGCCGGTGATGACGGCCAGCCGGCCCCAGGGCGCCCGGTCCAGCAGGCGCAGGCACTCGCGTCGGCCGATCTGCCGGGTCTCCGGATGGGTTGGGCGCGTGGGTGCAGCCATGAGTAAACCATGGGCCATCAGCCCGCTCGCCGCCAGAGCCCGGCACTCCGGAGGTCGCGCCCGTCGGTGGGCCGGGCTCAGGGCATGGGCAGATCCTTCAGGGGAACCGCTTGGCCGGTGTGCTGCTCGGACAGGTCGGCGAAGGCCCTGCGGACCACCTTGGCGAACAGGTGGGAGCCCTTCAGGCTGGGGTGGATCCGGTCGGACTGCAGCTGTTCGGGATGATCGCGGACGGCGCGGGCCCAGTCGGCGACGACGACGTTGTCGTGCTCCCTGTCGAGGGCAGCGAGCTTGGCGTTGTCGTCGTCGATGCGACTGAACGGGCCCATGAAGTTGACCAGGACGATCATCCGGGCCGGGCCGAGGGCCGCTATGACGGCCTCGGCGTCGTCGACGTCGACGCCGGCGTTGGTGCCGAAGGCGAGGACCACGGCGCGCCGGTTGTCCGAGCCCCGCGACCTGACGGCGGCCAGTCCGTCGGACCAGCGCCGGTTGGACCTCGCGTCCAGCCGGATTCCGGGGAAGTAGTAGTCGAGGGCGTGCACGCTGCCCACCATCATCGAGTCGCCGTAGCCGTCGATCTCGCGGCCGGCCGGCATGGCCCACTGTCCGACCGCTGCACCCACGGTGCCCACCGTCACCGGCCTGGTCGCCGGTACTGCGGCGCCGGTCGAGCCGACCGGGGCTGGACCCCCGCTGGGCACGGCCGCACTCGGGTCGGCCACCGGCGTGGTCGGCGTCGTGACCAGGCCGGCCGCGCGCGCGGCGTTGGCCTCGAGCATCCGGGCGGTCTCGGACCGGGTGGGTGCCGTCAGGACGACGGTCGCCATGACCACCCCGGTCACCGCCGCGGTCCCGACGAGGACCCGGCGGGACCCGACCGACCACCCGACGGTCCGGTCGAGGACGAGCCGGCCGACCCCCGTGAAGCCGAGCCGTCGGAACGGTGTCTCCACGAGACGGTGCGTCAGGTCTGCCAGCGCGACCGTGACCACCACGCACCAGGCTCGCGTCAGCAGGTGTTCTCGCGTCCCCGGGACCGTCGGGAGGTCGCCCGCCACGAGGAGAATGACCGGCCAGTGCCACAGGTAGATCGCGTAGGAACGGACCCCGATCCAGGTGAGGACAGGGTGGTCGGCGAGCCGCTGCCACGGCGCGACGCGCGAGACGGTGCGGTCGAGCAGGCCCGCGATGAGCACCGCCGTCGCCAGCGACGCCAGCGCGATCCCGCCGCGGAAGGTTGCGGCGTGCTCGTCGTCGAGCACGAACATCAGGGCGAGCAGGACGGCCCCGGCGACCGGCACCGCGAAGCGTGTGGCCGCACCCCACGCGGAGGGCCGGCTGCGCAGGGCCAGCGCCGGGCTGGTCCAGGCGAACGCGAGCGCGGCGCCGAGCATCAGGCCCATGACGTGCGTGTCGGTGCCGTAGTAGACGCGCGTGCCGTCGCCACCCGGCGTGAGGAGGGCCGCCATGAGGGCGGTCGAGCCCAGCGCGAGGGCCAACGCACTCGCCACGCGCAGCTGCGGGCGGGCCGACCGCACGAGCAGCAAGGTCGCCATTGGCCAGAGGAGGTAGAACTGCTCCTCGACGGCCAGCGACCAGAAGTTCATGAACAGCTGTGGGGCCGTTTGGTCGAAGTAGCTCGACCCGGCCGAGATCTCGACCCAGTTCGTCGAGAAGCTGAGCGCGCCGAGCACCTGTCGGCCGGCGTGCACGAGCAGGTCCGTGGACACCACCCGGGCGATGAGCACACTGACCGTCACGGTGAGCACGAGCGCCGGCAGCAACCGCCGCGCCCGGCGCAGCCAGAACGACCCGAGGGCGATGCGCCCGGTCGACTGCCGCTCGCGGACGAGCAGGGTGGTGATCAGGAAGCCCGACACGACGAAGAAGACGTCGACCCCGAGGAACCCGCCGGGCAGCCACGCGGCATCGAGGTGGTAGACGAGGACCGCGATGATCGCGACGGCCCGCAGCCCGTCGAGACCGGGGATGTGGCCCGCCCGGGCCCTGGCCGCCGTGCCGCGTGACGGCCCGGAAGCCGGCGCGGTGCCGACCGGGGCGCTCCCGCTGCCGGTCCGGACTCCGGTCGACGACGTCACGTCGCTCCCTTCGGGTCGTTGGGTCGGGTCGTTGGGTCGGGTCGCAGGGTCAAGCACGGTGGGTCGAGCACGGTGGGTCGGGTCGGTGGCTCGGGGGCGGTGGGTCCAGTTCGGTTCGCGATCCGGGCCTCGGTCGGGTCGAGATGTGGGTCGCCGGCTCCTCTCCCTGCGGCGTCGGTCCAGCGATGCTGTCAGCGAGCATAGGGACGTGCGGTGACATCGTGACGGAGCCACGCGGTGCGCTCCCGCCGGGCCTATCGTCGTCCCATGGTGCGAGCCACGTTCTTCGTGCGGGGTCGGGTGCAGGGGGTGGGGTTCCGGTGGTGGACCCGGGCCCGGGCCCTCGAGCTCGGCCTGACGGGGCACGCCCGGAACATGTCCGACGGCCGGGTCGAGGTCGTCGCCCAGGGCGACCGTGTCGCGGTCGAGCGCCTGCAGACCCTGCTTGCCGAACAGCCGACGACCAGCGCCCGGCCCGGCCGGGTCGTCGGCGTCACGACCCGGTGGAGCGACCCGAGGACCGGGGTCACCGGCTTCGCCGAGCAGTGAGGCGAGCGGGCCGGCGCACCGGTCCGCGGGTGCCTCCGGTCCGCCGCGCGGGCCGACCGCCAGACCGACCCGCCCGGCAGCCCCACTAGGCTGCCGGGGTGAGCACCGAGGTCCCCGCCGAGCTGGCCGACCTGCGCCGCAGCATCGACAACATCGACGCAGCGATCATCCACATGCTCGCCGAGCGGTTCCGCTGCACCCAGCAGGTCGGCGTCCTGAAGGCCCGACAGAACCTCGCCCCGGCCGACCCGGCCCGCGAGGAAAGCCAGATCGCGCGGCTTCGGGCGCTGGCCCACGAAGCGGGCCTCGACCCGGTGTTCGCCGAGAAGTTCCTGGGCTTCGTGATCGCCGAGGTGATCCACCATCACGAGCGTATCGCTTCCGCCACAACGTCACCCCCCGCCGGTCCCGGGGTGGGCTGAGCGGCCGGACGGTCCGGGCGACCCCCCTCCGGCCACGCCGCGGACCCGACCGCGACACCAGCCGACCCCCACCCTGGGCGCCCACCACCGGAGCCGGTGCCGTCAGCCGGCGACGTCGATCTCGCCTCGCGGCGTGGTGAGCCGGGCGCGCAGCCCGGTGGGCCCGCGCCGGACCCGCCAGGGCGCCTCGACACCGGCCAGCCGAGCCGCCAGTGCCGTGGTGCACGGTGTCGTCAGCTCGAGCTCGCGCAGCCGGATCCCGCGGTCGGGCAGGCTCAGTGCCGGGGGCGGGGTGTGCCACTCGATGAGCGAGGGTGCCACGCCACCGAGCGGCAGCGACCCGTCGTCCGGCACCGTCAGCGCCCACCGCGCTGCTCCTCGGGACAGCTCTCGTACGCCCGCCACACCCGCGAGCGACGCGACCCGCACGACCCAGTGGACGAGCGCCGGCCCGCGGGCGAGCCGCGCTCGCATCGCCGGGGTGTCGAGCTCGAACCAGCGGGTTCGCGGCGGCGTGGCGGCGGCATCGGGAGCGACGAGCTCGAGGTAGCCGCTCGGCCCCAGCGACACGAGCCGGTTGTGCGTGCCGTAGTCGGTATGCCGCCCACCGGGCTCGAGCGGGCAGCCGAGCAGACGCTCCAGCTGCGCACTGCCCGCCGCGAGGTCGGCCGTCGCCACGACGAGGTGGTCGAGCGTGGGGTGGGCCGGCATGTAGCGGGAGCCTACGCGCCGTGGCTCGCGGTGCGGGATGTCAGCCGCGCCGAGGCCCCGCACGTCCTTGGCCATGCCAGGTCCGTACGCATCCCGGCCGGGGCACCGGCGTGGACGCGAGCCGCCCCCGGTCGCGGCCGCGCACTCGTGCCGCACCCGCGCGCGGCGCGGACGCGAGCCGCTCCCCGGGGCCCCGGCCGCCCCCCTGGCCCCCGTCGCGCCTGCGCGGGCGCGGGCTGTCCGAGCCGTAGGCTGACCGCGACCGCCCGCCACAGAAAGCACAGGTTCGTGTACGTCAAGAGCCTCACCCTGAAGGGGTTCAAGTCCTTCGCGTCGGCCACGCGGCTGCGCCTGGAGCCCGGGATCACCTGCATCGTGGGACCGAACGGCTCCGGCAAGTCCAACGTCGTCGACGCGCTCGCCTGGGTAATGGGCGAGCAGGGCGCCAAGTCGCTGCGCGGCGGCAAGATGGAGGACGTCATCTTCGCCGGTACCGCCGGGCGGGCCCCGCTCGGGCGCGCGGAGGTGAGCCTGACGATCGACAACACCGACGGCGCCCTGCCGATCGACTACACCGAGGTGACGCTCGCGCGCACGATGTTCCGCAGCGGCGGGTCCGACTACGCGATAAACGGCACCCCGTGCCGGCTGCTCGACATCCAGGAGCTGCTCTCCGACAGCGGCATCGGCCGCGAGATGCACGTCATCGTCGGCCAGGGCCAGCTCGACGCCGTGCTGCGCGCGACACCCGAGGAGCGCCGCGGGTTCATCGAGGAGGCCGCCGGGGTCCTGAAGCACCGCAAGCGCAAGGAGCGGGCCTTGCGCAAGCTCGACGCGATGGAGGCCAACCTCACCCGCGCCCAGGACCTCACCGCCGAGATCCGCCGCCGGCTCGGCCCGCTCGGCAGGCAGGCACAGACCGCTCGCAGGGCCGCCGTGATCCAGGCCGACGCCCGGGACGCAC
This sequence comes from Intrasporangium sp., assembly GCF_039812505.1. GTDB lineage: Bacteria > Actinomycetota > Actinomycetes > Actinomycetales > Dermatophilaceae > Intrasporangium_A. The sequence continues at coordinate 19,539 of NZ_JBDIAQ010000038.1, read as the reverse complement.
GGCTGCGGCTGCTGGCCGACGACCTCGTCCAGCTCACCTGCTCGCTCGAGCAGGAGATCGCCGACGAGAGCGCCCTCGACCGGCGACGCGCCGAGGTCGAGCAGGAGCTGGTCGACCTCGCCGGGCGGCTCTCCCGGCTCGAGGCCGCGGCCGAACAGGCCCGCCCCGCATTGGCGCTGGCCAACGACCAGTGGGCGGCCCTCGGCCGGCTCGTCGAGCGGATGGCCGCCACGCGCGCGCTGGCCAACGAGCGGGTCCGCCTGCTCACCGAGGACCCCGGCGAGGACCCCGGCGGTGACACCGCTCGCGATCCGGCCGCCCTGCGCGCGGAGGCCGGCGAGGTGCGTGAACAGGAGGCGGTGCTGCGGGAGCAGGTCGCCGAGCTCACCGCGGGCCTTGAGGAGGCGGTCCGCTCGCGCACCGACGCGGAGCGGGCCCACGCCGACGAGACCGCCCGGCTGGCCCGGGCCGTCCGCGCGGCTGCCGACCGACGCGAGGGACTGGCCAGGCTGGCCGGCCAGGTCGCCGCGAAGGCCTCCCGCATCGAAGCCCGAGAGGCCGAGATCGCGCGACTGCGGGCGGCCGCCGAGCAGGCCGCCGCCCGGGGCGCCGCGGCCGAGCAGGAGTTCGCGCGGCTCGAGGCGACCGTCGCCGCGGACGAGGAGGGGGAGCACGGCCTCGACGGTGCCTACGAGCAGGCCGTCGTGCGGCTCGAGTCGGCGCAGTCCGAGCTGGCCCGCTGGGAGCAGGCCGCGGCCACCGCCGACGGGGCCCGCTCGACCGCGACCGCCCGGGCCGAGGCCCTCGAGCTCAGCCTCACGCGCAAGGACGGTGCGGCCGCGCTGCTCGCGGCGTCGGGCCAGGGTGCGGGAGGCCGCGACGTCCTCGGGTCGGTCGCCACCCTCGTCACGGTCGAGCCCGGGCTCGAGACCGCCTTGGCGGCAGCCCTCGGGTGGGCCGCCGAGGCCGTGGTGGTCGAGTCCCTCGACGATGCGACCGAGGCCCTGGCGAGCCTCCGCACGGACGACGCCGGCCGGGCGACCCTGCTCGTCGCCGACTCGGCCACCCCGGTCGACCCGTGCGACTGGCCGGCCCTGGACGGCGACGCACGCTGGGCTCGTGACGCGGTCACCTGCCCGGCCTCCGTCCGCCCGGCCCTCGAGCAGGTCCTCGACCGCGTCGCGCTCGTACCCGATGCCGACACCGCGGGGCGGGTCGTGCGCGCCCACCCCGGGGTCACCGCGGTCACCGCGGAGGGCGACGTCTACGCCCCGGGCTGGGCCCGGGGCGGCAGCAGCTGCACCCCCAGCCTGATCGAGGTGCAGGCGGCCTTCGAACGGGCCCGGGCGCAGGCCGAACGGGCCACCCAGCAGGCCCAGCAGGCCCGGTTCGCGATCGCCGCGGCCCAGGCCGCCCGCGGCGAGTGCGCAGCGGCGGTCGAGGCCACCCTGGAGCGGCTCAACGAGAGCGACGCTCGGATGGCCGCGATCGCCGAGCGGCTCGGCTCGCTGGGGCAGGCCGTGCGGACCGCCCGGGCCGAGGCCGAGCGTGCCGAGCGGGCCGGCGCCGAGGCGCTGTCGGCCCGGGACGCCGACGAGCTGGCCCACGCCGAGCTCCGCGCGCGGCTCGAGACGGCCGGCGCCGGGGCACCCGACGACACCGAGCTCGCCACGGGCGAGCGGGACCGGCTGGACGCGCGGGCCCGCGAGGCCCGCGCCGCCGAGACCGAGGTCCGGCTGGGCCTGCGCACCCGGGAGGAGCGCGCGCGAGCCCTGCACGAGCGCGCCGACGCCCTCGAGCGCGGCGCGCTCGCGGCCGCGCGGGCCCGCGAGCGGCTCGCCGAGCGGCGCGAGCAGCGCCACCGCGAGGCCAAGGTCGCCGAGGCGGTGCGGGTGGCGGCGGCATACGCCCACGACCTGCTGGTGCGCTCCGCGGAGCGGGCCGCCACGGTGCGAGCCGCGGGGGAGGCCGAGCGCACCGCGCGCTACGCGGACCTGACGCACCTGCGCCGGCAGATCGCGACCCTGCAGGAGCAGCTGCGCGAGCTGACCGACACGGCGCACCGCGACGAGGTGGCCCGCACCCAGCAGCGACTGCGCATCGAGGCGCTGCGGGCCCGGGCGGTCGACGAGCTCGGCATCTCACCGGAGTCGCTCGTCGACGAGTACGGACCGCACCGGCTCGTCCCGGTCGTGCCCGACCCGGCCGACGACCCGGACGCGCCCGCCGCCGAGCCGTCCCCGTACGTGCGCGAGGCACAGGAGAAGCGGCTGCGCCAGGCCGAGCGCAGGCTCGCCGCCCTCGGACGGATCAACCCCCTCGCGCTGGAGGAGTATGCCGCCCTGGAGGAGCGCCATGCCTTCCTCACCGAGCAGCTCGAGGACCTCAAGCGCTCCAAGCGGGACCTGCTCGAGATCGTCCGGGAGGTCGACGAGCGCGTCGAACAGGTCTTCGCGGAGGCGTTCGCCGACACTGCGGTGCAGTTCGAACGGGTCTTCCAGCGGCTCTTCCCCGGCGGCGCGGGCCGCCTCGTCCTGACCGACCCGAGCGACCTGCTCACGACCGGTCTCGAGGTCGAGGCGCGCCCGCCGGGCAAGAAGATCAAGCGGCTCTCGCTGCTCTCGGGTGGGGAGCGGGCACTGGTGGCCGTCGCCCTGCTCGTGGCGATCTTCAAGGCCCGGCCCTCGCCGTTCTACGTCATGGACGAGGTGGAGGCGGCCCTGGACGAGGCCAACCTGGGCCGGCTGATCACCCTGTTCGAGGAGCTGCGGGACAGCTCCCAGCTGATCGTGATCACCCACCAGAAGACGACCATGGAGATCGCCGACGCGCTGTACGGCGTGAGCATGCGCGGTGACGGCGTGACCACCGTGGTGAGCCAGCGGCTGCGCGAGGTCGCCGACCGGCCGGCCTGACCCGACGCGGTAGTCTCCGGGGGTCGCGCAACCACGGGAGGGACGGATGGAGATCTGGCCGGGCAGGCCCTACCCCCTCGGCGCGACCTACGACGGGACCGGCGTCAACTTCGCGGTGTTCTCGCAGGCCGCCGACTGCGTCGAGCTGTGCCTCGTCGGCGACGACCTGGTCGAGACCAGGGTCGAGCTGCCCGAGGTCGACGCGTTCGTGTGGCACGGCTACGTCCCCTACCTGCATCCGGGCCAGCGCTACGGGTTCCGCGTGCACGGCCCGTACGAGCCGGCCCGGGGGCACCGCTGCAACGCGGCCAAGCTCCTGCTGGACCCCTACGCCAAGGCCATCATGGGGCAGCCGGACAACACCCAGGCGATCTTCTCCTACCCGCTGGGGGACCACCGGGCAGCCCTCGGCGGCGAGCCGGAGCCGACCGACAGCCTCGGCCACACGATGCTGTCCGTGGTCACCAACCCGTTCTTCGACTGGGGCGACGACCGGCCGCCCCGGCACGAGTACCACGAGAGCGTCATCTACGAGGCCCACGTCAAGGGCCTGACGCGGCTGCACCCGGACATCCCCGAGCCGATCCGCGGCACCTACGCCGGGCTCGCCCACCCGGCCATGATCGAGCACCTCACCGCGCTCGGGGTCACCGCGATCGAGCTGATGCCGGTGCACCAGTTCGTCCAGGACGGCTTCCTGCGCGACCGCGGCCTGCGCAACTACTGGGGCTACAACACGATCGGCTTCCTGGCCCCGCACAACGAGTACTGCTCGAGCGGGCAGCTCGGCCAGCAGGTCCTCGAGTTCAAGGGCATGGTCAAGGCCCTGCACGCGGCCGACATCGAGGTCATCCTCGACGTCGTCTACAACCACACCGCCGAGGGCAACGAGCTCGGCCCGACGCTCGCCTTCCGGGGCCTGGACAACGACCGCTACTACCGGCTGGTCGGCGACAGCCTCGCGCACTACTACGACACGACCGGCACGGGCAACTCCCTGCTCATGCGCAGCCCGCACGTCCTGCAGCTCATCATGGACTCGCTGCGCTACTGGGTCGGCGAGATGCACGTCGACGGGTTCCGCTTCGACCTCGCCGCGACGCTGGCCCGCCAGTTCCACGAGGTCGACAAGCTCTCGGCCTTCTTCGACCTGATCCAGCAGGACCCGGTGGTCAGCCCGGTCAAGCTCATCGCGGAGCCCTGGGACCTCGGCTCCGGCGGCTACCAGGTGGGCGGGTTTCCGCCCCTGTGGACGGAGTGGAACGGCAAGTACCGCGACGCGGTCCGGGACTTCTGGCGGGGCGCTGGCGGCGAGCTCGGCGAGTTCGCCTCGCGCCTGACCGGCAGCAGCGACCTGTACGAGCACACCGGCCGCAAGCCGATCGCCTCGATCAACTTCGTCACCGCGCACGACGGGTTCACCCTGCGCGACCTCGTGTCCTTCGACGAGCGGCACAACGAAGCCAACGGCGACGGTGGCCAGGACGGTGAGAGCCACAACCGGTCGTGGAACTGCGGGGTCGAGGGCCCCACCGACGACCCCGACGTGCTCGCGCTGCGGGCCCGCCAGCAGCGCAACCTGCTGGCCACGCTCCTGCTCTCGCAGGGCGTGCCGATGATCAGCCACGGTGACGAGCTCGGGCGCAGCCAGCTGGGCAACAACAACGGCTACTGCCAGGACAACGAGATCACCTGGGTCGACTGGGCGCTGGACGACGAGCAGCAGGCGCTGCTCGAGTTCGCCCGGTGCCTGCTCCGGCTCCGGCGCGACAACCCCGTCTTCCGGCGCCGGCGCTTCTTCGCCGGCAGCGCCGACCACGGCGGCGAGAGCGACATGGGGGACATCGCGTGGTTCATGCCGAACGCGCAGCACATGGACGAGGAGGGCTGGCGCAACGGGCTCGCGAAGTCACTGATGGTCTTCCTCAACGGCGGCGCGATCCAGGAGCCGGACCCGCGCGGCCGGCAGATCCTCGGCGACTCGTTCCTGATCATGTTCAACGCCCACGCCGAGCCGATCGCCTTCACCATCCCCGCCGAGGAGTGGGGTCGGGTGTGGGTCCCCGAGCTCAACACCGCGCGCGAGATGACCGCCGAGCAGCTCGAGCCGGACTGGATCGTGGAGGTCGAGGCACGCAGCATGGTCGTGCTCCGGTGCCCGCGTGAGCCCGCGGAGGGCGCCACGTCGTGACCGGTCGCCCGGTGCCGACCTCGACCCTGCGCGTGCAGCTCGAGCCGTCGTTCACCCTCGACGACGCGGCCGCGGTCGTGGCCCACGCGGCCGCCCTCGGGGTCACCCACCTCTACCTCTCCCCGGTGCTGCAGGCCGGCCCCGGGTCGCGACACGGATACGACGTCACCGACCACACCGTGGTCGCGGCGGACCTCGGTGGCGAGCCGGCCTGGTCCCGGCTCGTCGCGGCCACCCGCCGGGTCGGGCTGGGGATCGTCGTGGACATCGTGCCCAACCACATGGCGGTCCCGGTCCCCGAGCGCCTCAACCGGCCGCTCTGGTCGGTCCTGCGGCAGGGCCGGGCCTCCCCGTACGCGTCGTGGTTCGACATCGACTGGGCGGCGGGTGACGACCGCGTGGTGCTGCCCGTCCTCGGCGGCGACCTCGACGACGTGCTGGCCGCGGGCGAGCTGGGCACCGGCCTCCTCGGGGCCGAGCAGGTGGTCCGCTACCACGACCACGTCTTCCCGGTCGCCCCCGGGACTGCCGGTATGCCGCTCAGCGCGCTCCTGCCCGCCCAGCACTACCGCCTGGCCTCCTGGCGCGAACCGGGTGCCCCGAACTACCGGCGCTTCTTCGACGTGACCTCGCTGATCGCGTTGCGGGTCGAGGACCCGGCGGTCTTCGACGCGACCCACGCCCGGGTGGTCGACCTGGTCCGGGCCGGGCAGGTCGACGGGCTGCGGATCGACCACCCGGACGGGCTGGCGGACCCCGAGGGCTACCTGGGCCGCCTCCGCGACGTGACCGGCGGCACGTGGGTCGTCGTCGAGAAGATCCTGGCGGGTGGCGAGCCCCTGCCCGAGCACTGGGCCTGCGCCGGCACGACCGGTTACGACGCGCTGCGGCACGTCGGCGGGCTCTTCGTGGACCCCGACGGCGCCACGCCGCTCGCCCAGCTGGCCACCGAGCTGCTCGGAGCGCCGCAGGACCTGGCCGCGATGACGGTCGCGGCCAAGCGCCAGGTCGTCGAGCAGGTGCTCGACCCCGAGGTGCGCCGACTGCTCCGGCTCGTCGCCAGGGCCAGGCCGGACCTGCCGCCCGCGGCGGCCCGTTCAGCCCTCGAGGCGCTGCTGGTCGCGATGGACCGCTACCGGGTCTACGTCCGGCCGGGCGAGCCGGCGAGTGCGACGGCAGTGCGGGAGCTGCAGTCCGTCGCGGACCGGGCGCTCGCCGCCGACCCCGGACCGGACCCGGCCGTGGTCGCCGCCCTCGTCGACCTCGCGCTCGACCGGCCCGTCGGGCTCGACACCGCCGCACGCCGGGACTTCTGCGTGCGGTTCCAGCAGACCTGCGGGCCGGTGATGGCCAAGGCCGTGGAGGACACCGTCTGCTACCGGCACGTCCGCCTCACCGGCCTGAACGAGGTGGGCGGCGACCCGGGCCGGGTGGGGGTGTCGCTCGACGAGTTCCACGCGTACGCCACGCAGCAGGCCCGCCACCACCCGCACGCCCTGACCACCCTGAGCACCCACGACACGAAGCGCTCCGAGGACGTCCGGGCCCGGCTGGCGGTCCTGTCCGAGCGTCCGGACGCCTGGGCGGGCTGGGTCCGGGCGGCCCGCCGGATGACCGCGGCCCGGCGGCCGGCGCGCCTCGACGCGCCGACCGAGTACCTGCTCTGGCAGACCCTCGTCGGGGCCTGGCCGATCGACGCCGGCCGGCTGGCGGCATACTGCTGCAAGGCGGTCCGCGAGGCCAAGCTGCACACCTCGTGGACCGACCCCGACGAGGAGTACGAGCGCGCGGTGCTCGGCTTCGCCGGGCTGGTCGCCACCGACGCGGCGGTGGCCGGCCACGTCGACGGGTGGCTGCGCCGGACCGCCCGCGAGACCCGCGCGAACGTCCTGGGGCAGAAGCTGGTCCAGCTGACCATGCCCGGGGTCGCCGACCTGTACCAGGGGACCGAGCTGGTCGAGCTCTCCCTCGTCGACCCGGACAACCGGCGTCCGGTCGACTGGGCCGTCCGCCGCGACCGGCTGGCCGGCCTCGACGGGGGAGCGGCGCCCGCGGACCTGGCCGACGAGAAGCTGCGCGTGACCGCGGCCGCACTGCGCCTGCGCCGCGAGTGCCCCGAGGCGTTCGTCGGCGACGAGGGCGACCACACGCGCCTGGCCAGCGACTCGCACCACGTGGTGGCCTTCGCGCGGGGAGCCGCGCGGGCACCCGATGTCGTCGTGCTGGCGACCCGGCTCGCCGGGCGGCTCGCCGACGGTGGCGGGTGGCGTGACGCTACGGTGACCCTGCCCGTAGGACGCTGGGTCGACCTGTTCCGCCACGGCGTCGTCGCCGGCGGGGCGGTGCGCCTCGAGTCGGTCCTGCCCCTGACCGGGCTGCCCGTCGCCCTGCTGGTGCGAGACGGCCCGGGCGTGGGCCCGGCCGCCGGGTAGGGGACCGGCATGACACCCGTCCCGCTCCGCGTCTGGGCCCCCCGAGCCGCCGAGGTGCTCGTCGAGACCACACCTCCCGGCGGGGAGCCGGTCGCCCGGCCCATGGCCCGGCTCAAGGGCGGCTGGTGGGAATGGACCCCGGCGGAGGCCGGCCCGCTCGACTACGCCTTCCGTCTCGACGGCGGTCCGCCCCGCCCCGACCCGCGCAGCCCCTGGCAGCCGTACGGGGTGCACGGCCCGAGCCGCACCTACGACCCCGGCGCCCACGACTGGCACGACGCCGGCTGGACCGGGACCCGCGGCGGCCGAGGGGTGCTCGGCGGGGTGGTCTACGAGCTGCACGTGGGCACCTTCACCGAGGCCGGCACCCTCGACGCGGCGACCGAGCACCTGTCGCACCTGAGCGCGCTCGGGGTCGACCTCGTCGAGGTGATGCCGGTCGCCGCCTTCGGCGGCACCCACGGCTGGGGCTACGACGGTGTCGCGCCGTATGCCGTCCAGCAGGCCTACGGCGGGCCGGCCGCGTTCCAGCGGTTCGTCGACGCCTGTCACGTGGCGGGCCTGGGCATCTGCCTCGATGTGGTCTACAACCACCTCGGGCCGACCGGGAACTACCTCGCGCAGTTCGGGCCGTACTTCGACGCCGCGCACGACACCCCCTGGGGTCCGGCGGTCAACCTCGACGGCCCGGACAGCCACGAGGTACGCCGATGGGTCATCGACAACGCGCTGCGCTGGCTGCGCGACTTCCACGTCGACGCGTTGCGCCTCGACGCCGTCCACGCCCTGCGCGACGACTCCCCCCGGCACGTGCTCGCCGAGCTGTCGGACGAGGTCGCCGCGCTCGCGACGCAACTGTGCCGACCGCTCGACCTCGTCGCCGAGAGCGACCTGAACGACCCGGTGCTGGTCACCCCCACCGGGCGCGGTGGCCTGGGCATGACGGCGCAGTGGGACGACGACGTGCACCATGCCCTGCACGTGGCGCTGACCGGGGAGACGGGCGGCTACTACGCCGACTTCGCCGGGGGCACCGCGGCGTGGCCCGACGGCGGACCGTTGTCGGTGCTGGCCAAGACGCTCGCCGAGGTCTTCCTCCACGACGGCCGGATGTCGACCTTCCGCGGTCGCCGCTGGGGCCGGCCCGTCGACCGGGCCGGGGTTTCCGGGCACCGGTTCGTCGCCTACCTGCAGACCCACGACCAGGTGGGCAACCGCGCGACCGGCGACCGGATCAGCGACACGATCACCGCCGGGCAGCAGGCGATCGGTGCCGCGCTCTACCTCCTGTCTCCTTACACGGCAATGGTGTTCATGGGCGAGGAGTGGCGCGCGAGCACGCCGTTCCGGTACTTCACCAGCTTCGAGGAGGACTGGCTGGCGCAGGCCGTCCGGTCGGGCCGGCGGCGCGAGTTCGCCGCGCACGGCTGGACCGCCGCCGTGCCGGACCCGCAGGACCCGGCCACGCGCACGGCGTGCCTGCTGCGGTGGGACGAGGTGTCCGCGGCGGGGCATGCCGCGATGCTCGCCTTCTACCGGCGGCTCGTGCGGCTGCGTCGCAGCGAGCCCGACTTCGCGTCGGGCGACCTGACCCGGCTCGCCGTGCGGTTCCACGAGACGCAGCAGTGGCTGGTGATGCACCGCGGCCGGGGCGCCGTCGCGGCCAACCTCGCCCCCGAGCCGCGCCACGTCCCCGTCCCGGCCGGTGTGGCCGAGGTGCTGGCGAGCTGGGGCGAGCTGCGCACCGAGGTGGGCGGCATCCGGCTCGGCGGTCACTCGGTGGCCGTCGTCAGGACTCCTTGACCCGGATCATGCCCTCCTGCGCCGTCGTGGCGACCAGGGCCCCGTCTCGGGTGAACATCTCGCCGATCGACAGACCGCGGCCGCTGGTGGCGGACGGGGAGCGCTGGGCGTAGAGGATCCAGTCGGACGGATCGGCGGCCCGGTGGAACCACATCGAGTGGTCGAGGCTGGCCACCCGCAGGCGCGGGTCACGCCAGGCCAGCCCGTGGCGGCGCAGCACCGGCTCCAGCAGCGTGTAGTCGCTGGCGTAGGCCAGGACCGCCGCGTGCAGCAGCGGGTCGTCGGGCAGCGCCCCGATCGAGCGGAGCCACACATGCCCGACAGGTACGTGCTCGTCGCCCGGGCCGAGGTAAAGGCTGCTCTCGACGTGTCGCTGCTCGATGGGCCGTCCTGCGGCGATGCGCCGGGTCGCCGGATGGTCGTCGGCGAGGTCGCGCAGGGACGGCAGCCCGTCCGGCCCGGGCACGGGGGGCATCGGCTCCTGGTGGTCGAGACCGCGGGCGTGCTCCTGGAACGAGCACACCAGCGACATGATCGGGGCCCGCTTCTGGATGGCGTGCACCCGGCGCGTCGAGAACGAGTGCCCGTCGCGCATCTCCTCCACCGCGAAGTGGATGGGCTTGGTGTCGTCGCCCGGACGCATGAAGTAGCCGTGCAGCGAGTGGATCGGCCGCGGTACGTCGGCAACCGTGCTGATCGTCAGGCCCGCCGCCATGATGCACTGGGCAAGGACCTGGCCGCCGAAGACCCGGCCATGCGGCATCCGCTGCGAACGGCCGAGGAACACCCGCGCGGACTCCGCGCCGATCGAGGTGGGCGCGTCCCGGCCGAGCGGGTCGGTGACGTTGATCCGCGCGGTGCCGATGTCCGTGAGCGTCAGCACGTCGAGCAGGTCGGCGAGCGGGGGCAGCGGCGGGGTCTCCTCGGTCACCCGTAGACCCTAGCCAAGTCGTCCCGGGCACCGCATGGTCGCATGGCAGGGTCAGGCGTCCAGCGCCAGGGTGAACGGCAGCACCGCGGGTGCGCCGGCCTCGCGCAGGGCCTCGGCCGCACAGGTGATCGTCCACCGCGAGTCCGCGACGTCGTCGACGAGCAGCACCGGGCCGGGGGTGTCCTCCAGCCGGGCGCGAAGGTCGGGGCCCACCGCGAGCCGCCCCCAGATGCCCGCAAGGCGGAAGGCGCTGTTGCCCCCGGCCTGCCCGACGGGGCCGCCGTCGACCAGGTCGAGCTCGCCCAGGACGGGCATCCGGCCGATCCGGGCGAGCTGCCCCGCCAGGGAACGCACCAGCATCGGCCGGCGGCGGGACGGCACGGCCACGACCGCGGCCGGCCGCTGGGTCCAGTCCCAGTCGGCCAGGACCGCGACGCAGGCCCGGACCACCTGCTCCGGCACCTCGGCGTCGGCACCGCGCAACAGCTCACGCAGCTGCCCGCCCCGGCCCAGGTCGCTGAGCCGGGCCAGGGCACGCCCCGGGGCCATCGCCGCGTCGGCGCCGATGCGGCCCCGGCGCGGGACGCCGAGCCGGTCCATGCCGCTCGGCCACTGCAGCCGCGGCGCGATGACGACTCCCGGCCGCTGCAGCCGGTCGGTCGCGGCACGGACGGCGGCCTCGGGCAGCGTCGGGTCGAACCACGGCCCGGCGCACGTGTCGCACCGGCCGCAGGGCGCCGCCGAGCCGTCGTCGAGGCACTGCTGCAGGAAGGCCATCCGGCACGTCGTGGTGCGCTCGTAGCCGATCATCAGGCGCTGCTCGCGCTCACGCGCCTCGGTGACCCGGGCGTAGCGCTCGGCGTCGTAGCTCCATGACGCCCCGGTCGCCGCCCAGCCCCCGGGCACCCGGCGGACCGCGCCGTCGACGTCCAGGACCTTCAGGAGCAGCTCGAGCCGGGTCCGGCGCACGTCGACGACCGACTCCAGGGCGACGGTCGACAGCGGTCCGGCCGACTCGGCCAGGGCGCGGAGCACGGCGTCGGCCTGGTCCTGCCTGGGCATCGAGGCCGAGGCGAAGTAGCGCCAGATGTCCTTGTCCTCGGGCCCGGGCAGCAGCAGGACGTCGGCGTTGTCGGTGGCCCGGCCGGCCCGGCCGACCTGCTGGTAGTAGGCGACCGGCGACGCCGGCGCGCCGAGGTGCACGACGAAGCCCAGGTCGGGCTTGTCGAAGCCCATGCCGAGGGCACTGGTCGCGACGAGGGCCTTGACGGCGTTGTCGCGCAGCGCCTGCTCCAGCCTGACCCGCTCCGAGGGGTCGGTGCGGCCGGTGTAGGCGGCCACCGGGTGGCCGGCGTCGTGCAGGGCCAGCGCGACGTCCTCGGCTGCTGCCACGGTGAGGGTGTAGACGATGCCGCTGCCCGTCAGCTCGCCGAGGTGCGCGATCAGCCAGGCCAGCCGCTGCTCCGGTGCCGCCAACGGCATGACCCCGAGCCGGAGCGACCCGCGGGCCAGCGGCCCCCGCAGCGTCAGGACCTCGCTGCCGGCGTGCTCCGGCCCCCGGCGACCGGCCGCCAGCTGTTCGACGACGTCGGTCACGACCCGGGCGTTGGCGGTTGCCGTGGTCGCCAGGACCGGGGTGCCCTCCGGCAGGGCGGCCAGCAGGTCGCGGATGCGCCGGTAGTCGGGGCGGAAGTCGTGGCCCCAGTCGCTGATGCAGTGCGCCTCGTCGACGACGAGCAGGCCGCAGGAGCGGGCCAGACCCGGCAGCTGCTCGTCGCGGAAGCGGGGGTTGTTCAGGCGCTCGGGACTGACGAGCAGGACGTCGACCTCGTCGCGGGCCAGGGCCGCCGAGACGGCGCCCCACTCGTCGGCGTTGGTCGAGTTGAGCGTGACCGCCCGGATGCCGGCCCGCCCCGCCGCCGAGATCTGGTCGCGCATCAGGGCCAGCAGGGGGCTGACGATGACCGTCGGCCCGGCACCCTGCGCCCGCAGCAGCACCGTCGCCACGAAGTAGACGGCCGACTTGCCCCAGCCGGTGCGTTGCACGACGAGCACGCGCCGGTGCCCGGCCACGAGCGCGTCGATCGCCTCGAGCTGCCCCTCGCGCAGCTCGGCGCCGGGTGCGCCCACCAGGCGGCGCAGCTCGCGCAGGGACTGCTCACGCAGGTCTGTCGTCACTGGCACGGCACCCAACCTACGCGGGTCCGGGGACGCCGCCGGGCGGCATACCTGCTGCCTGTGGACGACGGGGCTGCAAGGATGGCGGGTATGGATGGCTCCGACCGGACGTACGCCGCGGACGTGTCCCTGCGCTGGTCCGACATGGACGCGTACGCCCACATCAACAACGTGCAGTTCCTCCGGCTGCTCGAGGACGCCCGCGTCATCGCGTTCCGGGACTGGTTCGACCAGGACCGGTCGCTGCTCGACGAGGGGGTGCTCGTCTCACGTCACGAGATCGAGTACCGCCGCCCGCTGGGCTTCCGCCTCGAGCCGGTGCGGGTCGAGATGTGGGTGTCGCGGATCGGGGGCGCCGGGTTCGACGTGGCGTACATCGTGCGCGATCCGGAGGGCCTCGGCACCGAGGTGTATGCCGTCGCGGAGACCGAGCTGGCGCTCTACGACTTCGCGTCGGCCGCGCCGCGCCGGATGCGACCGGACGAGCGGGCCTCGCTCGAGCAGGTCAAGGGTCCGCCCGCGCCGCTGCGACGGAGGCGCAGGTGACGACGACGATCGACTTCCTCGACCCGCGGGTGCGCACGGACTTCGGGACCTTCATCTCCCGGGCCCGACCGATCAGCATCGACGGTGCCGTCCGGATCCGGACCCTGGGCCCGATGCTCGTGCTGACCGTCGCGGTCCTGCGCCACAGCGGGCTGCCCGGCGAGGGCAGCGTGCTCGGCATGCGCATCATGCCCGTCGCCGGCGGGGACCCGGTCGACACGACCGTGCCCATCGCCGCGGTCGCGGACCGGTTGGCCCGTCGCTCCGGCGAGGGTGCCACGTTCGCGCTGCCCCCCACGACGCTGAGCACCCTCTGGGCGAACGACACGCCTCCCCGGGGCGGGTGGGAACGGGTCGGCGAGATCGACTGCACCGACCTGGACCGGGTGGCCAAGGAGGGCATCGCGGCCGTCACCCACGGCGCCCCCGAGGGGTCCGGGGCCCTGGCCGTCGACGAGCTGCGCCGCCGGGTGTGGGGCGTGCCCACCGACACCGTGCCCCCGGTGCCGGCCGGCATGGCGTTCGCCGCCTACGCGCTGGGCTTCACCTCGCCGGGCGAGCCCGCCTCGGTCACGATGCACGGCCAGTGGACCCGGCTCAGCACCTCGCGGGGTCACGTCCTGGCGCGGTGACCCGTTGTCCGTCGTGGCCGAGTGCAGCGCCACAGCGCTAAACTAGCGCTGTGGCCACGATCCAGATCCGCGAGATCCCCGAGTCGGTGTATGAGGTGATCCGCACGCGGGCCCGAGCCTCCGGGCGCTCGATCCAGTCCTACATGCGCGAGGTTGTCATCGACTTCGCCAGCCGCCCCACGACCGACGAGGCGCTGGCCATGCTGGAGTCGGCCCGAGCAGGTGGCCACACCGCGGGGGCCACGACCGAGTCCATCCTGGCCGACCTCGCGGCCGAGCGCCGGTGAGCGACGACTACGTCCTCGACGCCTCGGCGCTGGCGCTGGCGCTCATCGGGAAGACCGATGCCGCGGACGACCTGCGCCGGCGACTGCCGACGATGCGTCGACACGCCCCCCACCTGGTCGATGCCGAGGTGGGCAACGTCCTGCGGCGGCACGAGCGGCGGGGCCAGATCAGTGCTCGGGAGGGCGAGGTGGCCCTGGCTGCGAGCCGGACGCTCATCGAGCACCGTTATCCCCATTCGGGGGTGCTGGCCGAGCTCGCCTGGAGCTGGCGGTCCAACCTCACCTTCTACGACGCGCTGTATGTGGCCCTTGCGGTCCGGCTCGGCGTGCCACTGCTGACGGCAGACGCGAGGCTCGCCAGGGCTCCCGGGCTGGCCTGCCCACTCGAGATGGTGTGACCACGCCTCGGTCCGGGAGTGCCGGGACCAGAGGGTGGTGGGGGATGCGGACCGGTGCACCGCGACGCGTACTCGTCGTCGGCCGGCAAGATCCGTTGTGGTCCGCCGGTCACCTTGGCACCGTGGAGGCATGACTGTGGACATCGTCACCACCACCATCGACTGTGCCAACGCCTACGAGCTGTCGCAGTGGTGGAAGGGCGTGCTCGGCTACGTCGATCTCGAGGACGACCCCAACAAGCCAGGTCACGTGGAGTGCCTGATCCTGTCCCCACAGACCGGCCACCGCCTGCTCTTCATCGAGGTGCCCGACACCAAGCAGGTCAAGAACCGGATCCACTTCGACCTGCGCCCGCAGCAACGCAGCCGCGACGAGGAGGTCGAGCACCTGATCAGCCTGGGCGCGAGGCAGGTGGCCGACCTGCGCGACATCCGCGGCGACGGCACCGGATGGGTGGTCCTGGCCGACCCGGAGGGCAACGAGTTCTGCGTCCTGCGCGGCGAGGCGGAGCGGGCAGTGGCCACCTGAGCCTCGAGGGCGCCCATTGAGCCTGTCGAGCCGGTCGGGCGACGCTCCTACGTCAGCGGCCGGTCCAGCTGTCCCGGGCGACGAGGACCGCCTTGAGCACGTCGATCCGGTCGGTGACGATCCCGTCGACGCCGAGGTCGAGCAGGCGCTCCATCTCGTCGGCGTCGTCGACGGTCCACACGTGCACCTGCTTGGCGCACCGGTGCGCCAGCTCGACCAGCTTCGGGGTGACGAGAGGGACGGCGCGGCCCCGGACCGTGATGCCGGTCGGCACCTGGAACACGTCTGCCGGGGTCCGCAGCACCTGCGAGAGCCACCGTGGCCCGAGCGCCATCAGGGCGGTGCCGGGAGTGGACGCGGCGGTCGCGACGCGCCCCCCGCTCAGCCGGCGGAAGCGGGTGACCAGCCGGTGGGAGAAGGAGCCGACGCAGCAGTCGTCGCAGCGCCCGCGGGAGTGGATGAGCTCCCACGTCGGCTCGGCGGTGCCGGGCGCCTTCAGGTCGATGTTCAGCCTGGTCTCGGGCAGCGCGTCGAGCACCTCGGACAGCAGCGGGATCCGCTCGTGCCCACCGATCCGGGCCTGCCGCACCTGGCTCCAGGGCAGCTCCCGGACCGGGCCGGTGCGGTCCGTGACCCGGTCGAGGCGGTCGTCGTGCAGGACGACCAGCTGCCCGTCACTCGTCAGGTGCACGTCGGTCTCGAGGTACGTGTAGCCGAGCCGCACGGCATTGCGGAAGGCCGTCAGCGTGTTCTCGAGCCCGGCGTTGGGGCCGTAGCGGGCGCCGCCGCGGTGGGCCAGGGCGATCGGGACCGGCCGCAGGTAGGGGCGGGGCGAGGCCATGGGGGCGAGCGTAGCCACGCGTGCCGGCGACGCGGGGAGCGCGGCGGCCGCGATGCAGTGGCGTCCCCTGATCCGGACCGCGCGCCGGCGACTCGGAGCGCACGGGCGCCGGTGGCACGATGGGCCCATGCCGATGGCCCGTGGGTACGCCGAGTACTCGACCGCACCGCTGCGGCCCGGTCGGGTCCGCGGGCGCCGCCCCTGGCTGCGCACGGCCCAGCTCGACGCGGTGGGCTGGGCGGCGCTGCTGGGTACCTGCTGCGCCACGGCGGGTGCGGGGTTCGCGGGCCTGCGGATGGCCGGCCGGCCGGGTCGGGCGGGCCTCGTGCTCGCACTCGGCCCGCTCGGCGCCCTCGTCCTGGTCGACCGGAGGCGCTGGGCCGGGACGACCAGGGGACTCGGGTGGGGCGGCTCACCCGACGAGGTGGCCGAGGTCGCGGAGCAGCTGCGGTCGGAGGGAGTCTTCGCGAGCGTCCGCCCCGACGACCCGGACGGGGCGCCGTGGGAGGTGCCGGGCTGGGCCGGGGTGCCCGGCGCGGCCGGGGCCGCCCCCGACGTCGCGGTGCCCGGCTGGGCCGGGGTGCCCGGCGGTCCTGGGCCGCTGCGGACGGCCTCGCTCGTCTTCCGCAACCGGGACACCAAGGCGGTGCAGGCGGTCCTGCGCCGGCGCGGTGTCGACCTGCATCCGGCTTGGTGGTGACCGGTCCCGTCGCTGCGGTCAGCCGGGCCGGCCGACGTGGGCCCTGCCGCGGTGCCCGACGCCTGGCTCCGGCCCGGTCCGGTCGCGCTCCTGCCGGCGCCGCTTGTCCTCCTCGACCCGGTCGGTGAAGGCCTCGTGCACCTTCTCGACGTGCTCCTGCGCAACCTCGGGCAGCATCGCCCGGAGCGCAGCTGCCACCTCGCGGTCGCGGACCTGACGCAGCTCGGCGGCCGGGACGGTGGGCGGCGCCAGCGCGGCACCCCGGGCCAGTGGGTAGAGCCGGCTCGCATCCTCCGGCGTGCAGCTCGGCGCGCCGCGCAGCAGGGTCGTCACGGTGCCGAGCAACGCGGCGAACCGGGCCTCGTTCGCCTCCGCCTGCAGGATCGCCTCCCGGCTGCGGACCACGGAGATCGTGAAGTCGTCGAGCGCGGAGCGGTTGGTGCCCTCGGTGGCCAGCGTCACCGCGGCCTCCAGCCGCTCCTTCGGATCGGCGAGGTTCTTGAGGTCGGCGAGGTTGTGCCACATCCGCTCGTTGAGCTCGTCCTGGCGCTCGGCGCGCGACAGCAGTGCTGCCGACCCGCTCCCGTGGTAGAAGCCCAGCCGCAGCAGCGTGTCGTCGGGATCGAGCCCGGCCTGCACCTGCTCGGTGAGCCGGGTCACCTCGCCCGCCATGAGCTGCTGGTACGCGGCAGCCGGCTCGTCGGGGCCCGGTGCCAGGTCGTGGCCGACCGCGAACGCGCCGACCAGCCGGGTCAGCTCCCGGTCGGCCAGCAGCGGTTGCACGTCGTCGCCGACCGGTACCGCGTAGCCGCCGGCGACACCTTCGGCCGGTGGCTGCTCGAGCGACCGTCCGTGCAGGGTCACGCCCACGCTCTCGGGCATCTGCTGCAGCCACTCGACGGCACTCGACTCGATCCCTGCCGAGTTCGACTCGTACTGCAGGATGGTGGCCCACTCCCGCTGGGCCAGCTCGTTGGTGCGGCCCACCTCGATCATCACCCGGCTGCGCAGCGCCGCGACCTGCGGCCCGGAGCCCAGCGCCGCCATCAGGTGCCCCAGGTCGGCGTTGGTGGCGAGCTCGAGGTCGGTAGGAGCCTGCGGGCTGCTCACGGTGTGCGTCACCCACCGGCGCACGAGGTACTCGGCGAGCACCGCGGGCTCGCCGCGTCCGTTCCGAAGCGGGCCCGGCACCGGGGTGGCGAGCAGCCGCGCCACGTCGTCCGCGTCCCCGACCGAGCGGGTGGCCTCCTGCAGCAGGACGTGCAGCGCGTCTCCGGTCCGGTCTCCGTCCTCGAACAGTGACGCGAACTGACGGTCGCCGTCCGGCACTCGGGTGCTCCCGTGCCGACCGACGAACCGGGGGTCACGGCTACGGGTCACCTCGGCAGCGGCAGCCGCGCCCACGAGACGCCGGGCGAAGCCGGTGGGCAGCCGCGTCGTGACACCGGCCCCCCGAGCGCCCACCACGAGCTGGGCGAGGAGCCAGTAGCCGGAGTCGTGCTGCCCCTCGCCCGTGGTGACGACCGCCGTCACCGAGCGGACCGCCTCGTCCTGCAGCAACGCGGCGCGCGAGGCCAGCTGGCGAGCCGTGCGCGGGTCGGAACCGGTGGCCCGGGGTGCGGTCGCCGAGACGAACACGGTGCCCAGGGCGACGGCCAGCGAACGGGTCGTGTCGAGCGAACCCGCGCTGCCCGGGCGGCTGACACCGGCGAGCGTCTCCTGCACCTGTCCGATCCCGACCTCCTCAAGGAAGGCCTGTGCCGCAAGGGGATCCGCCGCAACGGTGCCGAGCAGTGCCGCGAGCGCGTCGATCTCGGCATCCCCCGCCTGCCCGGACGCCGTGATCCGCCGCCACGGCACGGCCGCGTCCAGACCGGCCCGCCGCGCGGCCCGGGCCCGCTCGGCACCCGCGGCGAAGCCGAGGTCACCGGTCAGGGCCGCCTGCACCGACTCGGCGCTCGGCCGGCCCCCGGCGGGCAGGGTGGCCTCCGACAGGGCGTACAGCGCCGACCGGGCGTCGCGGGCCGCGTTCCTCAGCGACTCCCGTTCGGAGGTATGCCGCTGGGCCAGCCGGGCCTGCACGGCGCGGTGCCGCTCGGCCACCTCCTGCAACGCGCTGCTCTGGTCGGTCCCGGTGGTCGCCTGCACCATCTCGAGGCGGCGCCGGTCGCGGTCCTGGTCGTCCTGGGCGACGTCCCATCGGGACTGGAGCGCCCGGGTCAGTCGCCGGGTCTCGTCGAGCACGGCGGCATACCGGGTGAGCACCCGCTCGGCGGAGGGCAGGGCAGCGACGACCCGCCGGGAACGCTCGCCCAGGGCCCGCGCCTCGGTGACCGCCTGTCCGGCCGCCGCCCCCGTCCAGACCTCGGTCAGCAGTGGTGCGAGGGCCCCGCGGACCGTCGCGGTGCCGTCCGCCGCCGAGCCGATGCTCCCGATGCGCCCCGCCGCGCGACGCAGCAGCTCGGGCTCGCCCTGGGGGAGGGGCAGCGCCGACGCGCCGCGCTCCGCGCTCGGCCCCTCGGCGACCGGCCGGATCACGCCGCACCGAGCAGGTCTCGACCCGAGCCCACCGCGGCCGCGACCGCCAGCTCGATCGCCGCCGACCGGGTGACCGTCAGGTCGAGGTCGCCGCCGAGGGCCGCCGAGGCCTCGGCGACCGCGTCGAGGGCGTGGGCGTGCACGCCGCCGAACCGCTCGAGCGCCTCCAGCAGGCCCACCTGGTCGGACCCGACGGCGGCCCGCGCGGTCGCGACGGCCGAGGACAGGCCGGCGGCCAGCTCGTGCAGGGCTCTCGGGTCGTCGGCGAGGACGGCACGGGCACTGCGGACCCCGTCCTCGTCGATGGAGAAGTACGCCATGCCTCGACAGTAGGGAAGTCGACGCCACGGCCTCGCCGGTTGTCCACAGGGCCGCGGGCATCGGGCCGGCCTCAGGTGCCCGCGCCGCCGGTCACCGGGAGCTCGACACAGTCCGAGACGCACGCGGACGGGTCGTCGGGCGGGGTCGGTGCCGGAGCCGGCCGGTGCAGCACCGCCCGGGACGGCGAGACCGTGACGACGGCGTCCTCGCCGGCCGACCGGACCTCGGCGGTCCCGTCGACGAACAGCGAGTACCCGTCCGCGGTCCGCGGAGGCCAGGCGAGCGTCACCTGCGGCC
>NZ_JBDIAQ010000037.1:0-27671 GCF_039812505.1 Intrasporangium sp. | reverse complement strand
GTGAAGTTCAGGTAACTGGCCCCCGGGTACAGGGCGAACAGGATGGTGACCGGCAGGATGAGGAAGACGACCGGGACACCAAGCGTCACGCTTTCCCTATCCGCTCCATTCGGGAGCGGCGACACGGGAGGCAGGCACTCACCATGAACACCACCCACACACCCGGCGCCGACGTCCGAGTCATGGTCGACGGCCAGCCGCGCCCAGCCCGGATCCTCGCCGCCCGCCACGAGATGGTCGCCGGCACGCCGGTCCCGGTCGTCGACGTCGAGCTCCTCGACGGGCAGGCGTCCGAGGGCTACCGACACAGCCCGGCGGTCACGGTCCCGGCGTCCGACGTCCTCGACCCCGGCGAGGCGTGCGAGGACTGTGCCCCGCACAGACGACGTCGAGGTCACCATCCGACGCGCGTTCGCCCCGGACCACGAGAGCGACGACACGGCGGCCGACGCGGCCTTCCTCGGCGCCCCGATGCGCATGTCCGTGCCTGACGCGCGGCGCCTCGCCGTGGCCATCCTCGAGCTGACCGCGCACGTCGTCGACTGACGACACACGAGAGCGACCCCCGGCATCCGTAGCGCCGGGGGTCGCTTCATGTCTACCTTCCAGCGTCGCGCGCGATGTCGTCCAGCGCCCGCCCGATGATCCGCTCGAGGTCGGCCCGGATCTGCGGCGCACCATTGAGCATCGACTTGTCGAACCACCCCTTGGCGCTCGGCAGCGGCTGGTTCACCCACGTCCACTGGTCGCGCGACTTGCGCCCGTCGGCGAACACCGGATGCCGCACGTAGCCGCGGTTCGTCGCCCGCGCGCCACCCTTGCGCCGGCCCACAACCACCTGGACACCGGCCGTGGTCACCCCGGTGCGGGTCCGCACCCTCATCGGCTCCCTGGCGACCTGGGCGGCCAGCCCGCCCCGCTGCGGCAGGTTCGCCGCGGCGGCACGCCGGGCATCGTCGATGAGCGGCCGCGCGGAGCTGCGCAGCTCGGCCAGCACCGCCTTGCGGATCTCCGGGCCGGCGGCCTTCATCACCCGCGCGGCACGGTAGAAGTCATCGGAGCCACGCACGTGCAGGTCGCCGGGGATCTGGCGCATCCCGCGCCGGTAGTGCTTCCGGGCGTCCTCCATCGCCTTGTCGGTGGCCTTCGACGTGCCCGCCATGTGGCGCAGCAGCATGTTCCGGGCCAGCCCCGAGACGATACGCGCGACGACCATTTCAGGCCACCCCTTCCGCCCGCAGCGCGGACCGGGCCAGCAGCTCGCCCGGGGCGACCCCGCACGCGGCGGACGCCTCGAGCACGGCCAGCGCGGCGGCGTGCACGACCGACGCGGCCAGGTCGGCCGGGTCGACCCCATCGTCCACGTAGACATCGACGACGCCCCCGGCATCCAGCCGCTCATCGAGGTACGCGGTCAGCACGGCCCGTCCCTGCGCTCCCACGTCGGACATGATCCAGCCTCCATGTGTTCGGTATGGACGGCACCCCCGGTCCCGTTGCACGGGCCGGGGGTGCCGTTCGTGCGCGCTGGCGGGTCTGTGGGCGGAGAATCCATCATGGTTGCCCTCGCCGCCATCCTGTCCCCGGTAGTGAGCCGATCCGCTCGGGGTGAGGTTGACGCGCTCCCGCGCGAGGCGGGAAGTCATTCCTTCGGCCCCAGCCCGCCCTGGTTGCGGATGACGGCCAGCGCGGCATACACACTGGTCGGCAGCTCCGGGCCGCGCTCCTCGAGGATGCGACGGGCCCGACGTGCGGCCGGAACCCCCGTCGCGTCGTCCGCGACGATGTTCCGCCGGACCCACTCGATCCGCGTCATGCTGGAGCGGCCGCCCTCCGGCTCGCCCCAGTGCTCGGGGTAGTCCCGGGCGAGCCGGGCGTCTGCGTACTCGACCATTGGGTGTCTCTCCTATCGTCTGAACATCGCCACGAGGCCACCGCCCGGGATGCCCCCGAGCCGGTCGCGCACCTCGGCCGGAAGGTCCCGCTCCGACTCGCGCACCGCGGCCCACCCGGCGCGCCGCGCCTCCTCGAGGATCTTCGGCGTCGAGAGCTTCCCAGCCAGGGCCTCCGCGCAGGCGGCCTCGTAGGTGGCCTTCCGGGCGTTCTGGGCGTTCGCCACAGCCGCCGTCACCGCGGCCCGCTGCTGGGCCTCCCGCTCGGCCTCCTCGCGACGCTCAGCGGCCTTGTAGGCATCGTCGAGCGAGACGGCGAGCCGCCCGAGGTAGTCGCGCACGAGCGTCACGCCGTTGACGGTGGCCCACGCCTCGACGTCGCTGTCGCGAATCCCGGTGATGCCGAACTCGGACACGGGCACTGTCGGTTGATGCTTCATGCCGCCATCGTGGAGTTTTCCGGCCCTTTTCCGCGACGCGGGGAGCAGGCGAGGCACAGCACCCGAGGGCGGCCCGTCCGAGCCGGTGGCGGGAGCGGGCCACCACACGACCGGCACCCCGCCACCGGCTCCTCGAGCAGCGCCCGAGCCAGCTGCGCAGGCACATGCGCCAACGGGTGCCGGTCCCGGGCCATCTCGCCGGACAGCCACCGCAGCATCCGCACCACGGCGCCGACATTCGCCGCTGTCATAGGACCGAGTCGAGCGGGTCGTAGGCGGCATCCCTGTCGCGCACCGCGGCCCAAACCGCCAGCTCCAGCGCCACCAGCGGCGCCACGTCCACCGGGGAGCGCCGCTTGTCCAACGTGGACCCGCCCACCAGGTCGCGCTCCTGGGCGTGCTGCACGGCCTTGGCCAACGCCGGGTCGCGCGGCACCGCGACAGCCCGGTCATTGAGGGCATCCTTCAGGCACGCGGTCGCCGCGGCCCGGTCCTGCGCCGTCAACGGCAGCACCCGCACCCCCTGCCCGCGCAGCACATCGCAGAACGACTGCATGTGCCCCACCCCGTCGACGGCCACCTCGAGGCCACCGTCGCCGTACAGGTCAAGCACCTGCGCCAGCGGCGCCGGCCCGGCGAACCGGTGCATCTGCGTGACCAGCCGCTCGGCGCCCGTCACTGACCGGCCCCACCGGGCCACCACCACCGCCGTGCTCGTGCGGTCGTTGCTCGTGTCGATACCCAACCATGCCGCCGTAGAAGCCATCATCTGACCCTTCCTCGCTCGCTGACGATTCCCGCGGGACGCCCCCGCGGACCTGTTGCAATGCGCGTGCGCGAACCCGCGATAGTCGCCCGGGCCCGCGCCGTCCACGTGGTCCAGGTCGAGCCGCTGGCCCGGCAGCATCGGCCGCCCACACCGCACGCACGGCGTGCCGTACGCCTCCGGCAGCGCCACCGCCCGAACCCTGCGATGCCGCGCCCCGTACCGGTCACTCGCTGCCATACAGCGCCTCCTGCCACACATCCCGGGCGACGAACCCCCACCCCTCCGTCTCGGCCGAACGCAGCCGCCACTGGTTGACGTACTGCGACGCGAACCCAGCCACCGGGTCGGCGTCGTCGAGGTCGGCCACCGCCTCACCTCGCACCGCCTTGTCCCACTTCGCCGCCAGCAGCGCAGCCCGGTCCGCCGACCAGTGCGGCGACGCGGCCCGCCACGTCCCCTCAGCCCCGACGTCCGCACCGTCCGGGGCGGACCACAGCAGCAGCAGCGACGCGCCGTCGTCGACCGCCAGCGCAGCCCCGATCGCGTCCGGCATCAGCGACGTGGCCCGCCGGTGCGCCGTCGAGGTCAGCACGATCTGCGGCGACACCCGCTCCAGGGTCGCCGGCTCCATCCCCTCGCGGACCACCTCCGCGGCGACCGACCAGGCCTCGTCGACGTACCCGAGGCAGATGTCGTAGCCGTAGACGCTATCGACGGACCGGGCCAGCCACCGGTGCTCGTCCCGCTCGATCGACTCGCGCCCGATCGCACGGACCACCCGCCAGCCACGCTCGTCGGCCCACCGCCACGCGGCCCGCTGGATCTCGCGCACGATCGCCAGGTCCTTGCCGCAATGCACCGCCAGCTGCGGCTCACTGAACAGCTCGTCATGCGCCAGCCGCCACAACGCCATCGAGCGCAGCCGCAGCGACTTGCCCGAGCGTCTCGACGCGGACTCGAGCACGGTCGACCAGACCAGCCGGCCCTGCTCGTCGTGCTCGAGCTGACGGACCGTGGCGTACCGCTGCCACCACCGCAAGGCGACGCCCAGCTCGGACTCCATCCAGTCGACCGCGGCCGGACCATACGAGCCCACAGCAGCCCCGTGGACGGGCGTACAGGCCAGCGGAGGGCTCGCGTCGTCCGGGACGTCCAGATAGGGTTCCAGCCACCCCGGGGCGGCGTCACAGTGGGCATCCCACGCCAGCTCGTCGCGGACGGCGACCCCTGAGTAGTTCACGGCGACTCCTCGTGTGTGTGTGGCTGCAGGAGCGGGGTCGTGGCTGGGCGCTGGATCCCAAAAACTCGCGGTGTCATCGGCGTGTCTCCATCCGCTTGCGCCACTGTTCGGCCCGCTGCTTGGCGACCTCGCGTCGGTGTGCCCTCTTGGCGGCCAGGCAGTCGCTGCACACGCTGAACCGGGACGGCTTGCCGCAGGCGAGGCATGTCGGCTGGGGAACAGGGGAACGCTTGTCGTCGGCGCACCCCTCGGGACCGTTCCCCTTTCCCCGTTCCCATATAGGGAGGGGAACGGGGGAACGGGGGTCTACGCCGTTACCGGGGAACGGTTGGGGAACGCTTGGGGAACGGGGAACGCTGCTCACTTGGAACCGTCCTCGTCGTAGGGCTTGATGAGCTGATGAGGGGTCTTCTCGGTCACGTGTCCGTCAATCGTGAGGAAGGTCAGCGCCTTGATCGCATAGTCACGCTTCCCACCCACGAGGGCGAGGATCTGGCGCTGCGAGAGCGGGCCCTTGTCGGCCAGCACGGCGCTGATCTTCGCCATGAGATGAGTGGGCCTGACGTCAGTGCCGCCGGGCGCATGTGCCTCGGGCGCCACCACGTCGATATCGGCCAGCCCCTCCGTGGTCGCGTCGAGCACGACGTCGGCGAACCAGTGCAGCCCGCCCGATGACGGCAGCGCGTGCTTGCGCAGCTGTCCGGGCCGATCCTTGGCGATGCGCACCGTGGAGCGGCCCACCAGCCCAATCCCGGCCGCCTTGCGGCCCTCGAGCACGTAGGCGGCGCCGTCCAGCCCGTTGAGCTTGTGCACGGCCCCGAGCGCGTACCGGCCGCGCGTCTCGGTCGATTTCGTCAGGTGGTCGAGCGAGACGGCGGCGGCACCGGCCGCGGTGAGACGACGTGGCAGCAGCCTTCCGAACGTCGCGGCGTCACGGTTGCTGAGCGGGTCGAGCCCGTGCAGCGTCATCCCCTCGGTCACCCCGTCGACCACGGCCAGGGACGGGCGCACGTCATAGAGCAGCGCCTCGAGGTCGGCCCACCCCTGCCCCTCGGACAGCGGCGACTCAGGCCGCACGTAGTGGAACAGGCCGCCGATCCGGTCAGGGTTGGCGCCCATCAGCAGCAGCCGCGCCACGACCGGGCCGGCGTCGTCCTCGAAGTCGACGAACACGACGTGCTCACCGTTCGTGATCTCGTCCCGCGCGGCCGACAGCACAAACCATGTCTTCAGCGACTCGGACTCGCCAGAGACGGTATGAGCCTTGCCGGGGTAGAACAGCCCCACCCCGTCACTGCGCAGCCCGACCGAGGGTGCCGGCGGCGTCCACGTGCCGTCGAGCGCGGCCGACAGGTCGACAGGCGCCCACGTCGAGCGGATCCGCGCGCCGTCCTCGTTGTAGTCGTCGGCGCTCACGTAGGTGTCAGGCAGCGTCATCGGTGCTCCCGTCGTCGCACACGAGAGCGGCCCACGCGGGCCCGTGGTTCCGGGTCGCCTCACGACGCGCCCAACCGGCCATCTCGGCGGCCTGAGCGGACAGCAGCTCCTGAGCGATGGCCTGTGCTGCAACGCGGTTCGCGTGCATGACGCCCTGGTCATATCCGGCCAGATATGCGGCGTGTCGCTCGGCGTCCACCTCGGCGGCGGTCCATCCGGTACACTTGGACCCAGCGCCTGCGAAACGCTTTTGACTCGCCTCGGTTCCCACGCCGGGGCGAGTTTCGTTGTCAGGCGTGGCCATTCGCGCCCACCCCCACGACGGCCTCGCCGCTGGACAGTCGCGGCGTACGGGCCATGCTCGGCCTCGAGCGCACGCGCAGCAGGTCGCCCCGGCGTGGCTGCCACCCCACCTCGGCCTCTGCGAGTCGGTGCGCCTCGGCGGCACCCGCGACGAGGTCGGCGTCGGACATGCGGCGCGTGTAGCGCTCGACGTCGCGCACCTCGAGGGCGGCCTGACGGGCGAGGTAGTCCGAGCCGGCCAACGCGTCGACCCCGAGGGCGTCGAGCCGGTAGCGGACACGGGCGACGGACTCACGCGGCCAGGGCAGCGCCTCGGCCTCGCTGGGAACGGAATCCCTTGTGACGACAGTGGAACTCACCCGACACCGCCTCGGGTGGGAGGGGCGGACGTATCGGCACCCCGCAGCAGCAGGGCGAGCCGGTCGAGCTGCTCAGTCGTCAGCGGCGGCCACTCGGCCACCGTGCGAGCGATGTAGTCCTCGAGCCGCGACTCCTTGAGCTCCCGCTTGAGCTCCGTCGTGTCGGCGTTCGGGTCCTTGCGGTGTGCAACCGCGATGTCGGATCGGACCTTGGTCCAAGGTCTGGCCATGTTTTCACTCCGTGGCGTGCGAAATCACGCCACCGGGTGAGCGGCCTAGAGACCCGTCATGTTTCCCCCGACGGGCCGGGGGCGGTGATAGTTACACCGTTGTAAGTCAAGATAGCAGACTGAGATCCAGGTCCGGCAACCGCGACACGCCGGCATCGGCATTCGCCTCGAACCATGCGCGCACCCCGGTCCACCACCGGTCGCCATTCACGCGCACCTCGCGCGGGCACCGCGGGCACTTGAACTGGTAGGACTCGCGCGATCCTCCGTCCCCCGGATCGGAGCCCGCCGACGGGGGTATCCAGCGCGGATCTTCCCCGAGGCTGGTCATGTGGCGGAACCGCTCGCCGTCAGGTCCTGTGCCGCCGACGATGTGAGTGATGACGGTTCGCCTATGCCGGCCCCGGTCGGTGCACACCACCGGGATCTGCCACTCGGTGCTCACTTCTGCCCCCTCGGGGTCATGTCGACGTGCTCGGGCCGGAACCGCACACCCTTGCCCACGGGCAGGATCCGCACCGTCATGAGCGTGCGGATCACCTCGCGCTTGTCCATCAGCGACAGCGCGCCGTATGCCGCGGCGACGTCCTCGGCGCCGAGGACGCGAGCCACGGGCGACGCGCCGTTGGCAGCGTCGATCTTCCGCTCGAGGTCGGCAATCTGGCTGGTCAGCCGCTGCGCCGAGTCCTTGACGGCCTCGCGGGCCATCAGCCCGAGGGCCAGCAGCTCGGCCAGCCCGTCGCGCCGGTCCCGCAGCGTCACGACCTCTTCGCGCAGCGCGTTGACGTCCACCGGTGCATGGAAGAGCACCGCGGCGTCAGGACGGCTCAGGATGCCCACCACGGTGCCCTGCACCACCTCGTCGACGCGCTCCATGCTCCGGCCCCCGTAGCACGTCCGGCACCGGTAGATCATGAGCCCCTGTGCGTTGCTCGTGGCGAACATCGGAGCGTTGTCGCACCCGTCGCGCCCGCACAGGACCAGCCCGCTCAACAGGTGCTTCGTCGTGGTCGACGGGGCGGACTTCCGTCGAGGGTCGGTGAGCGTGGCCCTGAGCCGGTCGGCCGTGTCGTCGTCGAGGATCACGGGCAGCTGCTTGCCGTAGTCGATCCCTACCGACACCGCGCGGCCGGTCATCCGAGGGCTCAGCAGCACCCTGCGCAGCGTCGTGACGGACCAGCGGCCCCCGGTCGTCGTCGTGATCCCGCGCGCGTTCCAGTCGGCCACGATCGCGGCCATGGTGGAGCCCTTGAGCACCTTTCGGGCGGCCTTGCGGATCTCTGCCGCCTCGGACTTCACGACATGCACGTTGGCCCCGTCACGGTCGAAACCGAACGGTCGGCGCGTCCACAGCACCCGCCCATTCTGCGCCCGCTGACGGTTGGCGGACTTCTGGCGGATCGCCTTCTGCTCACCCTCGTAGGTCGACCACGCGGTCACGGTGCGCGCAGTGGCGCGGCCGGCAGGGTTGCTCAGGTCGATGTGACCGGACTTCACGGCGTGGACGTTCACCCCCAGGTCGATGACGCGCTCGAGGTCGCGGGTGACGCGCACGAGCCGGTCGATGTGCCACACGACGATGCGCTGAGGCTTGCTGTCGAGCAGGGCATCGAACGCCGGGCGCGCCTTGCCGCTCGTGGCGGACCGGTCGTTGTCTTCGAAGACGTCGCGGACGGTCCAGCCCTTGGCTGCGCAGAACTCGCGACACTCGGCCAGCTGGCGCGACACCGCGGCCGCCTCGCCGGTCTTGTCCTCAGACTGCCTGAGATAGATGGTTGCTGTGCTCACAATTGCAAGGGTACCTCTTGACAAGCGGGACCATCATGGCGATCTCCTTGCGGGCGCCTTCCTCCATCAGCGCCCGTCGTCCCTGCTCGCGCACGTCCTGCGCTTGCGCCCGCAGCACCTCGGCCAACGGCGTGCCGCGCTCGACCGCGACGACGATGCCGTCGACGAAGCGGCTCAGGCTGAGCAGTCCGGTCCGCCGGGCGAGGCCTTCGAGGGCGGTGGGCAGGTTCGCGCCGGCTCGCGCGTCGGCGAGACACCGCCGTAGCTCGTCGGAGAGCTCCCCGTGCGACAGCCGGCAGACCCGCTCCAAGGCCCCGGTCGCCCCCTCCCCGGCGCTCACCGCGAGGGCGAGCAGCTCTGCCACCGTGGGGAACTCGGCCAGCATGCGCTGCTCGCGCCGGTGCGCCGACCGGGACAACAGCACGTCGCGCAGCACGACTCCGGAGATCGCGCCGACGACGACCAGCATGACGAGCATGACGAGGGACAGGCTGCCCTTGGAGGCGGCCATCAGCCCGGTGACCAGCATCGCCACCACCACACCGCCGAATCCCGAGAGCACCTGCTGCGCCCGGAACCCTTCCAGGTCCGGGTGCTGCCCGGCACGTTGCTGGCGCCGCACCACGCTCGCCGAACCGCCGAGCAGCGCGTCGACCCGCATGCCCAGGCTGCGCAGGTAGGGAGCCACGAGAGTCCCCAGGCCCAGGAAGCCGGACGCCGGGGGTGGAGCGGTCAGCAACGTCGAGGGCCGGACCGCGTCGCGCAGGTACGGTGCGAGCCGCTCGTCCAGGCTGGGCCGGCGCATCATCGGCAGGCCGGCGACGACGAGCGCGACGCCGGCCAGGGCGAGCAGGCCCACCGCGGCGCCGGCCCACGACCAACCGGAGCCCGGCAGCAGGCCGAGGACACCCACCGAGCCCCTCACTGGTCTACCTTCCTCATCGCAGCACCCGCTCTTCCTCGGGGAGGCGCCCGATCCAGACCATGATCCGATAGGCCACGACGCAGACCGCAGCGCCGATGATCAGGATCAGCCATCCCGCGGGCCTGGAGTAGCTGGCAAGTGACTGGCCGCGCATGGCCAGCATCCCGAGGACGACCCACGGGGCGGCCACGGCGAGCCGGGCAGCCCCGACCGTCCAGCTCTGTCGGGCCTCGAGCTCGGCGCGGGTGCGGGCATCCTCACGCAGGAAGGAGGACAGGGTGCGCAGCAGGGTGCCGAGCTCGCTGCCGCCGACCTCACGGGCGATCCGCAGCGACTCGACGAGTCGGTCGGCCACCGGGTCACGCAGCCGGTCCTTGAGCCGGTCGAGGCAGTCGTGGAAGCGGCCGGTCGTGCGGTAGTCCTCCGCGAAGGCGGCGAAGGCCGGGCGCAGCTCCTCGGGCCCGCGGACGGCGAGCTGGGCCAGCGCCTCGGGAAGGGCGAGCCCGGCGCGGATGCCCGAGGTGATGTTGTCCACGGCGTCGGGCCACAGGTCACGCAGCTTGCCGCGCCGGTCCCGGGCCCGGGCGCGGACCAGGGTGATCGGGCCGAGCCCGGCGATCGCCGCGAAGCAGAGCGCGATCGGGACCACCCCGACGACGAGCATGACGCCCAGGAAGACCAGCACGAACAGGACGACGGATCCCACGACGAGGTTGCCCGGCGTCACGGAGGCGTACCCGGCCTGGGTCAGGTGGTCGCGCAGGTCGGCCGTGAAGCCGCCGGTCCGCGCGCGACGCGGACGCTCCTGCTGCGGCCAGAAGGACCAGTAGATGCAGAACACGCCGAGCCCGAACACGATGCCGACGACCACCGGAGACATCAGCGCTCACCTTGCGCGAGCAGGGCGGCCAGGTCGTACCCGGCCCGTTCGAACGCCTCACGGTGTGGGGGGAACCCGTCCGCCCGGACGAGCCTGTTCCTGCGCGTCACGAACAGGTCGGCGATCTCGATGACATCGCCCTCGGCCCGGCCGGGGACGGCGACGATCTCGCGGACCCGTCGACTGCCGTCGCGTTCGAGCGCGACGTGCACGACGATGTCCACGGATGCCGCGACCGTGGGCACCACGAACCGGCTCGACACGTTGTCGCCGGCCAGCAGCGGCAGGGTGCACATCTTGGTGACGGCCTCGCGGGCGCTGTTCGCGTGGATCGTGCACATCCCGGGCACGCCGCTGTTCAGGGCGATGAGCAGGTCGAGGCTCTCCGCCTGTCGCACCTCGCCGACGATGATCCGCGCGGGCCGCATCCGCAACGCCTCCTTGACGAGCCGCCGCAGGGGCACCTCCCCGGTGCCCTCGAGGCTCGGCTGTCGGCACTGCATGGCCGCGACGTCGCGCAGCGGGATGCGCAGCTCGAAGACCTCCTCGCAGGTCACAACCCGGTCGCGAGGGGGGATGGCCGCGGAGAGGCAGTTGAGCAGCGTGGTCTTGCCGGCCTGCGTCCCGCCCGCCACGAGAACGTTCAGGCCGCTGGCGACCGCGGCGTCGAGGAAGGTCGCCGCCTGCTTGGTCAGGGTGCCCAGCCGCACCAGGTCCTCGAGGTGGTCGGCCTTGACGACGAACTTGCGGACGTTGACCTGCCAGTGCTCCCGGCTGATGTCCGGGATGACCACGTGCAGCCGCGACCCGTCCGGAAGGGTGGCATCGACGAAGGGCGAGGAGAGGTCCACCCGGCGACCGCTGCTCTTGAGCATGCGCTCGACAAGGTCACGCACGTCGTCCGAGGTGAGGATGGTCGGGGTCAGCTCCGCCGTGCCGCCGCGAGCGACGAAGACCTTGGACGGCTCGTTGATCCAGAGCTCCTCGACGGTCGGGTCGTCGAAGTACTGCTGGAGCGGACCGTAGCCGGCCACGACGGACAGGATCGAGCGCACCGCCGTCGCGGTGTCCCCGAGCGTGGGCAGCCCGCCGTGCAGCGAGCGCTCGTCGTAGTCCTGCACCGCATCGAGCACCAGCTGCCGCATCTCGGTGCTGTCCCGGGTCGGGTCGATGCCGGAGCGTCGGACGAGCTCACGGACCTCACCCTCGATGTGGGCGACGGCTTCGTGTGACGACATGGGGCTCCCTGGATGTTCCTGCGGACGCGCGCCGATACCCCGAGGAGGTAGGGCGCGCGTAGAAGGTAGCCCAAATGAGGTGCCGCTGACCAAAACGTCCAGATCCGCTGTGGACACCCTGTGGACAACACCGTACGACTCCGCGTGCCGAGGCCTGCTGTGGACAACGGGAGACGCGGGTCGGCGCCGATCTGCTGCGATGGACCGACAAGAGGAAGGAGCGCCCGTGCGCCTGCTGCTGACGGTGGTCGACCCGGCCGCCGAGCCCCCGGTCTGCCGGGACGTCCTGGTCGAGACCCGCGTGGGAACGCCGCTGGTCGACGTGGCCGACGCCCTGCGCAGCTGCATCGGCTGCGACGACGGGTCACTCGGGTTCCGGGTGGGCGGACAGCCGCTCGACCCGGCGCAGCCGCTCGGTGAGCCACCGCTGCTGCGCGGCGCGGTCCTCACCCTCGACCGACCCTCGGTGCCCGGCCCACGTCACCGGGCCGATGCCGTCGTTCGTCTCGAGGTGGTCGGCGGCCCGGGAGCCGGCCGCACCGTCGCGCTGGGACGCGGCACCAGTGTCGTCGGGCGAGGCGCCGGGTGCGCCGTCCGGCTCGCGGACCCGGCGGTGTCCCGGCGGCACCTCGAGGTGGCGGTCAGCTCCACGGGCGTCCTCGTGCGAGACCTCGCCCCCACCAACGGCTCCCGGCTGGGCGGCGTACTGCTGGGCGGCGAGCCGACCCGACTGCAACCGGGTGACCGGCTGCAGCTCGGCTCGACCACTCTGACCCATCGGGTCCGGTCCGGTCGGCCGGCCGCGACGACGGTCCTCGACGGCAGGCGGCAGGTGCACCGACCGCCCCGGTTCCGGCCGGACCGGTCGCCCGCGCAGGTGGACTTCCCACCCCGGCCGACCAAGCCGGAACGCAGCCGCCTACCGCTGGTGGCGGCGCTGCTGCCGATGGCCCTGTCGACGGTGCTCGCGGTCGTGCTGCGCTCACCGGTCATGATGCTCTTCGCCCTGCTCACGCCGGCCATGCTGCTCGGGCAGTGGTGGAGCGACCGCCGGCACGGGCGAGTCTCCTACCGACGCCGACTGGCCGAGCACGCGACGGCGCGCCGCCAGGCCGAGGCAGGTCTCGCGCAGGCCCTGGCTCTCGAGCGCCGGCACCGGCACGAGGACGCCCCGGACCTCGTGGTCACCGGCGCAGCCGTCAGCGCGGTCGACGCGCGACTCTGGGAGCGGCGCCCCGGAGACCCGGACTACCTCGAGCTGCGGCTCGGAGTGGGCTCGCAGCCGCCCCGGACCACTGCCGTGGGCGACACCGCCGACGCGCCGACGCTCCCGGCGCTGGACGTGCCGGCAGTCCTCCGGCTCACTGACACGGCGGTGCTCGGTGTCGCGGGCCCCCGCGAGCGGGCCCTCGCCCTGACGAGCAGCCTCGTCGGGCAGATCTGCACGTGGCACTCGCCCCGCGACGTGCGCATCGTCGTGCTCACCGCCGACCGGACGGGACCGGACAGCTGGGCCTGGGCCACCCTGCTGCCCCACGCTGCGTCCGTCCCGGACACCTGCCTGGCCGCCATCGGCGACCGGGCCCACGAGGGGTCGGTGGGCCGTCGCGTCGCCGAGCTGGCCGCCATCGTCGCGGCCCGGGCCGGCGACGACACCCGGGTGCGGGCCGAGCCGGACCTCGTGGTCGTCCTCGACCGGTCGGAACAGCTGCGCCGGGAGCCCGGCGTCGCACAGCTGCTCCGGGACGGGCCGAGCGTCGGGGTGCACTTCATCTGTCTCGACCAGGACGCCATCCGGCTGCCCGTCGAGGCCGCCGCGCAGGTGGTGATCGGAGCGGGACCCAAGGCCGAGGCACGGCTCGACCGACAAGGCGGCTGCGTCCCGTCGCTGGTCCCGGACCTGCCCGGCCCGGCCTGGGCGGAAACCCTGGCCCGGGCCCTCGCGCCGCTCGAGGACGCGACACCGGTCGAGGACGGTGCGGTCCTGCCGGCCCGTGTCGACTTCGTCGAGCTGCACCGGCAGCACTCCGGAGCCGACCCGCTCGACGCGAGGTCGGTGGCCCGCCGGTGGAGTGCCCCACACCGCCGGCCGACCGCCCTGCTCGGGCTCGGCGCCGACGGCCCGGTCGTCGTGGACCTGGTCCGGGACGGCCCCCACGCGCTCGTCGGCGGTACGACCGGCGCCGGCAAGTCCGAGCTGCTGCAGACCCTGGTCGCCAGCCTGGCCGTCCACAACCGTCCCGACGAGCTGAGCTTCGTCCTGATCGACTACAAGGGCGGGTCCGCCTTCCACCACTGTGCGGGCCTGCCCCACGTCCTCGGAGTGGTCACCGACCTCGACGAGCACCTCACCACGCGAGCGCTGACCTCGCTGGGCGCCGAGCTCAGACGTCGCGAGCGGCTGTTCGCGCAGGTTGGCGCCAAGGACCTGGACGACTACCGCCGGCTCGCGCCGGCCGGAGACCGGCCGGCGCGGTTGGTCCTGGTGGTCGACGAGTTCAAGGTCCTCGCCGACGAGCTGCCCGACTTCGTCAGCGGGCTGGTGCGGCTGGCCGCCGTCGGCCGGTCGCTCGGGGTCCACCTCGTCCTCGCGACACAACGTCCGGCCGGCATCGTCTCGGCCGACATGCGGGCGAACGTCTCGCTGCGCATCGCGCTGCGCGTGCGCGACCGCACGGACAGCGACGACGTCATCGAGGCGCCCGATGCGGCCCGGATCCCGGACCGGCTGCCGGGGCGGGCCTACCTGCGGGTCGGCTCCCGCCGGCTCGTCCCGGTCCAGGTGGCCCATGTCGGCGTCGGTGACCGCGCAGCGTCCGGGCCTGCCGCAGGCCCGGTGGTGTGGCCCCTGGGGTGGGCCGACCTGATGGCTCCGGCGCCGCGCGTGGCCACCCGCCCGGACACCCCCCCGGGGGCGCCGTTGGGCGGCGTCGTGGACGGCCTCCTCGGGGCGGCCGACCTGCTGCAGGCCCGGCCGCCTGCCTCGCCCTGGCTGCCGCCCCTGCCCGACGTCCTCTCGGCCGGCGACAGCCGTCTCGCCGGTCCCGCGGCCGCCCGCTCGGTCCCGCTGGGACTGGCCGACCGGCCGTCCGAGCAGCGGCAGACGGTGCTGGCCTGGGACCCGGCCCGGGACGGCCACCTGGGCATCGCCGGAGGCGCCCGGACCGGCCGCTCGACCGCCGCGCTGGCTATCGCGTTGCGGATCGCGGAGCGGCTCTCCCCGAGTGAGGTGCACCTGCACGTCATGGAGGGCAACCCCGGCCCGCTGACCGGGCTGTCGGCGCTTCCGCAGACCGGCTCGATCACCGGGAGCACCGACCCGCAACGGCTCCGGCGAGCCGTCCAGCGCCTCTGTGAGCAGCCCCACCGGGAGGGGCTGCGGACCATCGTGCTCGTCGACGGATGGGAGGCGGTCACCGAGGCGCTGGACGACCTCGACCAGGGCGACAGCACGGAACGGCTGACCGGGCTCGTGCGCGACGGGCTCTCCCGAGCCATCCACGTCGTGGTGACCGGTGGGCGTCAGGTGGCCTCTGGCCGGCTCGGGGGGCTGCTGCAGCGCCGGCTGGTGCTCGACATGCCCGACCCGGTCGACCTGACGCTCGCCGGCATCACCCCGGGCGCGACACCACGGCACCGACCTCCCGGCCGAGCCCTCGACGTGCGGGACGAGACGGAGGTCCAGCTGTGCCTGCCCGGGGACGACGTGACCGACGATCCAGCCGCGCTGGCCCGAGCGGTGGCAGACGAGGCGACACGACGCTGGGGCACCGTGCCCGACTCGGCCCGGCCGTGGCGCCTGGCTCCGCTGCCCGACCATGTGCCCCTGGACCTGCTACCCCGCGACCCCCGGCGGCTGGTCGTCGGCGTCGGCGGCGACGATCTGGCACCGCTCGGCTTCGACCTCGAGCGTGACGAACGCCGGATCCTCGTGCTGGGCCCGCCGCGCACCGGCAAGTCGACCCTGCTGGCCACCCTCCTCACCCAGCTGCTGGGCTCGGGCCGACAGGTGGCGCTCGTCGCACCGCGGCGCTCCCCGCTCGCCGACACCCCGCCGCATCCCGGCCTGCACCTGCTGGCCAGGCAGGAGCACGACCGCTTCGTCGCGCTGCGTCGCGAGCACGCCGACCTCGCGGTCCTGGTCGACGACGCCGACCTGGTCGACGGCACACCCTGGGAGCCGGCCCTCGTCGAGACCACGCGGGTCGTCGAGGGCACGGGCGGCCTGGTCGTGGCGACGCTCGACTCGAGACGTGCCGCCGGCGCCTTCCGGGGGCTGGTCCCCGAGGTCGGTCGGGCCGGGACCGGCGTGCTGCTGTGCCCGACCACCCCGGCCGACGGTGACCTGCTGCGGGTTCGCGTCATCGGGACATCGACCCACACGCCCGGACGCGGCCTGCTCGTGACCGACGGGCACCCGGTCCCGGTCCAGGTCGCGGTGGGCGACCCCACGGCCGCGTCGTGCCCGGCGTCGGGGGGCGCAACCTGCGAGCCCGCGGTCGGCGCCCCATGACCCGGTCGTGGGCCCGGCCGACGGGTGCGACACCGTCGGGACCGACGGGCGCTGAGCGGCATCCTCCGGCTGCCCGGTGGCGGTATGCCGCTCAGCCGGGCCACCCGCGCACGCCGCCCACCCGCCGAAGCGCCGACGGGACGGTCAACGGGCGCCGGAGCGCGCCGGCAGGTGACGGCGTGGCGCCATCCGCGGGCCTCGACGCGGTCGCCGGTGCCCGGCGAGCACGAGCAGCGCCTGGACGCGGAAGCGGTGTCCCCGATAGGGCTCCAGCAGGCGCGCCAGCCCCGCGTCGTCGACCGGTCGGCCGGTCAACGCCCAGCCGATGTCCTTCGCGACGTGGAAGTCGCCGAAGCTGACCGCGTCGGGGTCCCCGAGCGCACGCTGGGCCACCTCCGCGGCGGTCCACACCCCGACGCCCGGCAGCGCGCGCAACCGCCGCCGGGCCGGCACGGGCGCGAGGTCGACGACCTGTTCGAGCCGCCCGGCCACCCGGGCGGCAGCCACGACGGCGCGGGACCGGGCCGGGTCCACCTGTGCCTGCAGGAACTCCCACGACGGGATCGAGGCCCAGCCGGACGCGGTCGGCGGCACGACGAGGCGGTCGCCGAACGGGCCCGGCGCGCGCTCGCCGAACCGCCGGACGAGCCGTCGGTACCCGGCGAAGGCCTCCTGGCCGGTCACCTTCTGCTCGATGATCGCCGGTACGAGCGCGTCGAGCACGAGCCGGGAGCGCGGTACGCGGTAGCCCGGGTAGCGGCGCCAGGCCTCTCCCACCACAGCGTGCCGCGCACGGAACCCGCTCGGGTCGTCGCCGGCGCCGAGCAGGTCCGGCACGGAGTCCAGCAGCCACTCGGCACCCGCGCCCCACGCCCGGCACTCGACGGTGGCGCACCCCGGGCGGACCACCAGGTGCAGCACCCCGGCACCGTCCGGGGTCTGGACGGCCCGGGCGAAGGCCCCGCCACCGGTCCACGACGTGGGGTCCCCGGACCCGCGGCGGAAGGCCGCCAGCTGGGCCGCCAGGTGGACGGGCCGGCCCGCGCGCCACTCCCGCACCCGGCCAGAGGTCATGCCGACAGTGTCCACGATGCGACGGACAGCGGAATGCCCGGCCCCGTGCTCCACGTTGCCGCCGTCATGAAGATCGACAACTATGCGCCGAGCCCGGTCGAGTGGGTCCGCAACCAGGTGGACCGAATCCTCGCGACCGGCACCACCGAAGGGGTGCTGATCATGGACCGGCCGGTGGTCCTCGTCTCGATCCGTGGCCGGCGCAGCGGCGTGCAGCGGCTCGTGCCGGTCATGCGCGTCGAGCACGACGGCACGTATGCCGTGGTCGGCAGCAAGGGCGGCGCTCCCACCGACCCGCAGTGGGTGCGCAACCTGCGGGCGCACCCGCTCGTCGAGCTGCAGGACGGCACCACCACGACGCGCCGCCGCGCTCGCGAGCTGCAGGGGGACGAGCGGTCGACGTGGTGGGACCGGTGCGTCGCCGCGTTCCCGCCGTACGCCGAGTACCAGACCAAGACGGACCGGGTGATCCCGGTCTTCGTCCTCGACGCGGCCTGACGGTCACGTCCGCGGCAGCATCTCTTCGTTCCGCCGGTTCGCGACGAGGTCGTGCCGACGGGCGTAGAGCCAGCCGAGCAGTGCGCACGCCACGTCGACGACGGTGACGATGAAGCGGGACACGATGGCCACCGCGCCCGCCGCCGCAACCGGCACCGCAGCGGCCAGGACGAGGGTGAGCAGCCCTTCGCGGGCCCCGAGACCGGCCGGCAGGACCACCGTCAGCATCCCGAGCGAGACCGACAGGGCATAGCCGGACACGCTCGCCACCCCGAGATGAGGGTGGGATCCCGGGCCGGCGACAGCCTGGGCGAGCAACAGTATGTGCACGCCGAACGTCAGCCAGGCGAGCGCGAGCAGCACGGCGGCGTGCACCACGGCCCGACCGGACAGGTCGTGCTCGAGCGGGTCGCGCCGCAGCACCCGCAGCAGCATGCCGACGAGCCGCCCCAGGACCCGCGGCACGAGCAGCAGGGCGACCACTGGCAGCGCGAGCAGGGTCCACCAGGCCAGGGCCGCACCCTCGTTCCGCAGCAGCAGCGGTGCGGCCGGGAGCCCCACCACGACGCCGGTGAGCAGCGCGAACCCGAGCGCGAGGAGCCCGGCGACGGCGGTGCGGCGTCGCGGGACCTTGAGGCTGCTGGCGATCTCGGCCTGCACCAGGACCGACCACAGCGATCCGGGCAGGTACTTGCCGAGCTGCCCGACGAAGTAGACCCCGCTGGCCGGCGCCAGGTGCAGCGCCGAGCCGAGGTCGGCCAGCAGCGCCCGCCACCCGAGCATCGTCAGCCAGGTCCCGACCAGCGCGGCGAGCGTGGACAGCACGAACGTGCCCGCCGAGATCCGGCCCAGGTGGACCGAGACGGCGGCCCAGTTCGTCACGACGGCGTAACCGACGGCGGCCAGGGTCAGGACCGCGACGGCGACGCGCGCAGCGGTGAGCACCCTCCGGCGGGTCATCGGCCAGCCGCCAGGGTGCCATCGCGCGCGTCCCCACCCGCCATGAACCTCGACTGTAGTGGCCGACCCGCCGCGGTCCGCCGCCGTGTGTCGCGAGTGACCGGACCACCGCGGCGGCCCCTCTACGCTTGGACCTGATGGACATGGACGACGTGTGGCTCGTGGTGCCGCTCTACAACGAGGCGGGGGTCATCGGCGACGTCGTGCGGCAGGCCGTCGCGGCCTTCCCCAACGTCGTCTGCGTCGATGACGGGTCCCGGGACGGCTCGGCCGAACGTGCCGAGGCGGCCGGGGCCGTCGTGGTGCGCCACCCGGTAAACCTCGGCCAGGGCGCCGCGCTGCAGACCGGCTTCGACTATGCCCTGCGCGACCCCGGGATGCGGTTCGTCGTGACGTTCGACGCCGACGGCCAGCACCAGGTGGCCGATGTCGAGACCATGATCGCCCGGCTGCGACAGGGTGAGGTCGACGTCGTCTTCGGCACCAGGTTCCTCGACGACCGCACCGAGTCCGGGGCCCTCAAGCGCCTCGTGCTGCGCCTTGCCGTCGCGTGGACCAACCTGACCACGAACACCCGGCTGACCGACGCGCACAACGGGCTGCGCGCCCTCAGCCGCCCCGTGGTCGAGCGCCTCGACATCACCCAGAACCGGATGGCGCACGCCTCGGAGATCGTCGCGCAGATCGGCTCGATGCGCCTTCACGGGCGACCGGTCCGCTACGCGGAGGAGCCGGTCCACATCCTCTACACCGACTACTCGAAGGCCAAGGGCCAGTCGCTCTGGAACGCGGTCAACATCCTCGCGGAGCTGATCTGGCGATGAAGCAGCTCGGTATCCAGCTCCTGCTGATCGTCGTGACCCTCGCCATCGCGTGGCGGCTGCTGATCTCCTACGGCCAGAAGGCGCAGGCGCTGCGCAGACTGGGCCTGCTCCTGTTCGCCGCGTTCGCGGTGTGGTCGATCCTCGATCCCACCGTGTGGACCCGGCTCGCCCACCTCGTCGGCATCGGTCGTGGCGCCGACCTGGTGCTCTACGGGCTCGTCGTCGCGTTCTTCGGCTTCGTGGTGACGACCTTCCGCCGCTTCCGCGACATGGAGACCCGCTACACCCGGCTGGCCCGGCGCCTGGCCCTCGACGAGGCGGCGAGGCCGGACCGGGCGCAGGGCGAGAAGGCCCAGAATGCGCAAGATGTCGGTGGGCGTGGCGACGGGGGGACGCCCGCGCCGACCGATACCCTCGACCCGCCGAGCCCCGCCCCCGACCCGGAGATCTCCTGATGCCGAGCGACCCGCCCCGACGCCCCGAGCGCGGCCACGCGGACGACGCAGAGGTCGATGCAGGAGTCACGGACGAGGGCGTGTACGTCGTCGACACCCGGCGGTCCCGATCGCGCCGGCCCGCGCCCCCACCCGACCGGCCGACCCCCGACGAACGGTCGCCGCACAAGGCGTCGGGCGGCGACCCGGACGACGAGGTCTACGTCGTCGACACGCGGCGAAAACAGTCCCAGCCTAGGCGTCCGGCCGCTGCCGCGCCGGCCCCGGGTGAGCGGCATACCTCCCCAGCGGTGGACGGGCCCCCACGTACCCGGATCCGCAAGGGACGGGTCGTCCTGCTCACCGTCGTACTCGTCGTCGTGGCCTGGCTGGCCTTCATGGTCTGGGTGCCGGTCAACGCGTGGAACAGCGTGGCCCGGGTCGACAACATCCCGGCCGGGGCCCGGCCGGCGGACACGTCGGGCCACAACTACCTGCTGGTCGGTTCGGACAGCCGCGCGGGGCTGACGAAGGCACAGCGCAAGGAGTACGCGACCGGCAACGCCGAGGGCCAGCGCACCGACACCATCATGCTGGTGCACGTCTCCGAGAGCGGCGGCAAGCCGGTCATGGTCTCGATCCCGCGCGACTCCTACGTGCCGATCCCCGGCTACGGCAGCAACAAGATCAACGCGTCGTTCTCGCTCGGTGGGCCGAAGCTGCTGACCCGGACGGTCGAGCAGGTGACCGGGATCCACGTCGACGGCTACCTCGAGATCGGGCTCGGCGGCTTCGCCGCGGTCGTCGACTCGCTCGGCGGCGTCGACATCTGCGTGCCGCGCAACATGACGGACAAGAAGGCCGGGATCGACCTCAAGAAGGGCTGCCAGACGCTCGACGGCAAGGACGCCCTCGGCTACGTACGCAGCCGCTACGAGGACCCCCTGGGGGACATCGGGCGTGCGGCCCGGCAGCGACAGTTCCTCGGCGCCCTGATGAAGCAGGCCGCGACTCCGGCCACCGTGCTGGTCCCGTGGCGTTACAAGGGGTTCGCCGATGCCGTCGCCGGTGGGCTCGCCGTCGGCGAGGGCACGAGCCTGATGGACGCGGTCCGGATCCTGCGGGCGATGCGCAGCGTCAGCAACGACGAGGGCCTGTCCCTGAGCGTGCCGATCGAGAGCATGGCCTACCCGACCTCCAATGCCGGGGTAGCGGTCAAGTGGGACACCGACCGGGCCAAGGCGCTGTTCCGCGCGCTGAAGAACGACGAGCCGCTGACCGCACCCCCGCCGGGGACCACCGTCAAGGACTGAC
This sequence comes from Intrasporangium sp., assembly GCF_039812505.1. Lineage (GTDB taxonomy): Bacteria > Actinomycetota > Actinomycetes > Actinomycetales > Dermatophilaceae > Intrasporangium_A. The sequence continues at coordinate 6,553 of NZ_JBDIAQ010000037.1, read as the reverse complement.
ACCCGGCGCTCGACGTAGGCTCGGGCCGTGCTCACCCCCACCGAGATCCTCGCCCGGATGCAGGCCGCCGACCCGGGGCGTCCCCGGCTGACGTGGTACGACGACGAGCCCGGCCCGACGCAGGGCGAGCGCATCGAGCTGTCGGCCCACGTGCTGGCCAACTGGGTCGCCAAGGCGGCCAACCTCCTGCAGGACGACGCGGGCGCCGAGCCCGGCACGACGGTCGGGCTCGACCTGCCGACCCACTGGCGGGCGTGCTACTGGGCCCTGGCGGCATGGTCGGTCGGCGCCACGGTCGTGACCGGGCCCGAGTCGCTCGACGCGGACGTCCTGGTCACCGCCGACCCGGGGCACGCGGCGGCCCACCCCGGCGACGTGGTCCTCGTGAGCCTGCCCGCCCTGGCCCGGAGCCACCCCGACGCCGGGCTGGCCCCTGGGGCGGTCGACGAGGCCCGTGACCTGTCGACGCACGGCGACCGCTTCTCCCCGCTGGCCGACCCGGAGCCGGGCGACCGCGCCCTGGGGGGTCAGCAGGAGCGGGCCTACGCGGAGCTGGTCACCGGTCACGACGACTGGCCGGACAGGGCACGAGCGGCCGTGTCCGGGCAACTGACCGGAGTGCTGCTCGACATCCTCGCGGTGTGGGCCCTTGACGGGTCGGTCGTCCTGTCGAGAGGCTCGCGTACCGACGAAGCCCGTCGACGCTCCGAGGCGGTGACGCTGGAGCTGCAGGAGGCATGAATGCAGACCATCCGGCTCAAGCGCGCCATCAACCGAGCCCTGGCTCCGCTGGGGTACCAGATCACGCGGCACCGGGCGCACAGGCCGGGGCGAGCACCGGAGGGTCCGGCCGGCACGCCCCAGCCACCCGCACCGGCACCACCGGCGGCCACCGTGCCGAGCACCCCACCCGCCCCCAAGCCACTGCCCAAGGGTGGTCAGTCGGGAGGGTTCGACGTGGACGACTTCGCCCAGTCGGTCATAGGACGCATCTCGGGACGCACCATGACGAGCCAGGTCAAGGTGCTGGGCCTGATCGACGGATTGCGCTACCTGCATCGCTACGGCATCGAGGGTGACGTCGTGGAGTGCGGGGTCTGGCGCGGCGGGTCGATGATGGCGGCAGCCCTGACCCTGATGGATCTCGACGACACCGGACGGGCGTTGTACCTGTACGACACCTTCGAGGGGATGAGCGCGGCCACCGAGGAGGACACCAGGCGCCGTGACGGGCGCGCGGCGACCGACCTGATGCAGGTGGCGGCCGAGGACAGCCTGCTGCTGGCCCGCGCCTCGCTGGACGACGTGCGCGAGGGCATGGACTCGATCGGCTACCCGGGGCCCGTCCACTACGTCCAGGGCAAGGTCGAGGACACGATACCCGGGACGGTCCCCGAGCGAATCGCGTTGCTGCGCCTCGACACCGACTGGTTCGCCTCGACCGCGCACGAGCTCGACCACCTCTACCCACGGCTGGTCCCCGGCGGGGTGATCATCCTCGATGACTACGGCTACTGGGACGGCGCGCGCAAGGCCATCGACGACTTCCTCGACGTCACCGGTGAACGCCTGTTCCTGGTGCGGATCTCGGCGGGGCGGATCGCGGTCAAGCCGCACGGGTAGCCGGGACCGGTGGGCAACACCAGGGCCAACGCCGTGACGGACGGCCGGGGGTAGGGTCTGGGTCCATGGACAAAGTCGTCACCTCTGCCGGCGAGGCCATCGCGGGCATCACCAACGGGGCGTCGATGGCGGTCGGCGGGTTCGGGCTGTGCGGTATCCCGAGCGTGCTGATCCAGGCCATCCACGACGCCGGTATCGACGGGCTCGAGGCGATCTCCAACAACTGCGGCGTCGACGACTGGGGGCTGGGGGTCCTGCTGAAGGACCGACGGATCGCCCGGATGGTCGCCAGCTATGTCGGTGAGAACAAGGAGTTCGAGCGGCAGTACCTGCACGGCGAGCTCGAGCTCGAGCTGACGCCCCAGGGCACGCTCGCGGAGCGGCTCCGGGCCGGCGGGTCCGGCATCGCGGCGTTCTTCACCCGAACGGGGGTGGGCACCCAGGTGGCCGAGGGCGGCCTGCCGTGGCGGTATGACGGGTCCGGCGGCGTCGCGGTCGCCTCCCCTGCCAAGCAGACCCAGGAGTTCGAGGTCGACGGCCAGCTGAAGACGTTCGTGCTCGAGAAGGCCCTGCGTCCGGACTTCGGCCTGGTCCGGGCCGCCAAGGGCGACCGGCACGGCAACCTGGTCTTCAACCAGTCCGCCCGCAACTTCAACCCGCTCTGCGCGATGGCCGGCAAGTTCACCATCGCCGAGGTGGAGCAGCTCGTCGAGCCGGGCGAGCTCGACCCGGACTCGGTCCACCTGCCCGGCATCTTCGTCCAGCGGGTGCTGCCGCTGACACCGCAGCAGGCGGCGACCAAGCACATCGAACGGCGCACGGTGCGCCCGCGCCCTGAGTCGGCGCAGAGCCAGGAGGGCTGACCGATGGCCTTGACCCGTGAGCAGATGGCCGCCCGAGCCGCCCGGGAGCTGGCCGACGGGATGTACGTCAACCTCGGCATCGGACTGCCGACACTCGTGCCGAACTTCGTGCCCGACGACGTCGAGATCGTCCTGCAGTCCGAGAACGGCATCCTCGGTGTGGGCGCCTACCCCTACGACGGTGAGGAGGACCCAGACCTCATCAACGCCGGCAAGGAGACCGTGACCCTGCGCAGCGGTGCGGCGTTCTTCGACTCCGCGACCTCGTTCGGGATGATCCGTGGCGGCAAGGTGGACGCCGCGATCCTCGGGGCGATGCAGGTCTCGCAGGCGGGCGACATCGCGAACTGGATGATCCCCGGCAAGATGGTCAAGGGGATGGGCGGAGCCATGGACCTGGTGCACGGCGCCAAGAAGGTCATCGTCCTCATGGAGCACACCGCCAAGGACGGCTCGTACAAGATCGTAAAGGACTGCTCGCTGCCGTACACCGGCAAGGGAGTCGTGCAGCGGATCATCACCGACCTGGCGGTCATCGACGTCACCCCGGACGGTCTCGTGCTGCGTGAGCTCGCGCCGGGCGTCACCGAGGACGAGGTCCGCGCCAAGACCGAGCCCGAGCTCAGGGTCGAGCTGACCCAGTAGTCCCGACCTTGCGCCTGCTCTGTCTTGCGCTTGCTCTGTGTCTACGGACAGCTCCGCTCAGGGTGAGTGGTCGCGGTTCGCCCTCAGCCGAGGCTGGAGATGTGCTCGATGAGTCCCGTGGTGGAGACCGATGGCGTGCGCGGCAGGTAGATCACCTCGCACACGTCGCTGACCCAGTCGAACCTGCCCGCCCAGTCGTCGCCCATGACGAGCACGCTCCCCTCGTGCTCGAGGATGTAGTCGCGCTTCCTCTCGAGCGACTCCTCGAGGAAGACCTCGTCGACACACCTGAGGCTGGCGACGATCTCCATCCGCTCGTCCTCCGTGAAGACGGGCGGTCGCCCCTTCTTCTCGATGTTGAGGGCGTCAGCGGAGACACCCACGACGAGCCGGTCACCGTGCTGCGCGGCCCGCTGGAGCATCCGGACATGACCGACGTGGAACACGTCGAACGTGCCAAACGTGATTACGGTGCGTTCGCTCAAGCCCGGCTCCCCTGCGAATCGGCTGGGGCGCGGTGGATGTCCGCGCCGCGCACCGAGCCTACCTTCCGAGGCCGGTGGTTACCGTTAGGCTCGCTCGTCAGCGGCTGACACTGAGGAGATGGTCCGCACATGCGACCTTGGCGAAGTCAAGTCAGAGGAGTCAAACGCCTGTTCCGCAAGGTCGGCAAGACGCTCCCCATCGAGTGGCGCGCGTACGTCCACGACCTTCCGGTGGACCCGGATCTGGTGCTCTTCGAGTCCTTCAGCGGCAGCGGTGCGCTCTGCAACCCTGAGGCGCTGTTCCGGGCGATGGTTGCCGATCCGGAGTACTCCCGGAAACGTCTCGTGTGGGTGCTGCGGCGCCCACGCAGGCACTCAGCCATTCAACAGGAGTTCGCCGTCGACCACCGTGTCAGCTTCGTCAAGTACCGGTCGCCGGCCTACTTCAAGGTCCTGGCGACGGCCGGGTTGCTGATCAACAACGCGACCTTCCCCCCCGAGTTCAACAAACGGCCGGATCAGGTGTACCTCAACACCTGGCACGGCACGCCACTGAAGCGGATGGGCTTCGAGGAACCCGACGGCGCACATGCATCCAGGAACGTCCTGCGCAACTTCCTCCAAGCGGACTACCTCCTCTCGAGCGGTGAGTACATGACCAGACGCATGTACGAGGACGCCTACCGCCTGAAGAACATCTACGCTGGCCGCTACCTGGAGCTGGGCTTTCCTCGAACCGACCGACAGGTGCTGGACGACCTCGAGCGAACCGACGTGCGCAGCCGGCTGGCAGCCGCAGGTCTCGCCCTCGAGGAGAGGATCGTCCTCTATGCGCCCACCTGGCGCGGCTCCTCCTTCTACCGGCCGAGCGACGACACGGCCCTGCTGTCCGATCGAGTACGCCAGATCCGGGAAGGGCTGCCGACCGGTTGGGTGGTGCTGCTGAAGGTTCACCAGCAGGTGTCGGACTTCGCCCGGCGGGACCCCTCGTTGCGAGCCATCCTCGTTCCCAACCAGATGCCCACCAACTCGGTGCTGGGGGTCACCGACGTGCTCGTCACCGACTACTCGAGCATCTTCTTCGACTTCCTCGCCACCCGGCGCCCCATCGTCTTCTTCACCCCCGACCAGGCCGAGTACGAGGACGAGCGCGGCCTCTACCTGTCGCCGGGCAACCTCCCCGGACCGCGAGTGACCGCTGGTGCCCAGGTTGCGGCACTCGTTCGTGACATTACGGCCGGCGCAGGACAATGGCCGGCCTTGGTGAGCGCCGATACCTACGAGGACGCCATCCACCGGTTCGCCTCGCACGATGACGGAAACGTCTCGACACGAGTGCTGGACGTCATCTCCCGCCGCGCCACGGAGGGCCCAGGCATCGTGGCTCCAAGTGTCGACGGGCGGGAGAAGGTACTCGTCTTCACCGGCGGGATGCTCTCGAACGGGATCACCTCATCGGCATTGAACATACTTTCCTCGATCGACCACGATCGCTTCGATGTCTCTGCGGTCTACAACTCTCCGCGCGGCAGTCAACGGCGCCAGAACGCGGAGCTGATCGACGTCAGGGTCCGCCGCTTCGAACGCACCGGGACCTTTGCAATCAGCAAGCGGCACCGATCCCAGCGCCGAGCGCTCTTCACGAACAGCGCTCAGCTGTCCCCTCATGAGCTCGCGTCGATGGAGTCGCTGCTGCGCGACGAGTGGTACCGGTGCTTCGGCGACACCACGTTCGACTACGTCATCGACTTCAGCGGGTACTCCCCGTTCTGGTCGTTCCTGCTCAGCACGGCCGCCGCGCGGTCACACTCGATCTGGCTGCACAACGACCTGCACGCCGACCAGATGCGTCTGGTCGACGGACGTCGCCCGCACGAGAAAAATCTCGGGGCCGTGTTCGCGTCCTACCGCCGGTACGACCACTTGGTCTCGGTGTCCGACGCACTGAGGGACATCAATGCCCGCGAGCTCGCCGCGTACGCCCCGTCCGAGAAGTTCGTGTCCGCACGCAACACCATCGAGTTCGAGCGGGTCCTGCGGATGGCGCACGGGGATCCCGAGGTGCGCGACACGACGGCCGCGGTGAAGGCGTTCGCCCGCGCGCTCCAGCTCGGAGCAGGATCGCCAACGGCTAAAGGAGCCACCGAAGGTCACGGCCGGCTGACCCACGACCTCGAGACCGTAGGTGACGAGGTCGCCAGACTGCTCACCATCGCGCGGATCGTGCCTCCGCGAGAAGGGGTCACGACCTTCGTCACCGTGGGGCGTCTGTCGCCGGAGAAGAACCACGAACGCCTGATTCGCGCATTCGCCCTACTCCATCGACAGGAACCGCGAACTCGGCTCGTCCTCGTCGGCGACGGGCCCTTGCTCAAGGAGTTGGAGCGCATCGCCGTGCAGCTCGGGATCTCGAAATGTGTGACCTTCGCCGGCCAGCAGCCAAACCCGTTCGCGATCATGTCCCAGTCCGACGTCTTCGTCCTGTCCAGCGACTACGAGGGCCAGCCGATGGTCATTCTCGAAGCCCGGGTCCTGGGGCTACCCGTGGTGAGCACGAACTTCGAGTCCGTCCGTGGGGCTCTGCCCGACGGGGTCGGCCGCATCGTGGAACGTGACCCGACGGCCCTGGCTGCGGGGATGCTCGATGCACTCCGCGGTGAGGTCCCCAGCCCTGCCTTCGATCCGGCCGAGTACAACGCGAGCGCGGTCCAGGAGTTCTACGAGGCTATCGGCGCTGCGCCCTGATCGACGCGCGAGGTGGGCGCGCCGGTGCCAAGATAGGGCAGAGGTCTTCTCAGGACGCGAGTCCTGACCAACCACCCACCTTGAGACCTACCTCCACAGGCGTGACAGTCACGGCCCGCGATCGAGCCACACGAGGGCGGCCCGGGCGGCCTGCGCCATCGTCAGGTCCGCGAGCCCTGCCCCGTCGCTGAC
>NZ_JBDIAQ010000036.1:0-27677 GCF_039812505.1 Intrasporangium sp. | reverse complement strand
CGGATCAGGGCGGGTTCGACGGCGGCACACCCCGGGACGGCGACGAGCCCGTGGGCACCTCGCCCGGGTTGTGCGTGGTTGTGGTCACCAAGGCGACCTCAACCACGCACGGCCTCGCCCAGCTGCCCCGGGTTGTGCGTGGTTGTGGTCACCAGGGCGACCTCAACCACGCACACCCCGGCCGGCACCGACCCTACGACCGGACGGACCCGGCCGCGGGTCAGTAGTCGTCGGACAGGGCCTCGAGCACGGGCTCTGCCGTGGCTGCGCCGAGCCGCCCCGACAGTACGGCCCGTTGCGTCGTCGCCCGGGCCATGGCCACATACGTCGCCAGCACGTCGGGCGCCTCCGAGGCCAGCAGGTCGACGTGTGAGGCGACCGTGTCGGCATCGCCACGCGACACCGGCCCGCCGAGGGCCCCGTCACCGAGCCGGAGCGCGTTCGACAGCGCAGCCGTCAGGAGCGGCTCCAGGATGCGGTCCGGACCCTCCACCCCGGCCTCGCCGAGCAGCTGCATCGACTGGGCGACGAGGGTCACGAGATGGTCCGCGGCGTGCGTCAGGGCCGCGTGGTAGGCCAGCCGCCGGGACTCCGGCACCCAGACCGGATCGCCCCCCATCTCGATGACCAGCGCCTCGCCGAGCGGCCGGGCCAGGTCCATGGTCGTGACCGCGAAACAGCAGTCGGTGAGCCGCTCGAGGTCCATCGCGGTGCCGGTGAACGCCATCGCCGGATGCAGCGCGAGCGGGACGAGGTCGCTGCCGGCGGCCGGCTCGAACACCGAGATTCCGTGCGCTCCCGAGGTGTGCATGACCAGCTGGCCCGGCGTGAACACGGCGGCCCGGTGCAGCCCGGCCACCAGTCCGGGCAGGGTGTCGTCGGGCACGGCGAGGATGACCAGGTGCGCACCCTCGATGACGTCGGGCACCGGTCGGGTGGGCACCCCCGGCAGCAGCCGGTCGGCCCGCTCCCGCGAGGCGTCGCTCACCGCCGACACCCCGGTCACGCGGTGCCCGGCCCGCGCGAGGGCGGCCCCGAGCACCGCGCCGACGCGGCCCGCGCCGACCACCCCGACGTCGAAGCGCGCCGGTCGCTCGTGCGGAGTCCTCATCCCGGAAACGCTACCGCTACAGTCCCGCCATGGGTGCCCTGCCGTGGTCGGTGGCCTGGCAACAGGCCCTGTATGACGCCGAGCTCGGCTTCTACGTCACCCGCGGCGGGCCCGCGGCGCACTTCACGACCGCGTCCCATGGCTCAACCGGGCCGGTGCTCGCCGAGGCCCTGCTGCGGCTCTGGCACCGGTACGTGCCGGACCGGGCGCCGTCGGTCGTCGTCGACATCGGTGCCGGCCGGGGCGAGCTGACGAGCCGGCTGGCCCGCCTCGCCCTGCCGGCCGCGCCCGCCGTGGGCCCCCGGCCTGCGGGCCGTGCCCAGCCACCTGGCGAACGGACCGTTGGCAACCTGAGACGCGACCAGACAGGCGACAGGAGACGCGACCCGAGACGCGACCTGACAGGCGACATGACAGGCAACAGGAGACGCGACCTGGCAGACGACACGGCACACGACCTGACAGGCGACATGACAGGCGACATGACAGGCGACACGAGACGCGACACGAGGGTCGTCGGCGTCGACGTGGTCGACCGCCCGGCGGGGCTCGACGCCCGGGTCGAGTGGCTCCGGTCACCTGGGGGCGCCGCCCTGCCCACCGCCCTGCACGACCTGCAGGACGCTCTCGTGATCGCGAACGAGTGGCTCGACGTGGTGCCGTGCACCGTCGCCGAGGTCGCGGACGACGGGACCCTGTGCGAGGTCCTGGTCGACCCGTCGACCGGCGACGAGGAGCTCGGGCCGAAGCTCACCGACCCGGACGCGGCCTGGGCAGCGTCGCACTGGCCGACCCGGACCCCGGGCGAGCGGGTCGAGGTGGGCCGCACCCGCGACCTCGCCTGGGCCGGCCTGGTCTCCCGGGTCGCGTCGGGCCTGCTGGTCGCGGTCGACTACGGCCACCTCGCGAGCGAGCGGCCGAGCGGCGGGACGCTGGCGGCATACCGCGCGGGCCACCTGACCCGCCCCGTGCCCGACGGCACGTGCGACCTGACGGCCCACGTGGCCGTGGACAGCCTCGCGGCCGACGAGGTGCACCGCCAGCGCGACCTGCTCGTCTCGCTCGGCCTCGACGCGCGGCCGCCCGACCACACCCGCGCTCGCACCGACCCTGCAGGCTACCTGCGAGACCTCGAGCGGCGCTCGGCGCAGGCGCGGCTGATCGACCCCTCCGGGTACGGCGGCTTCTGGTGGGTGCTGCAGCGCAAGGAAGGCGCCGACGTACCCTGAGGCCATGCGTCGGTGGCTCCTGCTGATCCTGCTCGCCCTCGGGCTCGCCCTGACCGGGGCACCGGCGGCGATCGCCCACGACGTGGTCGAGTCCACCACCCCCGCCGAGGGCACCACGGTCGACCGGCTGCCCGGTACGGTCTCGATCACGCTGTCCGACGACCCGTTGGCCATCGGCTCCCAGGTCCTGGTCAAGGGCCCGGCAGGCGACGTCGCCGAGGGGCGGCCGCGGATCGAGGGTCGAGTGCTCAGCCAGCAGCTGAGCCCCCGGGCGCCGGCCGGGACCTACGTGGTGACCTACCGGGTCACCTCCTCCGACGGCCACCCGATCTCGGGGACCTTCTCGTTCCACGCGACCCTGGGCCTGGACGGGTCGACGGCGACCCAGGCCGCGCCGGTGCAGGTGCCGGCCCGGGACACCCCGGAGCAGGCCGCCGCCAAGAGCTCCCAGCTCGTCCCGGTCATGCTGACCATCGCCGGTGGCGCCATCGTGGTCGTCCTGGTGGCGGGCATCTGGCTCGCGGCACGTCGTCGCGACCCCGCCGCACGACCCTGAACGGAGCACCGATGGTCGAGCCGAGCGAGTGGACCAAGATGGTCACCACGAACCCGAGCCACTCCACGTGGTTCGTCAAGCGGTTCCGGGACATGGCCGCCGCGGGGCACGACCTGCACGGCGAGGCCCGGTTCGTCGACGCCATGGTGCGTCGGCACGCCCTGGTCCTCGACGCCGGGTGCGGCTCCGGCCGGGTCGGCGGCTACCTGGCCCAGGCCGGGCACGACGTCGTCGGCGTTGATGTGGACCCGGTGCTCGTGGCCGCCGCCGAGGAGGACCACCCGGGTCCGGTCTGGGTCGTCGGCGACCTTGCCGAGCTCGACCTGTCGGCGCTCGGCGTCCGCGGCCGGTTCGACGCCATCGTCGCGGCCGGCAACGTGATGCCCTTCCTGGCGGCGAGCACCCGGGTCGAGGTCCTGCGCCGGTTCCGCACCCACCTGGCCGAGCAGGGGCGGGCCGCCGTCGGCTTCGGCGCGGGGCGGGGCTACGACTTCGACGCCTTTCTCGCCGACGTGCGCACCGCGGGTCTGGAGCCCGAGCTGCTCCTGGGCGGCTGGGACCTGCGCCCGTTCCAGCCCGGCTCCGACTTCCTCGTCGCGGTCCTGCGGCGTGCCTAGGGCGCTGCCGTGAACCGGCGCGGCGTGGCCCTGGTGTCCACCGCGCACGTGGCCGACGACTTCTACCAGGGTGCGGTCCCGGCGCTGCTGCCCTTCCTCGTGGCCGAGCGGCACTACACGTATGCCGCCGTCTCCGGCCTCACGCTCGCCGCGACCTTCCTGTCCTCGGTGGCCCAGCCGGCCTTCGGCTGGCTCACCGACCGGCGACCCCGGCGCTGGCTGATCCCCGGCGGGATGGGGCTGGCCGCCCTCGGCGTGGCGCTGGCCGGCCTGATGCCCAGCTATCCGCTCACCTGGGTCGTCATCGCGCTGTCCGGCCTCGGGGTGGCGGCGTTCCATCCCGACGCGGCGCGGGCCGCACGACAGGCCTCCGGCGACAGCAACCGGGCGATGAGCATCTTCGCGCTCGGCGGCAACGTCGGCTACGCGCTCGGTGCGCTCGTGACGACGCCGGTGCTCGTCTGGGCGGGGCTGCACGGCACCCCGATCCTGCTCGCCCCGGCCGCGGTGATGATCGTGGTGCTGGTGCTCCGGCTCGGCCCGGTCCTCGACGGCCCGATGGGGCGTCGGGCCCGGCTCGGCGCGGCCGGTGTCGCCGACGAGTGGCCGGCCTTCCTGCGGCTCACGGCCGCGGTCGTGATCCGGTCGATCATCTTCTTCGGGATCACCTCGTTCCTCGCGCTCTACCTGATCGCCCGGCTGCACGCCTCGCACGTCGTGGGCGGGACGGCGCTGACCGTGTTCCTCGTGGCCGGGGCGCTCGGGACGCTGGCCGGCGGCTGGCTCGCCGACCGCACGAGCGCCCTGATGAGCATCCGGGTCGGGTTCGCGCTGGCCGGGCCGGCGATAGCCGGGGTCGTGCTGGCCGGCAACCTCGCGGTGGCGTTCGTCTTCGTGGCGCTGAGCGGCATCGCGCTCTACGTCCCGTTCGCCGTGTTCGTGGTGCTCGGCCAGGACTACCTGCCCAACCGGATCGGCACCGCGAGCGGGGTGACGGTGGGGCTGGCGGTCAGCATCGGCGGGCTGTTCAACCCGATCTTCGGCGCGATCGCGGACGCCACCAGCCTGCGCACCTCGCTGGCCATCGTGATGGTCCTGCCCGTGCTCGGGCTGCTGGTCTCGCTCACCCTCCGCGAGCCTGCCGTACGCCGCCGGCGCACTCCACCGGCTCCGGGGCCGGCGGAGCCGCCGCCGGACGCGGTCGAACGCGAGTGAGGGCCGACCGGCCGGTCGTGGGTCCGGCGACCGGACCCGGGTCGTCGGGCCGCGCCCTCGCGAGCGGCCCACCTGGCAGTGCCACCCGCCCGTGCGTGGTTGTGGTCACCAGGGCGACCACAACCGCGCACAGCCCGGGCTGATCCGAACCGGCCCCGCGGGTCGGCATACCCTCGTCCCATGACCGAGGCCACCACGCGGGGACAGGAGCTGACCGTCGGGATCGGGGCCGGCGAGCTCGCGACCGCGGACATGGTGCTGAACATCGGCCCGCAGCACCCGGCGACGCACGGCGTGCTCCGGCTGCGCGTCGTCGTCGACGGCGAGCGCATCGTCAGCGCCGACCCGGTCATCGGCTACATGCACCGCGGCGCCGAGAAGCTCTTCGAGGTGCGCGACTACCGTCAGATCACCGTGCTGACCAACCGGCACGACTGGCTGTCGGCCTTCGCCAACGAGCTGGGGGTGGTGATGGCGGCCGAGGACCTGCTCGGGATGGAGGTGCCGGAGCGGGCCGTCTGGGCCCGGACCCTGCTCGCCGAGCTCAACCGGGTGCTGAACCACCTGATGTTCCTCGGGTCCTACCCCCTCGAGCTCGGGGCGATCACACCGGTCTTCTACGCGTTCCGCGAGCGCGAGGAGGTCCAGGCCGTCATGGAGGAGGCCTCCGGGGGCCGGATGCACTACATGTTCAACCGGGTCGGCGGGCTCTACCAGGACCTGCCGGCCGGCTGGCTCGGGCGGGTCACCGAGGCGGTCGCGGCAGTGCGCCGCCGGCTGCCGGACCTGGAGCACCTCATCGTCGGCAACGAGATCCTCGAGGCCCGCACGCGCGGGGTCGGGGTCCTGCCGCGTGACCTCGTGCTGGCGCACGGCGTCTCCGGGCCCATCGCCCGGGCCGGCGGGCTCGACCTCGACCTGCGCCGGGACGCGCCCTACCTCGCCTACGCCGAGCTGTTCGCGCCGGGCGGTCCCGGCCGGGTCGTGACCCGCACGGCGGGCGACTGCCTGGCCCGCCTCGAGGTGCTGCTGGAGCAGACCCGGGTCAGCCTCGACCTCGCCGACGCCTGCGTCGCGCGCCTCGCCGCCCTGCCGCGCGGCCCGATCAACGTCAAGCTGCCCAAGGTGCTCAAGGTGCCCGAGGGGCAGGTCTACTGCGCCACGGAGAACCCGCTCGGCCTCAACGGGTACTACCTGGTCTCCCGCGGCGAGAAGACGCCGTGGCGGCTCAAGCTGCGCTCGGCCTCGTTCAACAACGTCTCGGTGCTCGCCGAGATGCTGCCGGGGCAGCTCATCTCCGACATGGTGGCGATCCTCGGCTCGATGTTCTTCGTGGTCGGGGACATCGACCGATGAGGGCCCGGATGCCGCTCACCCGGCTCTCTCGCGACAGTGTCCTGCGCGCTGCGGGGGTCGTCGTCATCACGGCCGCGGTCTCGATCGCGGCGGCCTGCTCGAACGAGGACACCGTCGACACGGTCCCGCCGCCCTGGCCGACCCCGACCGTCGCCGGCCTCGAGGGGCCGGTGGTTCCTGACGAGGGCGGCGCCCCGGCCCCGACGCCCGCGACCACCGGCGCAGCGACCGGCACGAACACGGGGGCACCGGCCGCGACGAGCCGGCCCCGGACCAGATCCTGACCGTTCCGCCCGAACAGCCCGCACCGGCCCCGGACCCGACCAGCCGGGAGGTCGGCAACCGGAACAGGCGCCGGTGGGGTCGGTCCCGGTGGGTCGACTCCGGTGACGCTCCCGTCCGGTGCCACCCGGTGGGCGGCGGCAGCCCGCGCCGACCGGCTCGTCAGCGGTGCTCCCCGCCGGGGCGGTCCTGGTCGTCGTCCTCGCGCTTCGGCGGCTTGATCCGGCACATCGACTGCGTAACCATCCCGGCGACCGCGAGCAGGATCGCCACGCCCAGGTGGGCCAGCAGCGGCCAGAGCCGGGCCAGCTGCGAGGCCACGTCGGCGTCGGGCAGGATGACCAGCGCGTTCGAGGCGTACCACCCGCTCAGCACCGCACCGGTCAGCGCCGCGGCCTGGCCCAGCACGAGTGTGCGCGCCGCCCGGATCGGGCTCATCGGGGTCAGGCTGCGCCCGTCGCGCACCTGTCGCACCTGGTAGCCCGCCACCAGGATGCCGCCGCCGAGGAAGGCCATGACGACCAGACCCACCCAGCCGGGCTCGGGCACGACGTGCCCGGTCGAGACCCACCACCGCATGGCCACCCAGCCGAGGATGAGCGCGACGAGCGCGACGATGACCAGGGCAGTGACCCGCAGCCCGTCACGTGCCCTCATGCCTGCTCCCAGGCCGGTCCGGGCCGCACGCCGGAGCAGTCCACCTGCGCGAGCAGCTCCCCGACCGGCCGGATGCCGCCCACGCCCGTCCCGACGCGCAGCCCGGCCGCCGGGTCGGCCGTGTGCCACGGGGCGAGGACGAACGCGCGCTGGGCCGCGCGCGGGTGCGGCAGGGTCAGCTCGGGCGCGGCGCTGCACACCTCGCGGGCCGAGCCCGGCCGGCCGTACTGGATCAGGTCCAGGTCGAGCGTCCTTGCCCCCCAATGGACCTCGCGGGTCCGGCCGTGCTCGGCCTCGATCGCGTGCAGCAGACCCAGCAGGTCGCCCGGGGCGAGCTCGGTGCGCACCAGCGCGACGGCGTTCAGGAACGGCGGCTGGTCCGGGGGTCCCCCGACCGGGTCGGTCTCGAACATCGGCGACACCGTCGTGACGCTGACCTCGGGACGGTCCGACAGGGCCTCGAGCGCCGAGCGCAGTGTCGCGCCGCGGTCCCCGAGGTTGGCTCCAAGGGCGACGACGGCCGGCACGCCGCCGCGCCGCAGCCGCACCTGCACGTCGCTGAACGGGTGCCCGACCGGCGCCTCCGGCTTGTGCACCACGACCTCGACCGCGTCGACCCGGTCGCGGCGCAGCACGTCACGAGCGATGACCGAGGCGAGCCGCTCGATCAGGTCGAACGGCGGGCCGGCGATGCGCCGGACGACCTCGCCGGCGACCTGCGCGTAGTCGACCGTGGCCGACAGGTCGTCGCTGCGGCCGGCCGGCGCCAGGTCGAGCTCGAGGGTCACGTCGACCACGAAGGTCTGGCCCTCGCGCTTCTCGGTCTCGAGCACCCCGTGGAACCCGCGGGCCGAGACGCCCTGCAGCACGATCCGGTCGGTCACCACGCCACCTCCTCGACCGGGACGTGGGCCCGGGCGGCCTGCACGACGGCCAGCGCCCGCACGGTCTGCTCCACCTCGTGCACCCGCACGCACCACAGGCCCGCCATCGCGGCCATGACCGAGGTCGCAGCGGTCTCGAGGTCGCGTTCGGTCGCCGGCCGCGGCTCCTGCCCGAAGGCGCGCCCGACCCGGCCGAGGAAGGCCTTGCGCGATGCCCCGAGCAGGATCGGGTGGCCCAGGTCGTGCAGCCGGGGCAGCGCCGCGAGCAGCGCCCAGTTGTGCTCCGCGGTCTTCGCGAAGCCGATGCCCGGGTCGAGGACGAGCCGCTCGGCGGCCAGCCCGGCACCCAGCAGCTCGTCGCGGCGGGAGGCAAGCTCCCGGCATACATCCGGCACGACGTCGTCGTAGGAGGCGCGGGCGTACATGTCGGCGCTGTGCCCGCGCCAGTGCATCGCCACGTAGGGCAGCGCGGCCCCCACGACGTAGGGCACCATCTCGGGGTCGGCCTGCCCGCCCGAGACGTCGTTGACGAGCGTGGCGCCGGCCGCGACGGCCGCCTCGGCGACCGGCACGCGCATCGTGTCGATCGAGACGACCGCGCCGCCGGCAGCGAGCGCCTCGACGACGGGCAGGACCCGGCGCAGCTCCTCGGCGACCGACGGGCGGGCCGCCCCGGGCCGGGTGGACTCGCCCCCCACGTCGACGATGTCGGCACCGGCCGCCCACACGTCGCGGCCGTGCGCGATGGCGGCGTCCGGCTCGAACCACTCGCCGCCGTCCGAGAACGAGTCGGGCGTGACGTTGACGACGCCCATGACAAGGGTCCGGTCGCGCTCGGCGAGCAGGTCGGCCGCGGTCCTGGGACCCTCCGACCGGAGCGGGTTCACCTGGTGCCCTCGAGCATGAGCGACATGGCCTCGGCCCGGGTGGCCGGGTCGCGCAGCTGGCCCCGAACCGCGGAGGTGATCGTCGAGGCGCCCGGCTTGCGGATGCCGCGCATCGACATGCACAGGTGCTCGGCCTGCACGACGACGACGACGCCCTGGGCGCCCAGGTGCTTGACGAGGGCGTCGGCGATCTGGGAGGTCAGCCGCTCCTGCACCTGGGGTCGGCGCGCGAACACCTCGACGAGCCGGGCGATCTTGGACAGGCCGGTGACCCGCCCGTGCTTGTCGGGGATGTAGCCGACGTGCGCTACGCCGTGGAACGGCACGAGGTGGTGCTCGCACGTCGAGTACAGCTCGATGTCGCGCACGATGATGAGCTCCTCGTGCTCGATGTTGAACGTCTTGTCGAGCACGTCGGCGGCCGTCATGTCGAGGCCGGCGAAGATCTCCGCGTAGGACCGGGCCACCCGGGCCGGGGTGTCGCGCAGACCTTCGCGGTCGGGGTCCTCCCCGACCGCGATGAGCAGCTCGCGGACCGCCTGCTCGGCGCGCGCCCGGTCGACCGGCACCTCAGCCCTTCCCGCCCGGCCCCTCGCCGGGGTCGACGGGACGGTCGTCGGGCACCTCCGCGACCTGGGCCGAGGCGTGCTCGTCGGACAGCGGGTGCACGCCGACCGAGGCCGCCTGCTCGATCTCGTCGGCGATCCGGCGGTCCGGCGGGACCGGCGGGGGCAGGTGACCGTTCTGCTTGGCCGCGATCTCGGCAGGGGTGAGCACCGGGGGAATCGCGCTGGGCACCCGGGTCTGCGAGGACAGCCAGGTGGGCCGCTCGGGCAGCTTGACGACGCCGTGGAAGACGTCGGCCAGCTCGGTCTGGTTCAGCGTCTCGCGCTCGAGCAGCTGCAGCACGAGCCGGTCGAGGACGTCACGGTTCTGGTTCAGCGCGACGTAGGCCTCGTCGTGGGCCGACTCGATGAGCTTCTTGACCTCCTCGTCGACGACCCCGGCGATCTCCTCGGAGTAGTCGCGCTGGTGGCCCAGGTCGCGGCCGAGGAACACCTCGCCGTTGTTCTGGCCCAGCTTGATCGCCCCGATGCGCTCGGACATGCCGTACTCGGTGATCATCTTGCGGGCCATGCCGGTGGCCTTCTCGATGTCGTTGCTGGCCCCGGTCGTGGGCTCGTGGAAGACGATCTCCTCGGCGACGCGGCCGCCGAGGGCGTAGGCGAGCTGGTCGAGGATCTCGTTGCGGGTCGTCGAGTACTTGTCGTCGAGCGGCATCACCATCGTGTAGCCGAGCGCCCGCCCGCGCGGCAGGATGGTGATCTTGGTGACCGGGTCGGTGTGGTTGAGCGAGGCGGCCACCAGGGCGTGCCCGCCCTCGTGGTAGGCGGTGATCTTGCGTTCCTTGGCCGACATGATCCGGGTGCGCTTCTGCGGCCCGGCGATGACGCGGTCGATCGCCTCGTCGAGGGCCCGGTTGTCGATGACCCGCTTGTCGCTGCGGGCGGTCAGCAGGGCCGCCTCGTTCAGGACGTTGGCCAGGTCGGCGCCGGTGAAGCCGGGGGTGCGGCGGGCGACGGCGAGCAGGTCGACGTCGGGAGCCATCGGCTTGCCCTTGGCGTGCACCTCGAGGATCCGGTGCCGGCCGATCATGTCGGGGGCCTCGACGGCGATCTGCCGGTCGAAGCGCCCCGGCCGCAGCAGGGCGGGGTCGAGGATGTCGGGCCGGTTCGTCGCGGCGATCAGGATGACGTTGGTCTTGACGTCGAACCCGTCCATCTCGACGAGCAGCTGGTTCAGGGTCTGCTCACGCTCGTCGTGGCCACCGCCGAGACCCGCGCCACGGTGCCGGCCGACGGCGTCGATCTCGTCGACGAAGACGATGGCCGGGGCGTTGGCCTTGGCCTGCTCGAACAGGTCGCGCACCCGGCTGGCGCCGACGCCGACGAACATCTCGACGAAGTCCGAGCCGGAGATCGAGTAGAACGGCACCCCGGCCTCGCCGGCGACGGCCCGGGCGAGCAGGGTCTTGCCGGTGCCGGGAGGGCCGTAGAGCAGCACGCCCTTGGGGATCTTGGCGCCCACGGCGAGGAACTTGGCCGGCTCCTGCAGGAACTCCTTGATCTCGTGCAGCTCCTCGATCGCCTCGTCGACGCCGGCGACGTCGGCGAAGGTGACCTTGGGCATGTCCTTGGTCGCGAGCTTGGCCCGGGACTTGCCGAACTGCATGACCCGCGACCCGCCGCCCTGCATCTGGCCCATCAGGAACCAGAAGAGGCCCAGGATGATGATGATCGGCAGGATCGAGTAGAGCATCGAGCCGAGCCAGCTCTGCTGGTCGATCTGGTCGGTGTAGCCCTTGGGCGGGTTGGCCTTCTCGATGGCGTCGACGACCTGCTCGCCGCGCGCGGTCACGTAGTAGGCGTAGACGGTCTTGGCGTCCTTGACGGTGCCGTCCGGAGAGGTGTAGGGCTCCTTGAGCTGGAGGGTCATCTGCTCGTTGTTCAGCAGCGTGGCCGACTCGACCTGGCCGGAGGCGATCAGCTTCATCGCGGCGGACGTGTCGATGCGCGGCGGGCCCGAGTTGGAGAACATCAGGCCGAAGACGAGTGCACCGATGAGGAGCAGGATCCACACCATCGGGGTGCGAAGAATGCGCTTGGCGTCCATGTAACTGCGGGGCGCGCGCCCCGGTCCTCCTGCTCGTCCGGCGATCTTGGCTGATCGGTCAACGTCTGGGCTGACGTCAGTGTTCCGTATCCGCCCCGGTCGTGGCGAACCGGGCGGGGCGGGCCCACCTTCCTACCTACCCCGGGTGACCAGCCCGTATGCCGCCCAGCGGGCGAGCGCGCGCCCGCTGGGCGGCATACCGGCGGGTTTGTCGCTCAGTCCTGGGGCGAGGGGTTGGCGATGCGACCCCAGGTGGACTTGTTGCCCCAGATGTTCTGCCGCAGGCCCTCGAGCTGCAGGACCTGGGAGTGGTCGACGAAGAGGTTGACCTCGTTGCCGTAGTTCTTGACGTACCACTCGAAGACGGGCGGGTCGGCCGCTTCGAACATGACGTTGCGGGCACCGAGCCCGTTCATGATCGATGCCGCGGCGGAGGTGTCCCACTCGGCGACGTTCTCGGTGATCCCCTCGGACTCGATCATGATGATCGAGGCGCCGGCCTCCAGGGCCCGCTTGCCGCGGTCGACCAGGTCGCCGATGTCCTTCTTCGTCTCGGCGGCCAGCTCGGCGACCCCGGAGTCGCCGCCGGAACCGATCTGGATGCCGAGCTCGGGCTTGGCCTTCAGGCCCGCCCTGACGACCCGCTCGACGAGCCGGAGCAGGCCGCTGGTGGGGACGGACAGGAAGCCGGTCGAGATCTCGATGACGTCGAAGCCGACCTCCTTGGCCTCCTTCAGGTAGTGCTCGACCGCGTCCGGGCCGTAGCGCAGGACGGTCTCGAGCCAGCCGCCGGAGGAGATGTAGGCGTCGTGCTCGTGGGCGAGGTCGCTGAAGGCGCGCACCTGCTCACGGGGCAGCAGGGCGAAGGACCCGCCGGCCCACTTGACGCCGTCGACCCACTGACCGGCGACCTCGAGGACGTCGGCCAGGTGCCGGGTGCCGTAGGTGGAGTAGTACGGGCCGCGCACCTCGGTCAGGCCGAAGCTGCGTGGCTTGGCCGGCCGGTAGGCGCGGGGGATGAACTCGAAGCTGGTGGTGCTCGGGTTCGTGTTTGTGGTGGTTGTCATGGACAACCCCTCTCGTGGGTGTTGCTTCGTCGGGATCTCCGACGTCTCTGGGCCGGCCGCCCGGGTCGGGCGGCGGGGCCGTGGTCTGTGGGGGGCGGGTCGTCAGTGACGGGTCCGGTCGGGGCGGGCGCGTCATGACGTGCGTGCGAGCGGCACCTGCGCCAGCAGCGTGGTCATTACGGTGACGGGGCGTTCGTCGAGCGTGCGCACCGCCTCCGCGACCGCCTCGGCCAGCTCCGGTCCGGTGAAGGGGACCACGAGCCGGCGGTACTTCTCCATCGCGGCGGACCAGTCGAGCGGGTCGGTGCGGGCCCCCAGGTACGAGGAGGCGGAGGCCGTGAGCGTGGTGCCGTCGTCCATCTCGACCTCGACCCGGCTCGGCATCTCCTGCGGGAACCGGGCGGTGAACCCGTCGTCGGGGCTGATCTGCACGCGGCCCAGCAGCGCCTGCACGTCGGCGGCGACGACCCGGTCCGGGGCGAACTGGGCGGGCTCGACCACCCCGTCGAGCAGCGCGACGGCGACCAGGTAGGGCAGCGAGTGGTCGGCCTCCTCCTTGGTGCGGATCGAGCGCTTGTCGCCCTCCTCGCCGCCGCCGATGATGTCGTAGGCGACCTGGAACGTGGTGACGCCGACGCGCCGGATGCGCGCCGGGTCGAAGCCGGGGCGGCGGGCGATCTCGATGGCGGCCTCGAGCGTGGTCTGCGAGTGGATCTCGGCGTTGTGCTTCTTGACGATCGTGCGGGTGACGCCCTCGAGGTCCTCGGCCGACCAGTCGATCTCGAAGTCGCCTGCGATGGTCTGGCGGAACCCCTTGTTGCCCTCGAAGACCTGCCGCGGGCCGGTGATGCCGGCGCGGGCGAGCAGCGCGGCGTGCACGCCCTCCTTGGCCACCTGCGGGTAGGCCAGGCCCTTCCAGTTCGACAGGTCGCCGGTGCGGGTGACCCGCAGCGCGTTGTTCGCGGTCCCGGAGATCGCTATGGCGTTGGCGGTCTGTTCGGCCGACAGGCCAAGCGCCCGGGACACGCCGGCGGGGACGGCATACGCGCCCTGCACGGTGTGGTCGAAGCCGCGGGCCCGCACGGGCGCCACGTCCGACAGGCGGGTCTGCACCTGGTAGGCGACGGCCAGCGCGGTCAGGAAGTCCCGGCCGGAGGCGCCGACGCTCTCGGCGGCGGCGAGCACCGCGCCGACGTTGTCGGACGGGTGGCAGGTCTCGCCGGGTGCCAGGTAGCTGTCCATGAAGTCGAGGTAGCGCGAGAGCGCGGTGTTGTAGAAGGCGGCGCGGTCCGGCGGCGCGGCCCCGCCGCCGATCAGGGTGGCCGAACCGGTCCCCCCGAGCTGTTCGGTCAGGGCGCGGACCGCCCTGGTGGGCCCGGCGTCCAGGGCGGCCACCGCCACCCCGATCGTGTCGAGTACCCGGATGGCGAGCTGCTCGCTCGCCTGTTTGCTGAGCTGGGCCCAGTCGGTTCCAACGACGAAATCGGCTAGCCGGTCGACCTCGGCCATCATCTCTCCTCCTGTGCAGGGCAACGGAGGCGAGGCGCCGCGCTATTCCGGGGTGTCCACTGGATGACACGGCCGGGGCCGGGCCTGGCCGGGGCCGGGTTCGGTGACCTCAGGGTTCGTAGACGTGCGGCGCGAGCGTGCCGACGCAGCGCAGGTTGCGGTACTTCTCCGCGTAGTCGAGCCCGTATCCGACGACGAACTCGTTGGGGATGTCGAACCCGACGTACTTGACCGGGATGTCGACCTTGACGACGTCGGGCTTGCGCAGCAGGGTGCAGATCTCCACGGAGGCCGGCTTGCGCGACTCGAGGTTGGCCCGGATCCACGACAGGGTCAGGCCGGAGTCGATGATGTCCTCGACGATCAGCACGTCCTTGCCGGTGATGTCCGAGTCGAGGTCCTTCAGGATCCGCACGACCCCGGAGCTCTTGGTCCCGGAGCCGTAGGACGACACGGCCATCCAGTCCATCGGGGCGGTGCCCGGCAGCGCCCGCATCAGGTCGGCCATGACGACGACGGCGCCCTTGAGGACACCGACCAGCAGCAGGTCCTTGCCCTCGTAGTCACGCCAGATCTGCTCGGCCAGCTCGGCGAGCCGGGCCTGGATCTGCTGCTCGGTCAGGAGGACCTTGGCGAGGTCGGCTCCCATGTGCTCGCGGTCCACTGACGGCTCCTCGGTATGGCGGTGGGCCGGCCCGCCTCGGTGCGCCGGGCCCTGCGCAGCCCATTCAACCGCACTCGTGGGGTGCCGGCCGGGGGTGTGCCCGGCCGGACGGCGCGGGCCGTTGTCAGTGCCCGGCCAGGGCCGTCGGGCTGAACCGGATGGAGCCCGCGTCACGGGCGACCGCGATCCCTCCGGGCACGTGCAGCGGACCCTGTCCGTGCCACGAGGTCAGCAGCGCGTCGAGCGACTCGACGTGGGCCGCGGACACGTCGCCGATCGGCGCTCCGGCCTCGGAGGCGAGGATGCGCCAGACCCGGGTGCGGATCGCGCGGGGCAGCGCGGCGAGCGCGTCGAGGTCGACCCCGGGATGGCCGGGGGCGTTCGGCAGCCCGGCCCGGGCCCGGCGGGCGAGCTCCTCGAGGTGGTCGGCGTCCTCGCGGAGCAGGTCGGCGGACCGGGCGAGGGCCGCCCCGAAGCCGGGGCCGAGCTCGTCCTCGAGGATCTGGAGCACCTTGCGGGCCCGGACCCGGCGGAACGACTCGTCACCGTTGTGCGGGTCCTCCCAGGGCTCGATCCCGTGGGCGGCGCAGACGGCCCGGGTCGTGGCCCGGGGCAGGGCGAGGAACGGGCGCACCACCCGGCCGCGGCGCACCGGCATACCGGACAGGGACCGGGCGCCCGAGCCGCGGGCCAGCCCCAGCAGGACCTGCTCGGCCTGGTCGTCGCGGGTGTGGCCGACCATGATCAGCGCGGCGCCGAGCCGGTCGGCCGCCGACTCGAGCGCGGCGTACCGGGCGTTGCGGGCGTCGGCCTCGGGCCCGGCTCCGGTCGTCGGGACGTCGGCGGCGTCGATCTCGACGGGCGCCAGTCCGAGCTGGCGGCAGGTCACGGCCGCGCGCTGGGCCACGGTGCTCGACTCGTCCTGCAGCTGGTGGTCGACGATCACCGCCCCGCCGCGCAGCCCGGCGTGGGGGGCCTCGAAGGCGAGCGCGGCGGCCAGCGCCATCGAGTCGGTGCCGCCGGAGACCGCGGCGATCACGAGCGATCCCTCGGGCACGTCCCTGAGCTGGGCGCGTACGGCGAGCCGGGCGGCTGCGACGGCGGGGTCCGGTCCGGTCACGGTGCTCACCCTCAGCCGTGCACGCGCCGCACCCAGGCAGCGGGGTCGAGGATCTCGGTGGCGCGCGGCAGGGTCTGCGGGGAGGTCCACACCTGCGCCAGGCCGTCGCGGCCGACCGCGTCGGTGACGGCCCGCACGAACCCGGCCCCGTCGCGGTACTGCCGCAGCTTCGCCTCGAGACCGAGCAGCTTGCGCAGCAGCCGGTCGATGCCGACCGAGCTCGCCCGGCGCCGGTCGAACTTGGCCCGGATCTCGGCCACGGTCGGGATGACGCGGGGACCGACGTCGTCCATGACCACGTCGGCGTGACCCTCCAGCAGGGACATGACCGCGGTGAGGTCGGCGATCCTCGCCCGCTGCTCCTCGGTCGCGAAGAGCTGGCCGAGCCCCTCCCCGGACCGGATCACCTCGGGCAGGCGCGTCGCCAGCTGCTGGAGCCGGGCGAGGACGTCCTCCGGGGTGGGCGCCAGGTCGACCGCCAGCCGCTGCGTCTCGGCGACCACGTGCTCGCGCAGCCACGGCACGGCGGTGAACTGCACGCGGTGGGTCTCCTCGTGCATCGCGACCCAGCGCCGGAAGTCGTGCGGGTCGACGCCGAGCTGCCGCTCGACCTGCACGATGTTGGGTGCCACCAGCAGCAGCCGCGGGATGCCGCCGGGGGCCAGGTCGTACTGGCCCAGCACCTTGCTGGACAGGAAGGAGAGCAGCCCGCCGATCTCGGCCCCGGTGACCTTGCCGCCGATCGCGGTGGCGGCCGGCCCCAGGTCGACCTTGCGCGCCGTGACGAGCTTGTCGACGACCGGTGTCAGCATCGCCTGGAAGGAGTCGACGTTCGCCGCGATCCACCCGGCCCGGTCGACCACGAGCGGGGTCGGCGCCGCGTCCGGGGCGCGCATCCCGGACGTCTCGGCGACCGGTTCGACGGCCTCGGCGGCCGCGGCCCGCAGGTCGGTGACGATCTGCGCGGCCTCCTCGTAGCTGACCTGTGGGCCGGCCTTGGTGATGACCTGCCCCGTGCGCTTCGCGAACTCGTAGTCGACGTATGCCGCCCCGCCGGCCTTCGCCGGGAGCCTGGTCGATTCGCTCATGCTGAGTCTCTCGCCCGTCTCTTCTCGGTCTCGTCCTCGAGTCCCGCCCCGGTCGCGGGGCAGTCACCCGAACAAACGCGGTGTGTTGGCTGTTCGTTCCCCGGGGGACCTTACCCCCGTGCCCCGGGCGGGGAACCGCCTCCCGGTCGAACGGGTCCTGACGTCCGGGTCGAGCGGGCACCTACGCCGGGATCGAGCGGGCACGAGCGGC
The DNA here is from genome assembly GCF_039812505.1 of Intrasporangium sp. Taxonomy (GTDB): domain Bacteria; phylum Actinomycetota; class Actinomycetes; order Actinomycetales; family Dermatophilaceae; genus Intrasporangium_A. Next base: position 10,551 of record NZ_JBDIAQ010000036.1, on the reverse strand, counting down.
CGGTCGAGCGGTCAACGGCAGCCGCACGCGGCCAGCGTGCCGACGAACCGGTCGAGCCCGGCGCGCGCCTGCTCGGCCGGGGCCTCGGCCACCAGCCCCGCGTAGACGAGCAGGTGGCCGTCGTCGTCCACGACGTTGCCGGCCAGCGCGTCGACACCGGTCAACGTGCCCGTCTTGGCCCGGGCCCGGCCGGCCGCGTCGTGGCCTGCGCCGGAGCGGTACCGGTCCGCCAGGGTGCCGCTGAGCCCGGCGACCGGCAGGCCCTCGAACGCGCGGGCGAGCGACAGGTGTCTCCCGTCGTAGGCCTTGGCGAGCAGGTCCGTCAGCAGCAGCGCGGTGACCCGGTTCTGGCGCGACAGCCCGCTCGCGTCGCGCAGGCTCGCCCCCGTCACGGGGACGCCCAGCTCGGCGACCCGCGCCACGACCCAGGCCCCGACGTCGGCGAAGGAGGTGCCGGCCGCGGCGCGGTAGGCGGCCTGCCGGGCGAGGATCTCGGTCAGGGCGTTGTCCGACTCGGTCAGCGCCAGTGCCAGCTGGTCGAGGACCGGCGCGGACCGCACCGACCCGAGGACCGGGGCGTCGGCGGGAGCACTGGTCCGGGGCGAGGCTGCCTTGCGCGCGGCCACTCCTGTCTCGTCCAGCCGCGCCACGAAGGCGTCGAGCGTGGACTCGACCGGGTCCGCCGGGCCCGGCCTGCCCGGCAGGGCCCGCTGGTCGGACCGGCCGAGCATCGCCACCGCCCCGGTGACGCCGTCGGGCCGGAACGAGGGGGACCACGTCGGGGCGACCAGCGGTCCGGCGGCGTAGCCGAGGTCGACCGAGACGGTGACCCGCTCGGTCCCGGCCGTCCGCAGGGCCTTGGCGACCTGGTCGGCGAGGTCGGCCAGGCCGGCGTGACCGGCCACCGCGGCAGGCCTGCCCCGGCCCGGGGCGAGCAGCGAGTCACCGCCGGCCACGAGCACGACCGAGCCGGCGCTCGCGCCCCGCACGACCCGCGTCGTCAGCACTTCGCCGGGCCCGAAGACCTGCCCGATCGCGGCCGCGGACAGCAGCTTGGTCGTGGAGGCCGGCACCCGGGGCCGGGCACCGTGCTCGTCGAGCAGGACGGTCCCGGTCTGCCCGTCGCGCACCACGAACGAGGCGTCCGCCAGCGCGGGCAGCGCCAGCACGGGGTCGAGCTTCTTGCGCACGCCGGCCGCGCTGGGCGCCGAGCCGGCCCCCGAGAGCGGGCTGAGCGGCATACCGACCGACGTGGAGGGGGTGGGCTGGGGCACGACGGGCAGCGTGCGCGTGCCCGGCGTCGCGGTCGGCGCAGGCGGTGGGAGCGGACTGGTCGTCAGGACGCCGGGGACGATGCCGCCGGCGTCGAGGGCCGCGTAGCCGAGCAGCACCGCGAGGCAGGTCCCGGCCACGACGAGCGGGAGGCGCCGCCTCGAGCGCTTCACCGGTGCACCACTCCCGCCTTCTGCCGCGCGCAGCCGCTTTTCCCTGTCGCACCTGCGTGCGCAAGACTGTCCCAGGACATTCTGACAGCAGCCGGCCTGCGGACCGGCCGAAGAGAGGGGCACCAGGGTGCAGTTCGACGTCACGATCGAGGTTCCGCGCGGCCAGCGGAACAAGTACGAGATCGACCACGAGACCGGCCGGATCCGCCTCGACCGCTTCCTGTTCACCTCGATGGCCTACCCGACGGACTACGGCTACATCGAGGCGACCCTCGGCGAGGACGGCGACCCGCTCGACGCCCTGGTCATCATCCCCGAGCCGCTCTACCCCGGGGTCGTCGTCGAGGTCCGCCCGGTGGGCGTCTACCACATGAACGACGAGGCCGGCGGCGACGACAAGATCCTGTGCGTGCCCGTCGACCCGCGGATGAACTCGATCCAGGAGCTGTCGGACATCGACGAGTTCAAGCGGGCCGAGATCCGTCACTTCTTCGAGCACTACAAGGACCTCGAGCCCGGCAAGCACGTCGAGGGCTCGGACTGGGCCGAACGTGAGGCGGCGGAGCGGATCGTCGGCGACGCCCTCGAACGCGCGAAGGAGCAGGGCCTGACGACGACCCGGTGGGCCATGCCGAAGGGCCACTGAGTGCGGCTGCGGATCTTCACCGAGCCGCAGCAGGGCGCGACCTACGACGACCTGCTCGCGGTGGCGCGCACGACCGAGCGGCTCGGGTTCGACGCCTTCTTCCGGTCCGACCACTACCTGCACATGGGCGGGGACGGGGGGCCGGGCCCGACCGACGCCTGGGTGACGCTGGCCGGGCTCGCCCGGGACACCTCGACGATCCGGCTGGGCACACTGGTGACGGCCGCGACGTTCCGGCTGCCCGGGCCGCTGGCCGTCGCCGTGGCCGGGGTCGACCAGATGAGCGGCGGACGCGTCGAGCTCGGCCTCGGCGCGGGCTGGTTCGAGCAGGAGCACCTGGCCTACGGGATCCCGTTCCCCCCGGTCGGCGAGCGCTTCGACCGGCTCGAGGAGCAGCTCGAGGTGATCACCGGCATGTGGGCGACGCCGCGCGGGGCGTGCTACTCCCACGCCGGCGCCCACTACCCGGTCGCGGACTGCCCCGCCCTCGCCAAGCCGGTGCAGGCCGGTGGCGTGCCGATCATCATCGGCGGGGGCGGCCGGCACCGGACTCCCGCGCTCGCGGCGCGGTATGCCGCCGAGTTCAACGCCGCCTTCGTGTCGCGTGACGACACGGCGAGGTTGTTCGCCGGGGCGCGGGCGGCCTGCACCCGGGCCGGCCGGTCCCCCGACTCGCTGCTGCTGTCAGCGGCGCAGGTGGTCTGCCTCGGCCGGGACGAGGCCGTGGTGCGCCGCCGGGCCGCCGCGATCGGGCGCGAGGCCGACGAGCTGCGGGCCAACGGGCTGGCCGGGACCCCGGACGAGGTGGTCGACCGCATCGCGTCCTTCGCCGCGGCCGGTGCCGACCGGATGTACCTGCAGGTGCTCGACCTGGCCGACCTCGAGCACCTGGTCGACATCGCCGAGACCGTGCTGCCGCACTTCGCTTGAGGGTCGGCCGGCGCGCTGGAGGCGGCGGGGGCCGGATGGTGCGGGGGCCGGATGGTGGCGGCAGGGCGGGAGCCGGATGGTGGCGGCAGGGCGGGAGCCGGATGGTGGCGGCCTTCGCTGCCGACCACTCATCACCTGCTCCACTCAGCGGAGCAGCGGGCCCACTGCGTCGCTGAGCGGAGCAGCGGGCCCACTGCTCCCCTACGAGCAGCAGCGGGCCCACTGCTCCTCGTAGGGGAGCAGGTGATGAGGAACCCGAGAAGCCGCCCGTCCCCGGGTGACATTGCATAGCGTTCCTATGTAAACTGGCTTCGTGACGGACCGCGAGAAGGCAGCCAACGACCTGCTCCGGGCGGCCGCGCGCCTGAACCGGTGGGCGAGCCAGGCGGCGGCGTTCGAGATCCCGTACGCCCAGGCCCGGCTCATCGCCCTGATCGACGAGCTGCAGCCGGTCCGGGTCAGCGCACTCGCCGACGCCGACCACAGCAGCCAGCCCACCGTCACCGCCCAGGTCCAGCGGATGGAACGCGCCGGCTGGGTGTGCCGGTGCGACGACCCCGCCGATGCGCGGGCCACCCTCGTGCGCCTCACTCCCGAGGGCAGCACGGCACTGGGCCAGGTGCGCGCCGCGCGGGCCCGCGTCATCGACCCCTTCCTCGATCGTCTCGACGAGCCCGTGCTCGACCGGGTCCGCGTCGCCGTGGACGTCATGACCGAGCTGCTCGACCTTGCTTCGCACGACCCCTCCCGAAAGGACTCCTGACCGCCTCATGCTGCGCCAACCCAAGACCGTATGGTCCGTCGCCTTCGCGTGCGTGATCTCCTTCATGGGGATCGGCCTGGTCGACCCGATCCTGAAGCCGATCGCCGACGAGCTGGGCGCCGGACCGGCCCAGGTGTCGCTGCTGTTCACCAGCTATATGGCGGTCATGGGGGTCGCCATGCTCGGCACCGGATGGGTGAGCAGCCGGGTCGGCGCCAAGCGCGCGCTCATGCTCGGCCTGGTCCTGATCATCGCCGGCTCCGCCTTCGCCGGGATGCAGGACACCGTCGGCGGCATCGTCGCGCTGCGGGCGCTGTGGGGCCTGGGCAACGCCCTGTTCATCGCGACGGCGCTCTCGACGATCGTCAGCGCCGCGACCGGTTCGGTCGGCCAGGCCATCATCCTCTACGAGGCGGCCCTCGGCGTGGGCATCGCCGCCGGGCCGCTGCTGGGCGGCTGGCTCGGCAGCATGTCGTGGCGGGCGCCCTTCTTCGGCGTCGCGGCACTGATGGTGATCGCGCTCGCCGCGACCGCCCTGACCCTGCCCCCGACGCCTCCGGCTGCGCGCCCCTCCTCGATCCTCGCCCCGATCCGCGCGCTCGGCCACCGCGGGCTGCTCACCGTCGGGATCACCGCACTGCTGTACAACTTCGGCTTCTTCACGCTGCTGGCCTTCACCCCCTTCCCGCTGGCCATGGGGGCCCAGGCGATCGGCCTGATCTTCTTCGGCTGGGGCCTGCTGCTCGCCACCACCTCGGTGTTCGTCGCACCGGCCCTACAACGGCGCTACGGCACCCTGCCGGGGGTTGTCGCCGCCCTGGTCGGCTTTGCCGTCGTGCTCGCCGTGATGGGCTTCGGTGCGCACACCAAGCCCGTCCTCGTCGTCGGGGTGGTGATCTCCGGTGCCTTCCTCGGGATCAACAACACGCTGATCACCGAGACGGTCATGAAGGTGGCCCCCGTCGAGCGGCCGGTCGCGTCAGCGGCATACAGCTTCGTCCGGTTCGGCGGCGGCGCGGTGGCGCCCTGGCTGGCCGGGACCCTGGGCGAGCGGTCCGTCCAGCTGCCCTTCTGGGTCGGCGCGGGCGCGGTGCTCGGCGGTGTCGCGGTCCTGCTCACCGCAGCGCCGCTCATCCGGCGCATCGACGAGCAGCCCGACCACGGCGCCGAGCGGGTCGGCTCCGAGATCGAGGCCGAGGCCGTGACCCTCGGCGACGCCTGACGCGGCGCCCGCCCCCCGGCCGGGCCGCGCGGTCAGAGCCCGGACGGCCGGTGGAAGGTGACGGTGCTGCTGCCGCCGCGCAGCGCGTCATAGCCCTCGGGGTCCATCGCGAGCATCGCCCGACGGGTCTTGCCGCGATACCGGAGGATCTGGATCACCCCCAGAGCCCAGATCAGGTACTGCACCGCCATCGCGGGGCGGAACGCCTCGAGTGTCCACTTCGCGGGACCACCCGGCGCGACGTGGTCGAGGACGACCCCGATCAGCGCGACGGCGACGAGCGTGGCGATGAAGCCGCCGGTGTTGACGATCCCGGTCGCGCTGCCGAGCCAGGTCGGCGGGTTGGAGGTGCGCGCCATGTCGAAGCCGATCAGCGACCCCGGGCCGCCGGCCGCCATGACCACGACGAGGACCACGAGCAGCCACATCGGCGTCCGGCCGGGCCAGAGCAGCACCACGGTCCACGCGGCGACCACGGCTGCGACGACCCACAGGACCAGGGTCGAGCGGGAGAACGGGAACCGCACGGTCAGCGACCCCAACAGCACGCTGAAGGCCATCGACGCCGCGACCATGACCATCAGCAGCGCGCTCGCCACCAGCGGCGAGAGGCCCTCCCCCGAGACGAGGAAGGGGAAACCCCAGAGCAGCGAGAAGACGTTCGCCGAGAACTGGGCGGTGAAGTGGCTCCACAGCCCGAGCCGGGTGCCGGGCACGTGCCAGGCGTTGCGCAGGCCGCGCGCGAGCGCCCGCAGCCGGAGCGCGTCCCGGGCCTGGTCACCGTAGGGACTGTCCCGGACGAACAGGACCAGCAGGACCCCGGTCAGCGCACCCACCACGGCCGAGCCGGCATACGACGGGGTCCACCCGAAGTGCGTCAGCGCGAGCGCCAGCGGGCCTGCCGCGAGCAGCGCTCCGACCTGCCCCAGCAGCCCGGTCAGCTGGGACAGCATCGGGGAGCGGCGGGCCGAGAACCACAGCGCGACCAGCCGGATGACCGAGATGAAGACCATCGAGTCGCCCATGCCCAGGAACACCCGGCAGGCCAGCGCGGCGGGCAGCGTGTCGACGAAGGCGAAGGTCAGCTGTGCCGCGGTGAGCAGGCTCAGCCCGACCCCGAGGAGCCGTTTGGAGCCGTACCGGTCCAGCAGCGCCCCGACCGGCAGCTGCATCCCGGCGTAGACGGCGATCTGCACGATCGTGAACAGCGACAGCTGCGAGCTCGAGATCTCGAAGCGCTCGGCCGCGACCACGCCGGCCACGCCGAGCGAGGTCCGGTGGAAGACGGCCAGCACGTAGACCGAGATCGCGCTGGCCCAGACCAACCAGGCCCGGCGGCCGTCGATCGCGTAGCGCTGCGCGCCGGCGGATCCCGCGCTCACCGGCCCCACCACGTCACGGCCGCCCCGCCCGGCATCGCCGCGCTCCGGCCGGTCGGCGCGGCCCTCACTGGGTCATCGGGATGGACGGCTTCGGGGCCTTCGGGACGCAGTCGACGATCGCCTTGGCAACCGTCTTGCTCATGTCGGGGTGGAAGACGCTCGGGATGATGTAGTTGGCGTTGAGCTGCTGGTCGGAGACGACCGAGGCGATCGCCTCGGCGGCCTTGATCAGCATCTCGGTGGTGATGTCGGTCGCGCGGGCATCGAGCAGCCCGCGGAAGACGCCGGGGAAGGCCAGCACGTTGTTGATCTGGTTGGGGTAGTCGCTGCGGCCCGACGCGACGACCGCCGCGCGCTGGGTCGCCTCGAAGATGTCGACCTCGGGGTCGGGGTTGGCCAAGGCGAACACGATCCGCTGGGGTGCCATCTCCTCGATCCATTCGGGCGCCAGGATGCGCGGCGCGCTGACGCCGATGAAGACGTCGGCTCCCTGCAGGCCGTCACGCAGCGTGCCGTGCAGGCCGCGCGGGTTGGTCTGCTCGGCCAGGTGGCGCCACGCCGGGGGCAGTGACTCGTCGTCCTTGTTCAGCAGGCCGGGCCGGTCGTAGACCGTGACGTCGACGGCACCCGCGGCCAGCAGCAGCTGCACGATCGCCGAGCCGGCGGCCCCGCCGCCGGAGACGAGGATCTTGGCCTCGGGCAGCGGCTTGGCGATGATCCGCAGCGCGTTCGTCAGGGCCGCGAGCACGACGATCGCGGTGCCGTGCTGGTCGTCGTGGAACACCGGGATGTCCAGCCGCTCGCGCAGCTTGGCCTCGATCTCGAAGCACTTGGGGGCGCAGATGTCCTCGAGGTTGATGCCGCCGAAGCCGGGTGCGATCAGCTCCACCGCGCGGACGATCTCGTCGGCGTCGGTCGTGTCGAGGCAGATCGGCCACGCGTCGATGTTGGCGAACCGTTTGAACAGGGCCGCCTTGCCCTCCATGACCGGCAGCGCCGCCTGCGGGCCGATGTCGCCCAGGCCCAGGACCGCCGTGCCGTCGGTGACGACCGCGACCGAGTTGCCCTTGATCGTCAGCTTCGGCACGTCCTCCGGGTGCTCGTGCAGGGCCATGCTGACCCGGCCGACGCCCGGCGTGTAGGCCATGGCGAGGTCCTGCCGGTTGCGCAGGTTCACCTTGGGCTCGACGCTGATCTTGCCGCCCAGGTGCAGCAGGAAGGTCCGGTCCGAGACCTTGTGCACGCGCACGCCGTCGAGGCTGTCGATGGCGGCGACGATCTCGGCCGCGTGGTCGGCGTCGGACGCCGAGCAGGTCAGGTCGATGACGAGCCGGTCCGGGTGCGAGTCGACGATGTCCAGGGCGGTGGTGATGCCGCCGGTGTCGGCCACCTTGATCGCGAGCTGCCCGATCACCGCCGGGTCGGTCCCGGCATGGATGCGGACGGTGATGGAGTAGGAGGCTGCGGTCGCCCTGGCGCGCTGGGTCGGCTCGGTCACCGTCACATGGTCCCACCAGCGTCGCCCGCTCCGCGAGCCCGTCCGTATGCCGCCCACCTCCCGCCGCTCCGGGAGGCGCGGCCGGTCGCGGCGACCCTCCGCCGGCCCCATCGGGCACGGGCCGGTCGACCCGGGCGGTGCGCTGCCCCGACCATGGCTCCCGACCCGGGACAATGGCGCGGTGAGCACACCCGGGGAGCAGGTGGACCTGACGACGGGCGCGACGCGCGCCACCGGCCTGACCCGGGCCGAGGTGGCCGAGCGGGTCGCCCGCGGGCAGACCAACGAGCTGCACGAGCGCACCTCCCGCTCGCTCGGGGAGATCTTCCGGGCCAACGTGCTGACCAGGTTCAACGCGATCCTGGGGGCCCTGTTCGTCATGGTCATGACGACGGGCAGCTTCGCCGACGGCCTGTTCGGCATCGTCCTGGTCGTCAACTCGGGCATCGGGATCGTCCAGGAGTACCTGGCCAAGCGCAAGCTCGACCGGCTCGCGCTGCTCAACGCCCCACGGACCCGGGTGGTGCGCGACGGCGAGCTGAGCGTCATACCGACCCACGAGGTGGTCCTGGGCGACCTGGTCGAGCTGCGGACGGGCGACCAGGTGCCCGCGGACGGGACGCTGCACAGCTGCACGGGGCTCGAGCTGGACGAGTCGAACCTCACCGGCGAGGCCGACCCGGTCCACCACGTGCCGGGCGACCGGATCCGTTCGGGCACGGCGGTGGTCGCCGGGACGGGCCGGTTCCACGCGGAGGAGGTCGGGGCCGACGCGTACGTCAACCGGATCGCCGCCGAGGCCCGTCGCTTCACCCGGACCCACTCGGAGATCCAGGCCTCGATCAACCGGCTGCTGACCTACATCACCTGGGTCATCGTGGTGGCGCTGCCGCTGCAGGTGTGGTCGCAGTGGCGGGCCGTCGGCGCGCAGGGGTGGCAGGCGGTCGTCATCCGCTCGGCCGCCGGTCTGGTCGGCCTGGTCCCCGAGGGGCTGGTGCTGCTCACCTCCATCGCGTTCCTGCTCTCGGCGGTCCAGCTGGCGCGCCGCCAGGTCCTCGTGCAGCAGCTGCCCGCCGTCGAGGGGCTGGCCCGGGTCGACGTCGTGTGCCTGGACAAGACCGGCACGCTGACCGTCGGGGAGATCGTCCTCGAGGACGTCGAGGCCCTGGACGGCGTCCCGACCGGGCAGCTGCGCGAGGCCCTCGGGGCGCTGGCCGACGACCCGAACCCGAACGGGACCCTCGCCGCCGTCGCTACGGCGCTGGCACCACCGGCCGGCTGGCGACGGACCGGCACCATCCCCTTCACGTCGGAGCGCAAGTGGAGCGCCGGCTGCTTCGGGGAGCGGGGCACCTGGCTGCTCGGCGCACCAGAGGTGCTGCTGCCCGACGGGAGCCCGGGGCGCGAGCGCGCCGGCGAGGTGGCCGCGACCGGCCGCCGGGTCGTCGCGCTGGCCCGCAGCAGCGCACACCTGACCGAGCCGGTCCTGCCCGGCGACCTGCGCCCGGCCGGGCTCGTCCTGCTCAGCGAGCAGGTGCGCGAGGACGCCCGCGAGACGCTGGGCTACTTCGCCGAGCAGGACGTGGCGATCAAGGTGATCTCGGGCGACAACCCCCGGACCGTGGCCGCCGTCGCCCGCCGGGTCGGGTTGGACGCCGGGGTCCCCGTCGATGCACGGACCCTCGGCGAGGACCCGGCCGCGCTGCGCGAGGTGGCCCGGGACACGACGGTGTTCGGGCGGGTCAGCCCGGAGCAGAAGCGGGCCCTGGTCCACGCGCTGCAGGCGGACGGGCACGTCGTGGCGATGACCGGCGACGGCGTCAACGACGCGCTCGCGCTCAAGGACGCCGACATCGGGGTCGCCATGGGCAACGGCGCGCAGGCGACCAAGGCCGTCGCGGAGCTGGTGCTGCTCGACGGGCGGTTCGCCCACCTGCCCACCGCCCTGCACGAGGGCCGCCGGGTCATCGGCAACGTCGAGCGCGTCGCCAACCTGTTCGTCGCCAAGAACGCGATGAGCCTGGTCGCGATCGTCGCGACGGCCCTGATGGCCACGGCGTTCCCGTTCCTGCCCCGGCACCTGACGCTGGTCTCCGCGGTGACGATCGGCATCCCGGCCTTCTTCCTGGCCCTCGGTCCGAACCGGCGCCGCTACGAGCCCGGCTTCCTCGGCCGCATCCTGCGCTTCGCGGTCCCGGCGGGGGCCGTGGCCGGGCTGTCCGTGATCGCCTCGTACCTGGTGGCGGGCAGCCGGTACGGCGTGCCCCGGGACGAGTTCCTCGACCGGTGCTCCCTGGCGGCGGACGCCGTCGAGGCCGCGTGCCGCCAGCCCGGCACCGGCGCGACGATCACCCTGCTGCTGGTGTTCTTCTGGATCCTGGCGATCCTGTCCCGGCCGTTCCGGCTGTGGAAGGCCCTGCTGCTCGGCGCGATGGTCCTGCTGGCGGTGCTGGCCTTCGTGGTCCCGGCCGCCCGGGAGCTGTTCACCTTCAGCGCACCGGCGGCCCTGGTGTGGGAGTCGCTGGCCGTCGGCCTGGCCGGTGGGCTGCTCGTCGAGCTGCTGCACCGGTCGGTCGTCCGGGCGGCGCAGCGGCCGCGAGCGTGAGTGCGCTGCTACGTGGGCCCGGGCCGGGGCATGTCGCGGGTCATGTCGCGAGGCGGGTCG
>NZ_JBDIAQ010000035.1:0-27718 GCF_039812505.1 Intrasporangium sp. | reverse complement strand
GCCTCGGACGGAGGCAGAGCCTCGGACGGGACGGGAGCCTGCCCGGTCACCTCCCCGTCAGGGACGTCGGAGAAGGGGCGCCAGAACGCCTGGCTCCACACCTTGGCCAGCGCATAGAGGGTCAGCAGGCTCGTCACGATCCCGGCCACGACCAGCGCCCACGACAGTGTGGTGCCGACCTCGAGCCCGGCCTGGAACAGCCCGATCTTGCCGAGGAACCCGGACATCGGCGGGATCCCGGACAGGTTCATGGCAGCGATGAAGAAGAGGACGGACAGAACGGGTGAGGCGACAGCCAGACCGGCGAGCCGGTCGAGGGACGTCGTCCCGGCGAAGCGCTCGACCAGACCCGCGATGAGGAACAGCGCGGTCTGGATCGTGATGTGGTGCACGACGTAGAAGATCGCGCCGGCCATCCCGTGGGTCGTCGCCAGAGCGATCCCGAAGAGCATGTACCCGATGTGGCTGACCAGGGTGAACGAGAGGATCCGCTTGAGACCGGACTGCGAGACGGCGCCGAGGATGCCGATGAGCATGGTCAGCAGCGCCGCCCACATGAGCAGCCCGTGCAGCGGCGACTGGGGGAACAGCAGGGTCTGCACCCGGATGATGGCGTAGATGCCGACCTTGGTCAGCAGCCCGGCGAAGACGGCGGTGACGGGAGCCGGTGCGGTGGGGTAACTGTCCGGGAGCCAGGCCGAGAGCGGGAAGACCGCGGCCTTGATCCCGAACGCCGTGAGCAGGCACAGCTGCAGGACGAGCACGGCGCCAGGGTCGAGACCCCCGATACGGATCGCGAGCTGCGCGAGGTTGACGGTGCCGGTCGCGGCATACGTCGCGGCGATCCCGATCAGGAAGAGGGCGGAGGAGAGCAGGCTCACGACGACGTATGTCGTCCCGGCGTGAATCCGCTGGCTGGTGCCTCCCAGCGTCAGCAGCACGTACGAGGCGAAGAGCAGGATCTCGAAGCCGACGAACAGGTTGAACAGGTCGCCGGCGAGGAAGGCGTTGCTCACCCCTGCGGCGAGGACGAGGTAGGTCGGGTGGAAGATCGTCATCGGGGTGTCCGTCTCGTCGTCCTCGTAGCCCTGGGCGATCGAGAAGACGAGCACGACGAGCATGACGACGCCGGACACGAGCAGCATGAGAGCACTGAGCCGGTCGGCGACCAGGGAGATGCCGAGCGGCTCCTTCCACGCCCCGACCCAGAGCACCAGGGGGCCGCGCCGGTCCGTCTCGACGACGAGCACCGCGGCGACCGCGACGAGCCCGCTGAGGACCGCAGTGCTGGTGAGCCGTTGGAGGCGGGGCGAGCGCCGAACGGCCAGGGTGAGGGCCGCGCCCAGAAGCGGGAGGAGGACCGGCATCGGGACGAGGTCGGAGAGCCCGGCGGTCATGTCCGGTCCTCGGCGAGTTCGTCGGCCGTCGTCGTGGACTCGTCGCCCTCGGCGAAGGTGCTCGAGGGCTCGTCGAGGTCGGCGAGCTCCTGGAGCCGGGCGTCCTCGATATCGTCGGGCACGTTGTCCGTGCCGGAGAGCTGCCAGAGCCGATACGACAGGGCGAGCAGGAACCCGATCGTGGCGAGGGAGATGACGATCGCGGTCAGGACCATGGCCTGCGGGAGCGGGTCACTCACCTGCGTGGCCGGGATGCCGGCAAAGGGCGGCTCGCCGGCCGGGCCGCTGACGAGGAGGAACAGCACCGACACGCCGTTGCCGATGAGGAGCGTGCCGAGCAGGACGCGCACCAGGCTGCGGTCGAGCAGCAGGAAGACCCCGGTGGCCACGAGCACCGCCACGACGACGAGAAGCACGACGTTGGGGGCGAGACGGTCCGAGATCGTCGGGTCGCCAGCAGCGGGCAGGACGGCCTCGGCGGCGGGGGGCGCGAACGGCAGTGTCGGTCTCATGAGCCCGCCCCCTGCTCGACCCGCTCGTTCTGCTCTGCGGCGATCTGCCGGTCGATGCCGGTGCCGAGGCTGCGCACGATGTCGAGCATCATGCCGAACACGATGAGGTAGACCCCGATGTCGAACAAGGCGGACGTGACGAGGTGCACCTCGCCCCACGGCGGCAGGGTGAAGTCGAAGACGGTGGACTGCAGGATCGTGCCGCCGAACGCCAGCGGCGCCAGGGCGGCCAGCACGACGATCAGCAGACCGAGGCCGACGACGAGGCCGGCGTCGAAGGGAGCCGCCTCGTCGAGCTCGTAGCGACCGCCGGCGAGGTAGCGCACGACGAGGGCCAGACCCGCGACGAGGCCCCCGGCGAAGCCACCGCCGGGCAGGTTGTGCCCCGAGAACAGCACGTAGAGGGACACCGCGATCATGATGTGGAAGATCAGTCTGGTGACCACCTCGAAGATGACCGAGCGGCGCTCGGGGCGCAGGGTCCGGCCGCCCCGCAGCCAGGTGCCCCGGCCCGGCTCCGTCGGGGTGAGGGACTGGGCGCTGGCCATGGAGAGCGCGGTGTTACGGGTCCTGACGAAGATGAGGCTCGCGATGCCGGTAGCCGCCGCCACGAGGACGGAGACCTCCCCGAGGGTGTCCCAGGCACGGATGTCGACGAGGGTCACGTTGACGATGTTCTTGCCGTGCCCGAACGCGTACGCCTCGGTGGGGAAGTCGATCGAGACCGGCGTGTCGTGCCGCGCCGCGCTAGCGACGAGGGCGATCGCGCCGACGGCAGCCCCCGAGGCGGTCCCGAGGACGACCCGCCAGCGGCGGCGCAAGGACCGGTCGTGCCGCTCGAACCGGGTCGGCAGCCGGCGCAGCGCGAGGACGAACACGACGAGCGAGACGGTCTCGACCAACATCTGGGTGATCGCGAGATCCGGCGCGCCGTGCAGGATGAACAGGGTGGCGACCCCGTAGCCGGTGACACCGACGAGCATCACCGAGGCGAGCCGCCGGTTCGTCAGCAGGACGAGGATGCCAGCCGCGACGACAACGGCCCCGACGACGGCCTGCGCGGGGGAGTCCCAGAGCCGGAGCGCCCCGATCGCCCCTCGGGTGACCGACATGGCGCCGGGCAGGGCGATGAACACGAGCAGGATCGTGGCCAGGTAGAAGGGGAGCGAGCCGCGTTGGGTCCGGGCGGTCACCTCGACCGAGCCGACCTCGAGCCAGCGGATCAGCCGGGCATAGCCACGCTCCGTGTCGACGATCGAGGGCATCGCCGACTGGACCCGGGCGATCCGGTCGCGCCGGACGAACAGCACGAGGCCCACGGCGATGGCGAGCACCGACAGGCCGAACGCCGGGGTGAAACCGTGCCACAGGGCAAGCACCTGCGGGCTTGCCCCGGCCGTCAGCTCGCGCGAGTACGGCACCAGCCACTCGTGCTCGAGCGGGGCCAGCAGCCCGACGAGCAGGGAGCCCACGCCCAGCAGGAGCGGGGCGAGGACGAACCCCGGGTGCGGCGCGTGCAGGGGGGTGGGCGGCATACCCGGTTTCGTGGCGAAGGCACCCCAGAGGAACCGCGCGGTGTAGGCGACGGTCAGGACCATGCCGGCGAGCACGGCGACCGTGAGCAGCCAGCCCCAGCCCGGCGCGAACGGCACCGCGCCGGTGGCCGCCTCGAGCTCTGCCGTGATCGCGGCCTCCTTCGCGACGAAGCCGGCCAGTGGGGGGATGCCGGCCATTGAGCACCCGGCGAGCACGGCCGGGACGGCCAGCGGCAGCAGCCGGTGACCCACGCCGGACAGCTCGCGCAGGTCCCGGGTGCCGGTCGCGTGGTCGATCACCCCGACGGTGAGGAACAGGGTCGACTTGAACAGCCCATGGGAGACGACCAGCGCGAGTGCGGCCAGGGCGCCCTCCTGGGTGCCGAGCCCAGCGAACGCGACCATGAAGCCGAGCTGGCTGACGGTGCCATAGGCGAGCAGGAGCTTGATGTCGTGCTGTCGCAGCGCGCGCCACCCCCCGACGAGCATGGTGGCGACGCCGAGGCCGAGCGTCAGCGCGTGCCACGCCGGTGCTCCGGCGAAGGCGGGGGCGAGCAGTGCGACGAGGTAGACGCCCGCCTTGACCATGGCGGCCGCATGCAGGTAGGCGCTGACCGGCGTGGGTGCCGCCATCGCGCCGGGCAGCCAGAAGTGGAAGGGGAACAGGGCCGACTTGCTGAGCGCCCCGACCAGCAGCAGCACCACGGCACCGACGGTGACGGCGTCGAGCGGCGGCGGGTCGGCCAGAACCTCGCTGATCCGGTAGCTGTGCCGGACACCGAGGGCGATGATGCCGACCAGCATGGCCAGACCACCGACCGTGGTCACGATCAGGGCCTGCATGGCCGAGCGCCGGTTCGTCAGGCTCGCGGGGTTGTGCCCGACCAGCAGGTAGGAGAAGACCGTCGTCAGCTCCCAGAAGACGTAGAGGATCAGGAAGTTGTCGGTCAGGACGAGTCCGAGCATCGCACCGGCGAACGCGGTGAAGACCGCGATGAACCGCCACAGGCCCGGGTCGTCCCGCGCGAAGTACCAGCGGCAGTAGAACAGCACCAGGGCACCCACGCCGGTCACGAGCAGCGATAGCACCCACGAGAGGGTGGTGAGCCGGAAGTCCAGGTCGAGTCCGAGGCCGGGCACCCAGGTGACCCGCTGCTCGGGGCCGTGCCCGGCGCGGACCTCGCCGGCCACAGCGACCAGCCATCCGAACGAGGCCGCGGGGGCCAGTGCGACGACGAAGAACGCGGTGCGGCCGAGCCGCCGTACCAGCAGCGGTGCCAGGGTGGCGGCGACGAGGTGCGCGAGCAGCAGCTGCACCACGGCGGGCCTCTCGGTCGTCGGCTCGGTCAGGTTCGTGCGTCATTGTAGGGGCCACCCGGGTCAGTCCTGTGGCACCTCGACGGTGACCTACGCTGGGGGAGTGTCTGCCGGCCTCGTTCGACCTCGCTGGATCGGGCTGGTCCTGGTCCTGGCCGTCGTCGTGACCGCGTGCACCCTCCTGGGGCTCTGGCAGCTCGGGGTTGCCCAGGACAAGGGCCGGGCCGAGGCCGTCGCGGCCGCTGCGAGCCTGCCACGCGAGCCGCTCGGGCAGGTGACCCGGCCGCACTCCGCGTTCGAGGCCGACTTCTCGAACCGGCGGGTCATCGCCACCGGCACCTACGCCGCCGCCGACCAGATCCTCGTCGTCGACCGCCGCCTGGACGGGCGGACGGGCTCGTGGGTCGTCACCCCGTTGCAGACCGCGCAGGGCACGGTCGCCGTGCTGCGCGGGTTCGTCGCCGGCACGCCGGCTCGGCCGCCGGCCCCGCCGGCCGGCACCGTCGAGGTCCTCGGCACGCTCGGCCCCGGTGAGTCGCCCCGGGTCGGCTCCGGCGCGCTGCCCGAGCCGCAACGGCAGGCGATCGACCTGGCCGCACTGGTCAACGAGTGGCCCGGACAGCTCTACAACGTCGTCCTGCTCGCCTCGAGCGAGTCGGCCGACGGCACGGCCCTCGACCCGGCCGCCACCGGGCTGACGCGGGTGCCGCCGCCCGAGCTGCCCTCGCACCTGAACCTCAGGAACGCCGCCTACGCCGTCCAGTGGTGGGCCTTCGGCCTGTTCGCCGTCTGGATGTTTGCCAAGATCATCAGAGCCGAATGGCTGGCGCAGCGCCGGCCGGTCGCACCGAAGGAAGAAGCCCACGCGTGAGCACCCACCCCACCCACCTGGCCAAGCCGAACCAGATCCGCACGGCGCTGTCCGCCTACCGCGTCATGGCGATCACCGCCGGTGTCGCGCTGTTCATCCTGATCGCCGAGATGGTGATGAAGTACGGCCTGGGCATGGACAACTTCCTGACCCGCAACTGGAGCTACATCCACGGCTTCATCTACATGGGGTATGCCGCGTCGGTCGCCAACCTGGGCCTGAAGAGCGCCTGGAGCCTCAAGCGGATCGTGCTGAACCTGCTGGCCGGGTTCGTGCCGGTGCTGCCCTGGGTCGCCGAGCACCGCGTCCACCTGGAGACGACCGCGCTGCTGCAGCGGGTCCACCCCGCGGGTGGCCCGGCCGCCACCGCGCAGGACGGCCAGCCCGCCTGACCGCCGCACCGGAACCGCCGGCCGGTCCGGACGCCGTGGGTATGCCGCCCACCGCGGGGCGGTGCCCCCGCGCGGTCCCGGCCCGGCGGCATCCGGCAGCAGGTCGGCGGACGGCTAGGCTTCGCCCGTGAGCCAGAGCCCCACCGACCTGCAGCGTCACCCCGTGCTCGTGGTCGACTTCGGCGCGCAGTACGCCCAGCTCATTGCCCGGCGGGTACGCGAGGCGCGGGTGTACAGCGAGGTCGTGCCGCACTCGATGCCGGTCGACCAGATGCTGGCCAGGCAGCCGGCCGCGGTGATCCTCTCCGGTGGGCCGAGCTCGGTCTACGAGCCGGGGGCGCCCCGGCTCGACGCCGCGCTGCTCGCGGCGGGCGTGCCGGTCCTGGGGATGTGCTACGGCTTCCAGTCGATGGCGCAGGCGCTGGGCGGCACGGTCGAGCAGACCGGCGCGCGCGAGTACGGCAAGACCGACGCCACGGTCACCACGGCCGGGTCCACCCTCTTCGCGGGCCAGCCGGCGAGCCAGGTCGTCTGGATGTCACACGGCGACTCGGTCACGGTCGCGCCGCAGGGTGCCCGGGTGACCGCCTCGACCGCCGGCACGCCGGTGGCCGCGATCGAGGACGACGAGCGCCGGCTCTACGGCGTGCAGTGGCACCCCGAGGTGCTGCACTCCGAGCAGGGCCAGCGGGTGCTCGAGAACTTCCTGTGGCACGGCGCCGGCATCGAGCCGTCATGGACCCCCGGCAACGTGGTGGGCGACCTCGTGGCCGCGGTGCGGGCGCAGGTCGGCGGCGACCGGGTGCTGTGTGCCCTGTCCGGCGGCGTCGACTCGTCGGTTGCGGCGGCCCTCGTCCAGCGGGCCGTCGGCGACCAGCTGACCTGCGTGTTCGTCGACCACGGGCTGCTGCGCGAGGGCGAGGCCGAGCAGGTCCGGCACGACTTCGTCGCCGCGACCGGGGTCGACCTGCTCGTCGTCGACGCCCGCGAGCGCTTCCTGGCCGCCCTGACCGGGGTCACCGACCCGGAGACCAAGCGCAAGATCATCGGCGAGCAGTTCATCCGCGTCTTCGAGCAGGCGGCCCGCGACGTCGTCTCGCGGGGGTCGCACGGCGAGGCCGGGGAGGAGCACCCGGTCAAGTGGCTCGTGCAGGGCACCCTCTACCCCGACGTGGTCGAGTCCGGGGGCGGGGACGGCGCGGCCAACATCAAGAGCCACCACAACGTCGGCGGGCTGCCCGACGACCTGCGGTTCGGGCTCGTCGAGCCGCTGCGCGCCCTGTTCAAGGACGAGGTGCGCCAGGTCGGCCTCGAGCTGGGCGTGCCCGAGGCGATCGTGTGGCGCCAGCCGTTCCCCGGGCCGGGCCTGGCCATCCGGGTCGTCGGGGCGGTCGACGCGCCGCGCCTGGCCGTGCTGCGCCGCGCCGACGCGATCGCCCGCGCGGAGCTGACCCGGGCCGGGCTCGACCGCGAGATCTGGCAGTGCCCGGTCGTGCTGCTCGCCGACGTGCGCTCCGTGGGCGTGCAGGGCGACGGGCGCACCTACGGCCACCCGATCGTGCTGCGCCCGGTCGCCTCGGAGGACGCCATGACGGCCGACTGGGCCCGGGTGCCCTACGAGGTGCTCGCGCACATCTCGACGCGGATCACCAACGAGGTGCCCGAGGTCAACCGGGTCGTGCTCGACGTCACCAGCAAGCCCCCGGGCACCATCGAGTGGGAGTGACCTGGTGACCACATCGAGAGTGCACCTTTCGTAATCGAGAGAGCAGCTCTGGTGATCCTCGATCGGGATTGCTGCACTGTCGATGGGGTGGGCCGGCGCCGGGCCCAGCGGCATACCACCACTACCCTTGGGCGCATGTGTGGGATCGCGGGATACGTCGGTTTCGAGGCGGACGAGGCGCTGCTGCGCCGGATGAACGACTGCCAGCGCCACCGCGGCCCGGACGGCGAGGGGATCTTCACGCACGGCCGGGGCGGGCTGGCCCACCGGCGGCTCTCGATCATCGACGTCGCCCACGGTCAGCAGCCGATGAGCACCGCCGACGAGCGCTTCACGATCGCCTACAACGGCGAGGTCTACAACTACCTCGACCTGCGCGCCGAGCTGCAGCAGCTGGGCCGGGTGTTCACGACGGACTGCGACACCGAGGTCGTGCTCGAGGCGTTCGCCGAGTGGGGCGCGGACGCGTTCGACCGCTTCAACGGGATGTTCGGCCTGGCGATCTGGGACCGCGAGCGCCGCACCATGACCCTCGCACGCGACCACTTCGGCATCAAACCCGTGTACGTATGCCGCTCAGCCGGCTCGGGCGCGGACGGCGCCGCCGCGTGGCTGTTCGCCTCGGAGATCAAGCCCCTGCTCGCATCGGGCCACTACGAGAAGCGTCCTAACGAGCGCACCATCTACCGGTACCTGCGCTACCGGATCCACGAGGACGGGCCGGAGACGTTCTTCGACGGGATCGAGCGGCTCGAGCCCGGCGAGATGATGACGATCGGCGAGGACGGTCACGCCGACCGGCGGATGTTCACCCGGCTGCGCGAGGAGCTGGCCGAGCTGGCGCACCAGCAGCGACCCTACGACGAGGCGGCCACCGCGGAGTACCGCGAGCGGCTCGTCGAGGCGGTCCGGCTCCGGCTCCAGTCCGAGGTGCCGGTGGGCACGTCGCTGTCCGGCGGGCTCGACTCGTCGGCCGTCGCCGTCGTCATCAACCGGCTGATCAACTCGGGCGACAGGACGACCGAGTCCGTCGGCCAGCAGCAGAACACGTTCAGCGCGGTCTTCCCGAACTCGATCAACGACGAGGAGCGCTACGTCGACGACGTCCTGGAGATCTGCCGCGGCCACGTCGCCGGGCACAAGATCAAGCCGACCGCCTCGGAGTTCAAGGCCGACCTGCGCGACTTCGTGCGCACCCAGGAGGAGCCGCTGATCTCCAGCGGCCCGTACGCCCAGTACCAGGTGATGCGCGAGGCGACCGAGCACGTGACCGTACTGCTCGACGGGCAGGGCGCCGACGAGATGATGGCCGGCTACGTGCCCTACTACTTCGTCTACCTGCGTCAGCTGCGGGCCGAGGGCGGGCTCAAGGCGGCGGCCGAGCTGTCCAGGTCGCTCGACGTGCTGTACCGGCTGGGCCGGTTCAAGCTCAAGGCGCGGCTGCGCGGGCGCCGCGACATCCCCACGACGCAGCTGCTCGGCCGGGACTTCGTGGCGGCGCACCGCGACGAGCGCTACGTCGTCGAACAGCGCAACCTCAAGAAGCGCCTGATCGAGGACCTCTTCGTCGGGTCGCTGCCCTCGCTGCTGCGCTACGAGGACAAGAACACCATGCGGTTCTCGCTCGAGGGGCGCGTGCCGTTCCTCGACAAGGAGGTCGTCAAGTTCGTCTTCTCGCTCTCGGACGAGGCGATCATCAAGGACGGCTGGAACAAGCGCATCCTGCGCGACGCGACGACCGGCCTGCTGCCCGACTCGATCCGCTTGCGGCGCAACAAGATCGGCTTCACCACACCGCAGGGCGAGTGGTTCATGACGCTGAAGAACCACTTCTACGGCATCTTCCTGTCCGAGTCGTTCGCCAACCGGCCGTACTTCGAGCAGACCGAGGTGCTGCACGCCTTCGAGGGCTGGATCAAGGGCACCAACGACGTCGACTCGATGACCTTCTGGCGCCTGGTCAACCTCGAGCTGTGGCTGCAGGAGTACTTCGACGAGCAGCCGTCCGACGACGCGGTGGCGGTGCAGACCCGGCCGAAGACCGACTACGAGCCGAACGCCCGCAAGTCGCTCGACCTGCGGCTCGACTCGGGTGAGGCGGTGCGGCGCTACCCGCTGCGCACCGAGCTGTACGCCCGCGAGGACGACCTCGACGAGAAGACCCTCGGCTACGTGGAGCGGTTCTTTGCCGGGCTGCCCGAGGCCGGGGCGGAGCACGAGGTCGCCACGAAGGGGCGCTGGTACTTCTTCATCTCCGAGAAGGTGGTGGCGATCACGCAGGGCCGGTCCTACTTCGTCTGGGACATCAAGGTCTCCCGGCCGGCCCGGGTGCTCTCGCGGTACGTGACGCGCACCCCGGCCGGGATCGGGCTCGGCTCGCCGTTCACCATGCAGCTGGCGATCCAGGAGGCCGGCCTGCCCCGGGTGCTGTATGCCGCCGTCGGCGGGGCGGTCGGCAAGCTGGTCGGCAGGCGGGGCCTGTTCTACGACCTGGTGGGTGGCGACATCCGCGCCATCGACGGGCCGACGGAGTACTCGGTCTACCCGGCCAACGTCTCGGCCAAGCTCGGCCCGAAGGACCCCGACGGCGTGGCGGCACGGTTGTCGGCGGCGATCCGGGCCCGGGTGCCGGCGCCGTGGCGCGACACCTTCGGCGGCACGGTCGTGATGGACGCCAACGACCTCGGCCGCAACGTGCTCGGCTTGGACGCGGCCGGGCCGAAGGAGCGCTACGAGGCGATGTTCGCCGACAACCCGCTCGGACAGGGCTCGGAGCAGACGCCGATGGCCGTGGTGTTCGAACAGCCCTGAGCAAGGCGTGCCGGCCGACGCCGGACCCGCCGGACGCTGCCGCTTCGCCCCGCCCTGAGCCGCGAAGGTACCGACCGACGACCGTTGGTCGCCGCGACGGTCCCCGGGTGGCGCCGGCCGAGCACGAGCGTCGGGCGATCGCAGACCAACGGTCGTCCGCCGGTACGGGACCGGCGCCGCAGGGACCGGCCGAAGCAGTGGCGCTGCGGGGCTCGGTTCAGTAGCGCACGCCGATCTTGCGCCACTTGCGTCCGCCGGTGCCCGGCTCGGCGGGCGGGCCGGCCTTCTTGGCGCGGTAGACGACGTAGGGCCGCCACAGGTACCAGAGCGGGTAGCTCCAGGCGTGCACCAGCCGGGTGAACGGCCAGATCAGGAACAGCAGCCATGCGGCGACCGCGTGGATCTGGAAGATGATCGGGGAGCTCTGGGCCAGCGCGATGTTCGCGTCGCCGGCGAACAGGCCGCGGAACCAGATCGAGATGGTCTCGCGGTAGTCGAAGCCGAGCGGTGCGTTGATCGAGGTCGTCGCGATGCCGAGCCCGACCATGATCGCGAGCAGGACCAGCGCCACCCAGTCGACCCGGCTCGTCGTGGCGCGCACCCGGGGGACGAACAGCCGGCGGGTGGCGAGGATCGCCACGCCGATGATGACCAGCGCTGCGGCGATCAGCCCGGCGACGGCCGAGAAGAGGTGGTAGGCGTGCTCGTTGATGCCGATCGCCTCGACCCACTGCTTCGGGATCAGGATCCCGATGACGTGGCCGCCGATCGCTGCGAAGGTGCCGTAGTGGAACAGCGGCGCACCCCACTTGAGCCGCTTGTGCTCCTGC
Organism: Intrasporangium sp.; assembly: GCF_039812505.1. Classification (GTDB taxonomy): domain Bacteria; phylum Actinomycetota; class Actinomycetes; order Actinomycetales; family Dermatophilaceae; genus Intrasporangium_A. Next base: position 16,327 of record NZ_JBDIAQ010000035.1, on the reverse strand, counting down.
AGCTCGGTGGAGTAGCTGGTCCACCCGTACTGGTCGTAGCGCCAGCGCCAGATGTGGCCGATGACGAAGACCGCCATCGCGATGTACGGCAGGATCACCCACCAGAAGTAGGCCCACGTGGCGCTCATCGTCGGTCCTCCTCTGTGCCGGTCGGCGCGGCCGCACCAGCGCGACCGGTCGGGTAGCCGCCCAGGTACTCGGGCGGGGCGAACGGTTCGAGCCCGACGGCCTCCTGCGGCGGGCCGGTCTCCCAGGCCCGGGTCACCGCGGCCAGCTCGCGCCGGCCCAGTCCGGGCAGCTGGACGCACACCGCCTCGACCACGGCCAGGTACGGGCTCTCGGCCCGCTCCAGCCCGCGCCGCAGCAGCTCGAGGTCGGCACGGTGGCGGGCCAGCAGCGTCTCGCCGCGCGGCGAGAGCGCAGCGAACTCGAGGACGAGGGGCAGGTAGTCGGGCAGCTCGTCGTCGGAGGGGGTGAACCCGGCGACGCGGTAGGCGGTCTTGACGGCCAGCATCGCCATCCCCCGGTTGCGGGTGTCGCCCGAGCGGAAGTAGGTCAGGTAGAGGCTGCACCGCCGCCGCAGGTCGAAGGTCTCGACGTAGTGCACCGCGACGTCCGCGGACGGGGTGCCGGCCAGCCAGTCGAGGAAGCGGGCCAGCTCGGCCCGCGGCCGGCGCGGTACCCGCTCGAGTGCCGCACCGAGCGTGTCGAGACCCTCGAGGAGGGATCGGGTCGGGTACTGGAGCAGGACCGAGGCGAGCTTGTAGGTCGCCGCTGCGCCGGTGGGCAGGTCCGGCCCGGTGCCGTCGTCTCCCGAGGTGCGTCGGTCCGTGCCGGCCTGCGTGCTCGTCACGTGCCCGCCTCCGGGAAGAGCTTCGGTGCGGAGCCGCTCCCGTCCCAGCCGAACAGGTTGAAGCGCTCGCGTCCGTCGCTGTCGTGGAAGGTGTGGCTGCCGCCGGGGCGGACGCCGGCGTGGAACTGCTCGACGCTCGCGCCGGCGAACGGGCCACCGCCGCCCATGCCCGGGCCGCCCTCGGTGTCGAGGCTGCAGAACAGCTGTTCGTGCTGGGCCATCAGCCGCCCGGCGTCCTCGGCGTGGGCCTTGGGGATGACGTACCGGTCGTCGTACTTGGCGATCGCGAGCAGCCGGTAGAGCTCGTCGAGCTCGGTTGCGGTCGCCCCGATGGTCGCCGGCAGCTCGTCCTTGGCGGTCAGCCCGAGCTGTCCGGCGCGCTGGACCGCCCGGACGACCGCGAGCTTGCGCAGCACGCTGCGCACCGTGTCGACGCGGCCGGCGGTGAACAGGTTGGCGAGGTACTCCAGCGGGATGCGCAGCGAGTCGATCGTCGCGAACACCTCCTCCGGGTGCGCGTCGTCGTAGCCCTCCGCGTGCACGATGTCGGAGACGGGCGACAGCGGCGGGATGTACCAGACCATCGGCAGCGTGCGGTACTCCGGGTGCAGCGGCAGGGCCACCCGGTGACGGGCCACCAGCTGGTAGACGGGGGAGCGGCGGGCCGCCTCGATCCAGTCGTGGGGTATGCCGTTGCGCTCGGCCTCGCGGACCACCTCCGGGTCGTTCGGGTCGAGGAAGACCGACATCTGCGCCTCGTAGAGGTCCTGTTCGTCGGGCGTGGCCGCGGCCTCGAGGACCTTGTCGGCGTCGTAGAGCATCAGCCCGAGGTAGCGCAGCCGCCCGACGCACGTCTCGGAGCAGATCGTCGGCTGGCCCGCCTCGATCCGGGGGTAGCACAGCGTGCACTTCTCGGCCTTGCCGGTGCGGTGGTTGAAGTAGACCTTCTTGTAGGGGCAGCCGGAGACGCAGAAGCGCCAGCCGCGGCAGCGGTCCTGGTCGACCAGGACGATGCCGTCCTCCTGCCGCTTGTACATCGCGCCGGACGGGCACGAGGCGACGCACGACGGGTTCAGGCAGTGCTCGCAGATCCGCGGCAGGTAGAACATGAAGGCCTGCTCGAACTCCATCCGGACCTGCTCCTGCAGGCCCTCGAGGTTGGGGTCCTGGTGGGCCCGCTCGGGCGCGCCGGCCAGGTCGTCCTCCCAGTTGGCGCCCCACTTCATGTCCATGTCCTGACCGGTCAGCGCCGAGATGGAGTGGGCCATCGGGTTGCGGGTGCCGAGCGGGGCGTTGATGACGTCGCCGTAGTTGTACGTCCACGGGTCGCCGTAGTCGTCGATCGAGGGCAGGTCGGGGTTGTAGAAGATCGACAGCAGCTTCTTCAGGCGCCCGCCGGCCTTGAGCTGGAGGCGGCCCTTCTTGTCCAGCGTCCAGCCGCCGTGCCACTGCTCCTGGTCCTCGTACCGCTTCGGGTAGCCCAGCCCCGGCTTGGTCTCGACGTTGTTGAAGTAGACGTACTCGGTGCCCGGGCGGTTGGTCCACACCTGTTTGCACGTGACCGTGCAGGTGTGGCACCCGATGCACTTGTCGAGGTTCATGACCATGGCCATCTGTGCCATCGGCCTCATCGTCGCTGCCTGCTCTTTCTCTCGAGGGTCAGTACTCAACCTGCTGGGACCGTCGCCGGATCACCGTGATCTCATCGCGCTGGTGGCCCGTCGGGCCGTAGTAGTTGAAGCCGAAGGAGAACTGCGCGTACCCGCCGATCATGTGCGTGGGCTTGACCACGAGCCGGGTCAGCGAGTTGTCGCCGCCGCCGTGCCAGCCGGAGACCTCCGACTTGGGCACCATCAGGTGCCGGTCCTTCGCGTGGTACATGTACACGGTCCCCGACGGCATCCGGTGCGTGACCACGGCCCGGCAGGCGACGACCCCGTTGCGGTTGAACGCCTCGATCCAGTCGTTGTCGTGCACGCCGATCCGTTCGGCGTCGACGGGGCTCATCCAGATGACCGGGCCACCGCGGAACAGCCGCAGCATGTGCAGGTTGTCCTGGTACTCGGAGTGGATCGACCACTTCGAGTGCGGGGTGAGGTAGCGCACCGTGATCTCCGGCCGGCCCTGGTCGCCGACGCCCTGGTCGCCGAAGTGGCGGGCGTAGTCCAGCGGCGGCCGGTAGGTCGGCAGGGCCTCGCCGTACTCGTACATCCAGTCGTGGTCGAGGAAGAAGTGCATCCGCCCGGTGAGGGTGTGCCACGGCTTGTCCCGTTCGACGTTGACGACGAAGGGCGCGTACCGGCGCCCGCCGGCCTCGCTGCCGGACCACTCCGGCGAGGCGATGACGGCCCGTGGCTGGGTCTGGGTGTCCGTGAAGCTGATCCGGTCGCCGGAGCGCTCCTCGGCCAGGTCGGCCAGCTGCGTGCCGGTCTGCGCCTCGAGGGCACGCCAGCCCTGGACGGCGACCTGGCCGTTGGTGGTGCCGGACAGGGTAAGGATCGCCTCGGCAAGGTGGACGTCCCGGGTCAGGCGGGGCCGACCGTCCGCGACCCCGCCGTGGACGACCCCGTTTGTGCGCCCGAGCAGGTCGACGGCCTCGGTCGGGACCCAGCTGACGCCCTTGACGCCCGTGCCGACGGTGTCCACGAGCGGGCCGAGCGCGGCCATCTTGTCGGCGACGGCGGCATAGTCGCGCTCGATCGTGAGGATCCGGGGCATCGTGACGCCCGGGACCGGGTCGCACTCCCCGGCCCCCCAGTCGAGGGCCAGGCCGCCCGGCTGGGCCAGCTCGTCGGGGCTGTCGTGCATCAGCGGCAGGGCCATGACGTCCTGGCGAGTGCCGAGATGGGTGGCGGCGAGCCGGGAGAACTCGCGCGCCAGCGTGGTGAACGCGTCGAAGTCGGTGCGGGCCTCCCACGGCGGGGCGATGGCCGGGTTGAAGGAGTGCACGAACGGGTGCATGTCGGTCGTCGAGATGTCGTGCTTCTCGTACCAGGTGGCCGCCGGCAGCACGATGTCGGAGTAGCTGCACGTGCTGGTCATCCGGAAGTCCAGCGTGGTGACCAGGTCCAGCTTGGCCCGGGGCGCCTCGTCGCGCCACACGACCTCGGCCGGCCGCAGGCTCTCGGGCGACTCCTGCGCCCGGACGGCGTCGTCGATGCCGAGCAGGTGGCGCATGAAGTACTCCATGCCCTTGCCGGAGCTCCCAAGCAGGTTGGCCCGCCAGATCGTCATCACCCGGGGGAAGTTCGCCGGGTCGTCGGGGTCCCCGCTGGCGCTGCGCAGCCGGCCGGACCGCAGCTCGTCCACGACGTGCTCGGCCACGGGCTTACCCGCTGCGGCCGCCTCGTCGGCGATGTCGAGCGGGTTGCGGCTGAAGAACGGGTGCGAGGGGGTCCAGCCCATCCGGGAGGCGGCGGCGAGGCAGTCGACGAAGGTGCGTCCCGCGAAGCGGCCCGTCCCGAGCGGGCTCGCGAGCTCGTCCGGCCCGAAGGCCTCGTAGCGCCACTGGTCCGAGTGGACGTAGAAGTAGGACGTGCCCGTCATGTGCCGTGGCGGGCGCTGCCAGTCGAGCGCGAACGCGATCTGCTGGAAGCCGGTGAGCGGCCGGACCTTCTCCTGCCCGACGTAGTGCGCCCAGCCGCCCCCGTTGACGCCCTCGCAGCCGCACAGCATGACCAGGGTGAAGAAGGTGCGGTAGATCAGGTCGGAGTGGAACCAGTGGTTGGTGCCGGCTCCCATCGCGATCATCGCCCGGCCCTTGGACAGCTCTGCGGTGCGGGCGAACTCGCGGGCCACCCGGGTGGCCGCCGCAGCCGGCACCGAGGTGATCTGCTCCTGCCACGCCGGGGTGTACGGCGAGAGGTCGTCGTACCCGGTCGGCCACTCGCCGGGCAGCCCCTGCCGGGAGACGGCGTACTGGGCCATGAGCAGGTCGAAGACCGTGGTGACCAGCCGGTCGCCGAGACGGCGCACCGGCACGCCGCGCCGGATGCTCGACCCGCCCTCGGTGGGTCCCACGTCGAAGCGGGGCAGGTCGATCTCGACGGCGTCGTCGTGGCGTCCGTAGACGGTCAGCAGCGGGTCGAGCTGCCCGAGGTCGAGGTTCCAGCGGCCCGCGCCGGAGGGGGTCCACCGGAAGCCGATGGAGCCGTTGGGCACCCGCGGCTCGCCGGTGGCGGAGTCGAGCAGGACCGTCTTGTGCGCGGCACCCTCGACCTCGCTGTCTTCTCCGGCGGGCAGGTCGGCGGCCGTCAGGAACCGGTCCGGCACGTAGCAGTCGCCGTGCTCCTTCAGCGTCACCAGGAAAGGCAGGTCGGTGTAGCGCTTGACGTAGTCGGTGAAGTAGGGCGTCTGCCGGTCCCGGAAGAACTCCGTGAGCACCACGTGGCCCATCGCCATGGCCAGCGCGGCGTCGGTGCCGGGCGCCGCCGGCAGCCAGTCGTCGGCGAACTTCGTGTGGTCGGAGTAGTCCGGGGAGACCACGACGACCTTCTGCCCGTGGTAGCGGGCCTCGGTCATGAAGTGGGCGTCGGGGGTGCGCGTGATCGGCAGGTTCGTGCCCCAGATGACCAGGTAGGCGGCGTTCCACCAGTCGCCCGACTCGGGGACGTCGGTCTGGTCGCCGAACACCTGCGGCGAGGCGATCGGCATGTCGGCGTACCAGTCGTAGAAGGACAGGATCGTGCCGCCGATGAGCGACAGGAACCGGGTGCCGGAGGAGTAGGAGACCTGGGACATCGCCGGGATCGGGGAGAACCCGGCGACCCGGTCCGGGCCGTACTCCTTGATCGTGTGCACGTGGGCGGCGGCCATGATCTCGGTGGCCTCGGCCCAGGTCGAGCGCACGAACCCGCCCCGGCCGCGGGCTTTCTTGTAGCGGGCGACGCGCTCGGGGTCGGCCATTATCTCGGCCCACGCGGCGACCGGGTCGGCGACCCGCGACCGGGTCTCGCGCCAGATGTCCAGCAACGGGCTGCGGACATACGGGTAGCGCACGCGCGAGGGCGAGTAGGTGTACCACGAGAACGAGGCGCCGCGGGGGCAGCCGCGCGGCTCGTACTCGGGTGAGTCCGGGCCGACCGACGGGTAGTCGGTCTGCTGCGTCTCCCAGGTGATGATTCCGTCCTTGACGTACACCTTCCACGAGCACGAGCCGGTGCAGTTGACCCCGTGGGTGGAGCGGACCTCCTTGTCGTGGTGCCAGCGCTCCCGGTAGAAGGCCTCCGCACTGCGTGAGTCGCGCCGGTGGACCTCGCGGTAGTCGTCGCTCGGGGTCCCTCGGGTGAAGAACTGCGCCCGCCGCAGCAGCCCCTCGATGGGCTCACCACCCGGCAGCAGCGGTGCGAGCGTCGGGGACGGCTGGGGCCCTCGTGCGGACGACTCTGACACGGTCTCGCCTCCTGTCAAGCGGTGGGACCCGCGACGAGAGGAACGGCTACCTGCGCGTCCTCGACGCGGTCCACCATTGCGACTGTAGGCCCGCTTACCCACAACGGCCACCCTTGACACAGGATGCTCAGGAGATGCTCAGGCTAGGGCGGGTCCGGGGACGCGGTCCGGGCCAGGGTGACGTCGCCGTCCGGGGAGCCGTCGTCGGGCGTGCTCCGGTCCGGTTCCGCGTCGCCCGGCTCCTTCTTCGGGCTGAGCCACCAGAGCACCCAGCCGATCACGCCCAGCGGCACCTCGAAGAAGTGGGTGAACAGCGAGAACAGCACCACCCCGGCAGTCGCCTGGGCGGGGTCGGCGCCCCACCCGACGAGCACCGCGGCCGTTCCGGCCTCGGTGACGCCGAGCCCGCCCGGCGTGATCCCCACGGCGGTCAGCAGCCGCCCCACGGTGTAGGCGCCGAACATGTACGCGAAGGGCATCTGCACGCCCATGGAGTTCAGGCAGAACCAGAACAGGATGTAGTAGACGCCGAAGAAGCCGACGAGACCGTAGGTCATCTCCAGCCAGCCGTAACGGACGATCTCGATGATCCGCCGGCGCAGGTCGGTGATCGCGAGCTCCAGGTCGAGGTCCGGCCGGCGCCTGTGTCGCAGCGGCTTGGTGACCTTCATCAGCCAGCGGCCGGACTTGTGCGCGAACGTCTCCGACGCGAGCACCCCCCAGAACGCCACGACCACACCGATGCCGATCAGCGCACCGAGGACCGCGGCTTGGGCGACAAGGGGGTTCAGGTGGCCGATGCCGACGACGATCGCGATGATCCCGACGACGGGCAGCACGACCCGGGCGAGGACGTTCCACACGCCGGTGACGATGATCATCGTCGAGATGTCGCGGCGCAGGAACCCCCACGAGCGCAGCTGCTTGTAGGTCACCACGACCCCGGCGGCGCCGCCCCCGGGCAGCAGGTTGCCGATCGAGCTGCCGCAGGCGTTGACGATCATCGCCTGCAGGTGTCCGAGCCCCTTCAGCGAACCGGTGTACAGGAACGTCACGAGCCACAGCCCCGAGATCATCAGGACCGTCAGGCCGGCCACGGTCCCGGCGTGCAGCTGCGAGAGCAGGTGCCACACGTCGGTCCAGGTGGTGTGGGCCACCCGGGGCAGGCCCCACCAGAGCAGGAACACGGCCAGCCCGACGCCGATGACGAACTGCACGACGCGCCGCAGCACGGACCGCGCCGGGGAGGCCTGCGGAGGGTCGCTCGACGGGGTCGTCACGAGAGCCCCGCGAAGACGTCACGCCGGATGCCGCCCACCGGGCTGCGTGCACCCGCGGGCTTCCGCGCCGCTCGCGCCGCTTCCCGATCGACAGTGCACATCTCCTGGTCGAGGGTGCACGTTCTTCCGTCGACAGGGCACGTCTCCCGTGCCTCGGCAGTCGCGTCGACGTACCACTCGCGGCCGAAGACCAGGTCGAACAGGGGTCGGGGGATCCGCAGGAACGCCGCGAGGGTGCGGTCGGCGCCGCCCTCGGCGCTGGCCTGCGAGGCGTGCGCGCGCATCGCGGCCCGCTTGGCCCGGATGTGGCGTCGGACGTCGATGCGGTGGGTGATGTCGCGCCGCGCCGAGAAGGCCCGGTCGAAGGAGCTGCGGTCGAACTCGGGGGGGAAGCGGTAGACCTTGGCGGCGAGGTCAATGGCGCGGCAGATCGTGTCGCGTGGGACGGTGGCCTGCAGCACCCGTCGGGTGCCGGCCAGGCTCGCCGCGCGCATCCCCACCGCGTGCGCCTTGACGTGGTCGGGGTGGCCGTACCCGCCGTTGGGGTCGTAGGTGAGCAGGACGTCGGCGTCCTCCTCCGTGAGGATCGCCGCCAGCCGGGCGGCCGCCTCCTCGGTGTCAGCCCGGACGAACCGGGTCGCCCCGGGCGGGTCGGGCAGAGGCTCGGGACCCAGCCCGCTGTCGGCGTAGCCGAGGTGCTCCACCCGGGCGACGCCCAGGATCCGGGCGCTCGCCTCGAGCTCCGCCATCCGGCGGGTCGCCAGGCCGGCGCCCCCGGTGTACTGCGCGGCGGCGAGCCCCTCGCCGCCATCGGTCGCGACGACCAGGACGACCCGGTGCCCCTCGGCCGCCGCACGCGCCATCGTCCCCGACGTCAGCAGGGCCTCGTCGTCAGGGTGCGCGTGGAAGGCGAGCAGGGTGAACGGCATACGTGCGTCCATCTTTGCGCATGACACAGTGGTCCTCGTGAAGGTGGCGCTCCTGAGCGACTGTTACCTGCCGCGGCTCGGCGGGATCGAGGTCCAGACGCACGACCTGGCCGGCCACCTCGTCGCGCTCGGGCACGAGGTCGAGGTCTTCACCGCCACGCCCGGCCCACGTGGGGAGATGCACGGGCAGGTCACCGTCGTCGACGGGATCCCGGTGCACCGGCTCGCGGTCCGGCTGCCCTGGGAGCTGCCGGTCAACCCGGCCGCGCCCCGGGAGCTGCGCCGGCGCCTGGTCGCGGGCGGCTTCGAGGTCGCGCACGTGCAGACCGGGGTGGTCAGCCCGTTCGCGTGGGACTGCACCCGGACGACCGTCTCGCTCGGTCTGCCGACCGCGATGACCTGGCACTGCATGCTCGGCACGGCCGCCCCGGCCTTCCGCGCGGCCGGGTTCGTGCGCGGCTGGGCCGAACGCGGGGTCGCGATGTCGGCGGTGTCGCAGGCCGCCTCGGAGCCGCTGCGCCGGATCGTCGGCGAGGCGGGCGAGGTCGGCGTGCTGCCCAACGGCATCGACGTGTCCCGATGGCGTCCCGAGCGTGCGACCGGGGCGGCGGAACCGTCCGGGCCGCTGCGCCTGGTCACCGCGATGCGGCTGGCCCCCCGCAAGCGACCCGCCGCTCTCGTCGAGCTGGTGCACCGGGCCGCCGAGCTGGCCGGGCCCGGCTCGATCGAGCTGACGGTCCTGGGCGACGGGCCGGAGCGGCACCGGGTCGAGGCGAGGCTGCGCGCGCACGACATCGACTGGGTGCACCTGCCCGGGCGCGTACCCCGGGACGAGCTGCGTGGGCGGTACGCACGCAGCGACCTCTACCTGTCCCCGTCGCGGCTCGAGTCCTTCGGGATCGCCGCGCTCGAGGCCCGCACGGCCGGCCTGCCCGTCGTGGGTCGGGCCGGCTCGGGGATCGGCGAGTTCGTCGCCGACGGCCTCGGCGGGCGCATCGTCGCCGACGACGACGAGATGACCCGGGTGATCGCGGACCTGGCCGCGGACCGGCCCGCCGTCGAGCGCATGCGGGCCTGGAACCTCGCGCACCCGCCGGCCCAGGACTGGCCGTGCGTGGCCGCGCTCGCGGTCGCCGAGTACCACCGCGCCGCTGCGCTCGCCAGGGTGCGGGCCGCCCGCGGATGAGGACGAACGTCCCCGGCGGCGTGCGGGTCGTCGCCCTGCCGGACACCGGTGGGGCGGTCGTGGTGGGTCGGCTCGCCCACGGACAGCACCCCGAGTCGCTCCTGCACGCCGGGGGCTGGGCCGCCCGGACCGTGGTGTCGGCCGTCGTCGCGGCGGACCACGCGCTCGAGCTCACCTACCGCGTGAGCCCGCTGGGCGGCATACCCCCTCGCCTCGAGGAGCGGCGCCGCGACCCGGACGTACCGCCGGACGCAACCGGCGAGGCCTACCAGCGGGTGGCGGCCTACGCGCTCGTGACGAGCCGGGAGGGGGTGCTGCTCACGGAGTTCACCGCACGCACGCACGTCGCGGGGGAGTGGGGCCTGCCCGGCGGTGGGCTCGAGCCCGGTGAGACGCCGGTCCACGGGGTGCTGCGGGAGGTCTGGGAGGAGACCGGCCAGCAGGTCCGGCTCGGCGCCCTCGTGTCGATCCAGTCCTCCCACTGGATCGGGCGCGCGCCGTCCCGTGTCGTCGAGGACTTCCACGCGATACGGCTCGTCTACCGGGCCGCCTGTCCGGTGCCGACCGACCCGGTCGTCCACGACGTGGGCGGGACCACCGGGCAGGCCCGCTGGGTGCCGCTCGACCGGGTCCACGAGCTGACGTTGGCCCGGTCGTGGTGGCAGCTCGAGGCCCTCCTCGGGGGAGGGTCATGCACACCGTAGGATCGCCGCCATGGACGCCCCCCACCTGCGCTGGAACACCGGCGTCCTCGCCGGCCTGCTCATCGGGCTGGCGTGGCTGGTGATCGGTCTGGTCACCTACCTGCTCGGGCGTCGCACCGCCCGCCGGTCCAGCCGTGAGGGCGCCGGCGGCCCGGCCGTCATCGGGATCTTCCTGAGCCTGGTGGGCGGGCTGACGTTGTTCGCGACGCTGCTGCTGTCGGTCGTCCCCGGCCCGTGACCGCACGTCCCACGCCGCACGCCGCATGCCGCACGCCCGGGCGTACCCACCGACGACCGTTGGTCACGCGCGTGGGCGCGCGTGGGCCCGCGTGAGCACGGGACCGCACGGCTGCCGCAGAGCGCTGCGACCAACGGTCGTCCGTCGGCACACCGCGCGGCCCGTGGACGACCGGCGATACCGCGCGGCCTGTGGATGACCGGCGACACCGCAGCGGCGGTTGCTGGCACCCTCCGGACATGGAGGTCACCACCCTGATGCACCGCCTCGGCGGCAGCGCCACCAGCCGCCAGCTCCTCGCCCGGATGGGCCGCCGGCAGGTCGACACGGCGGTCGCCGACGGCACCATCCTGCGGCTCGGCCGGGGCCGTTACGTGCTGCCCACGGCGAGCGAGGGGGAGCAGGCCGCGGCCCGGCTCAAGGGGGTCGCCGGGCTGCGGACCGCTGCCGCGTCGTGGGGGTGGGCGCTCAAGTCGCAGCCGGACCGGCCCGAGATCATCGTGCCGCGCGGTCGCAAGGTCCCGGCCGCCCACCAGCAGGCCTGCGCCGTGCGGTGGCGCCGTCTCGAGGCCCACGACGTGGCCGGCTGGCGCACCGCACCGATCCGCACGGTGACGGACTGCGCGACCACGTTCCCGTTCGACGAGGCGCTGGCGATCGCCGACTCGGCGCTGCGGGCCGGGAGCGTCACCTCGTGGGACCTCTCCAGCGCCGCCGACGCACTGCCGGGGCGCGGCCGCGAGCGCGCCCTCGACATCGCCTGGTACGCCAGCGACCTGTCGGCGGGCCCCTTCGAGTCGGTGGTCCGGGCCATCTCGATCGAGCACGTCCCGGGGGCAAGGCTCGTCCCGCAGGTGCGCCTGACGGTGGGCGGGCGGCGGATTCGCCCCGATCTCGTAGACCGCGAGCTGCGGCTCGTGGTCGAGGCGGACAGCCACGAGTTCCACACGAGCCGAGCCCGGATCGACGGGGACTGCCGGCGCTACGACGAGCTCCTGCTCGACGACTGGCTCGTGCTGCGCTTCTCGTGGGTGCAGGCGATGTTCGAGCAGGACTGGGTCGCCTCGGTGCTCAACCGGGGGGTGTACCGGCAGGCCCGCATCCTGGGCACGCGGATCGCCGAGATGCGGGCCCACGGCCGCGGCCGGCCGCTGCCGGTACCCACCGACGACCGTTGGTCACGCGGGTGACCCGGTCGGGGTCCGGCCGAGCACGGCATCCGTGGCGCGTAGCCGCCCGGCTCGACCAACGGTCGTCCGTCGGCACGGGCCATCCCGTATGCCGCTCAGCTCAGCCCCGCTCGTACGCGAGCTCTCCGCCCACCCACGTCTGCGCGACGACGGTGTCGCGGATCACCGCGGGGTCGGCGCGCCCGAGCTGCCACAGGTCACGGTCGACGCACACGAGGTCGGCCAGCTGCCCGGGCGCGAGCCGGCCGACGTCGCGCCGGCGTGCCGCCTGCCAGCTGCCGACCGTGTGCGCGCGTAGGGCCGCGTCGAGCGGGATCCGCTCCGCGGGCTGCCAGCCGCCGGGCGGGGACCCGTCCCCGCGTTGGCGCGTCACGGCGGCGTGCAGGGCGTGGAACGGGTTGGGCTCCTCGACCGGCGCGTCCGAGCCGAACGCGAGCTGCACCCCTGCATCCAGCATGGAGCGCCAGGCGTACGACCGCAGCGGGCGCGAGCCGATGACGGAGTCGACCACCTCGAGGTCGGTCGTGCAGTGCGTCGGCTGCATCGAGGCGACCACGTGCAGCCCGGCGAACCGCGCCACGTCGTCGGGCAGCACGTGCTGCGCGTGCTCGACCCGCAGGATGGCGTCGGGGAAGGCCGGGCGCACCTGCGCGTAGGCGTCGAGGACGGCCCGGTTCGCGGCGTCGCCGATCGCGTGCGTGCACACGTCCAGCCCGGCTTCGAGGGCCATCCGGATCCGCTGCAGCAGAATGGGATACGGGGTCACCACGAGGCCGCACGAGTCCTGCCCGAGGTACGGCTGGGTCAGGTGGGCGGTACGGGACCCGAGCGCGCCGTCGGCGAAGAACTTCACCGGCCCGACCTGCATCCGGTCGTCGCCGGCGCCGGCGCGGCGGCCCTCGCCGATCGCCTGCTCGAGGTCGTCGTCGCGGATGCACTTGGTGACCCGCAGGCGCAGCGACCCGGCAGCGTGCATCGCGGCATAGGCGCGCCGCACCGGTTCGCCGTCGATGTCCGTGATCGCGGTGAGACCGACCGCGAGCAGGTCGCGCTGCACGCGCTCGAGGGCCAGGCGGAGTGCTGCGTCGTCCACCTCCGGCTCGGGCAGCAGGTCGATCGCGTCGTCGAACAGCAGCCCGGTCGGCTCCCCGTCCGGGCCGCGCTCGATCTCGCCGCCGGCCGGGTCCGGGGTGGACCGGGTGATCCCTGCGGCCGCCAGCGCGGCCGAGTTGGCCCAGACCGAGTGCCCGTCGACGCTGGGCAGCACCGCGACCCGGCCTGCGGTGACCGAGTCGAGCGCCCACCGGTCCGGGCCGGGGCCGGACCAGCGGTTCCGGTTCCACCGGCCCCCCCGCACGTCGGCGCCGGGGGCCAGCTGGGCGGCATACCCCTCGACGAGCGTGAGCGCGTCCGCGAGGGAGCGGGTCTCGCGCAGGTCCACCGCGGCGGACTCCTCGGCGAGCCAGCCGGTGTGCAGGTGCGCGTCGTGCAGCCCGGGGAGGACGAGCGTGCCCGGGAGGTCGACGACCCGGTCAGCCCCCGCATCGAGGGCGTCGGTGCCGGTTGCGACGACCCGTCCGTCGTCGACGAGCAGCGCCTCCGTCCAAGGGTTCTCGCTCGACCCGGTCCAGATGCGCTTGTGGCGGAAGGTGACTCGGGCGGTCATCGGTCGGAGTCGTCGTCCGGTGCGTGGGCCGGGATGCCCGCCGCGCGGGCGAGCTCGCCCAGCCGACGGGCGAGCCCCACGTCACGGGAGGTGAGGTGGCCGACGTCGTGGCTCGAGGTGCGGATCACGACCTGCCCGTAGCGCACGTCGACATCCGGGTGGTGGCCCAGCTCGTCGGCGATCCGGGCGATATCGGGCAGCAAGGCCGCTCCCCGCGAGAAACCGCCGGTGTCGAGCACGGTCACCAGGGCGTCGCCGACCTGCCGCCATCCCTCGAGTCCCTCGGTGCGGGACAGCTCGTCGGGACCAATGGGTGCGTTGGGGTCGCTCATCACCCCAGCCTGACACAGCTCAGGTGGTCGGGACGAGGACGAGCTTGCCGGTGGTCCGCCGCCCCTCGAGAGCGGCGTAGGCCGCGGCCGCCGCGTCGAACGGGTAGCGCCCGCCGATCTCGACGTGCAAGGAGCCGTCCGCGACCGCGCCCAGGACCTCGCGGGCCCGCCACTCCAGCTCCTCCCGGGTCCGGAGGTAGTGCACGAGCGTCGGCCGGGTGATGTAGAGCGAGCCGCCGCGGTTGAGCCGCTGTAGGTCGAAGGGCGGCACCTGCCCGCTCGCGCCCCCGAAGAGCACGAGCATGCCACGCGGGCGCAGCGCGGCCAGCGACGCGTCGAAGGTCGCCCTGCCGACCCCGTCGTAGGCGACGTCGACGCCGCGGCCGGCCGCCGCGCGCACCGCGGCGGCCAGGTCGTCGGTCCGGCTGTAGTTGCTGTAGTTGACGGTGTGTCTCGCGCCGCAGCGCCGCGCGACGGCGAGCTTCTCGTCGGAGCCGGCCGTCGCGACGACGGTCACGCCCTTGGCGGCGAGCAGCTGGACGAGGAGCTGTCCGACCCCGCCGGCCGCCGCGTGCACCAGCGCGATGTCGCCGGACGCGGCGGGATAGGTCGAGGTGACGAGGTAGTGGGCGGTCAGGCCCTGCAGCATGACCCCGGCCGCGGTCTCGAGGTCGACGCCGTCGGGGACCTGGACCAGACTCTGCGCCGGCCGGTTGAGCACCGAGGCCTCGCTGCCCGCGGCCTGCGCCCAGGCCACCCGGTCGCCGACCGCGAAGCCGCTGACGTCCGGGCCGACCGCGGTGACGGTTCCGGCCCCCTCCTCGCCGAGCACGAAGGGAGTCGGCGTCGGGTAGACCCCTTGGCGCTTGTACACGTCGATGAAGTTGACGCCCGCGGCTGCCAGCTCGACCTGCACCTCGCCGGCCCCGGGCGCCGGAACCTCGACCTGCTGCACCTGTAGGACATCGCCTCCCCCCGGGGTGGTGACGATGACGGCTCGGGCGGTGGTCGTGGGAGTCATGCCCGCACCCTACGGCCCTCGGGCATGGGCCCGGGAGGCCTCGATGTGGTAGGCATCCCCCGTGCTGGTCGGCCTGCTCTGCGCGCTGGGCTCGGCCGCGGCCTTCGCGGGGTGCTCGGTGTTCCAGCACCTGGCCGCCCGCGCGGACCCACGCCACGACGCCCGGCTGCTGCTGCGTCTCGTCCGGCGGCCGCTGTGGCTGGCTGGTGGCGTGCTCAACGCGGCCGGGGTCGGGCTGCAGGCGGTGGCCCTGGCCTACGTGCCCATCCTCGTGGTCGCACCGGTCCGGCTGGCCGGGCTGCCGCTGGCGCTGCCGATGACCGCCGCGATCGACAAGCGCCGGATCCGGTTCGACGAGATCGGTGCGGCGCTGCTGTGCGCCGGAGGTGGCGCGGGCTTCCTGCTGGCGACCGACGCGTCCGGTGGGCGCTCGGCGCTGACCGGGACCCAGGGTCTCGTGCTCGTGGCGGTCGCGGTGGTCGTCGACGCGGTCGGTGCGGTGCTGGCCCGCCGGCCGGGCTGGCGGTTCGTGGCCCTCGCGGCGAGCGGCGGGCTGCTCAACGGGCTCAACGCCGCGCTGCTGACGACGGTCTCCCGGTCCTTCGCCGGCTCGGACACGGACGTGCTGGTCTGGGCGGTGCCGGCCCTGGCGGCGGTGGGCCTGCTCGCCCTGCTGCGTACCCAGCAGGGCCTGCAGGCCGCGCAGATCGGGCCGCCGCTGGCGGCGATGACGATCGCCGAGCCGGTGGCCGCGGTCCTGGCCGGGGTGCTGCTGCTCGGGGAGGCGGTGCCGGGCGACGCCACCGCCCGGGTGCTGCAGGTGCTCAGCGCGGCGGCGGGCCTGGCCGGCGCCGGGCTGCTGCGTTACCTCGAGGGTGAACGGCGCGTCGCGGGGTAGGGCGCGCCTACGAGCCGGGGCCGGACAGCCGGGTGAGCGCGGCACCGTCGACCCGGTATGTCGGGCCCTCCCGACGTGGGCGGCGGCTCCCTGCGACCGGTAGAACTCGATCGGCGGGGGTGTTCCACTCCAGCACCGACCGCTCGAAGCGCGTATACCAGCGATAGGGGCACGCCCGGGCAGGCCGCACCAGCAACGCCCGGCCGATCCCAGGGCCCGCTGGCCGGGCTCGACGAAGAGGTCCTCGAGCCAGGTCCCCGGCCGCCCCGTCCAGGTTGAGAGGCTGACGAACCGGATCGGCGGCCCGACGGCGCGCCCGAATCGCTCGGCCACGTGCGGGTATGCCGCCGGGCCCGGGCGGGTCGGGAACAGCGCCTCCCGCAGGTGCTCGGGTGTCGCGGTCGCGGCGGCCGGTTCCTACGGGTGGCCGGTCGGTGCCTCCCGGTGGCCGGCCGGTGCCTCCCGGTGGCCGGCCGGTGCCTCCCGGTGGCCGGCCGCTGCCTCCCGGTGGCCGGCCACCGTCACGAGGAAGCTGGCCGCCTCGGATGCAGCGGTCAGGTCGCACGCCAAGTCACGTACGTGGGCCGGCCCCGTGCTCAGGGATGGTGCATGGCGCGACATGACGCGCGCCCTGACCGC
>NZ_JBDIAQ010000034.1:0-27801 GCF_039812505.1 Intrasporangium sp. | reverse complement strand
CTCGCCGCGCTGCACGCCGCCAACGCCTTCGACGCCGCTCCGCTGCGCTCGGTCATGCACCGGCTGCACGTCCCCTTCGACGAGCTCACCGGCACCACCGGGTGCGAGCACCGGCTGCTCACGTCCGTGCGCGCCCGGCACCGAGTGGCCCTCGTGGGGATCAGCGGGTCGGGAAAGACGAGCGTCACCGAGTCCGTCCTGGGCCCGACCGTCGAGGGGCTCGCCCCGATCCCGGTCTCGGTCTCCGTCGAGTCGCCCGACATCGCGACCCACCCGGTGGCCTTCGCCGGCCACGTCGTCGCCCTCGTGCGCCGGTGGGTGAGCGCGGGACTACCCCGGGAGGCGGGACGGGTCGCGCGGTTGCGCGATAGGCCGGGTGTCACGAGTCAACGGTTCACCATCGCGCCGAGCTGGCTCGGGGCAAAGCTCGAGCTCGGCACCGAGCTGCGGCAGGCGACGGCCGACGAGCCGGTCTCCAGCGGGGAGCGGCTCGAGCAGGCGGCCCAGCTGCTAGCGATCATCGAGGCGCACGACCTGCTCCCCGTGCTCGTGCTGGACGACACCGACCGCTGGCTCAACCTCTCGTGGCAACCGGACAGCGAGGCGGCCCGAGCGGCGTTCTTCGGTCGCGTGGTGCGCGTGCTCGCGGAGGACCTGGCGACCGCGGCGATCGTCGCGGTCCACCCCAGCTACCTGAGCGACCCCAACTACCAGGCCGCCGCCGGGTTCCTCGACACGACGATCCGGATCCCGGCGCTGGCCGGCCCGGCCGCGGTGCACCGGGTCCTGGCCAGGCGCGCCGGGCTCGCCCTGGACGAGCCGGAGGACACGGCCCTGTCCGGCCTGCTCGAACCCGGCGCCGTCGCGCTGCTGTTCGACCAGTACCGCCCGGTCCCCGACCTGCGCCAGCGCATCCTGCAGGTGATGCACGTCGCCCTCACCCTTGCCGTGGACGAGCGGGCCGAAGTGATGACGGAGGCCCACATACGCGCTGCCCTGACGGAGACGGTCATCGAGCCGGACTGAGGTCGCCATCGGCTCGGAGGCCACGATGCTGGGTGCGCGTAGGCTGGAGGCCCGCTCGGCGGCATACGCCAGGAGGCTTGTCCCACCGGCAGATCGGAGGTCGACGCCATGACCGAGCACGATCCGGCCCTCCCCTGCTCCCGGGTCGGCGCCGACGAGCTACGACCCGGTGACCCCACTCCCGGGATGAGCCGACGGGTCGCCCTGCACACCGAGACGATGTGGTCCGGCACTGTCGACACCGACGCCGGGGCCGTGTCCGGCTGGCACCACCACGGCGAGCACGACACGACGCTCTACATCGTCTCGGGCCGGATGCGGCTCGAGTCCGGACCAGGTGGGCAGAGCGTCGTCGAGGCCGGGCCCGGCGACTTCCTGCGGGTGCCGGCCGGGGCGATCCACCGGGAGTCCAACCCGGGCGACGAGGCGTCGCGGGCGGTCATCGTGCGCTGCGGCTCGGGCACGCCGACCATCAACGTCGAGGGCCCGGCCGCCCGGGCCTGACGTGCACGTCGACCGGAACCGGCGCCCGAGCGTCGGGCAGGGCGCCCAGCAGTGCTGAGTTGTCCGCACGCCTCGAGACCTCGGAGAGCTCGCGCACTGCGACGGCTCCGACCGACGTTGCGTCGCGTTGCGCGAGCAGCTCCAGCGGTCACACGGACGACGTAACACCCACATCTGATGTATGTTGTGATGTATGCAACGGACGAACCTGTATCTCGATGAACGGCAGACGACCGCCTTGGACCAGATCGCTCGGGCCGAGGGTGTCTCGCGAGCTGAGGTCGTGCGCCGCTTGATCGACCGAAGCCTCGCCACAGAGCCCAGCGAGCTCGACGCCGACCTCGCCGCCATCGAGTCCTCGTTCGGTGCGCTTGTCGATGCACCTACCGTGCGGCGCGGGCCGGACCGGCGCGCGGCACACCTGGATAGCATTCGTCGCCGGTGATCCTCGTCGACAGCGATGTACTCATCGCGCATCTGCGTGGGGTGGAGGCCGGGCGAGAGTGGCTCCTACGCGCCCGTCGGGACACCGGTCGGTTGGCGACCAGCCCGGTGTGCATCGCCGAAGTCGCCGGTGGCATGCGTGCGCCCGAGCGTCGGGAGGTGACCAGGTTGCTGTCCAGCCTTGATGTGTTCCCGGTGACCCGACGGGTTGGCTGGCAAGCGGCACAGCTCATGCAGCGCTACCAGCGATCCCACTCGGGCATCGGGCTCGGCGACTACCTCATCGCGGCCACGGTCGAGGCTGAGGGCCTCGAGCTGGCAACACTGAACGTCAAGCACTTCCCGATGTTCCGTGGCCTGAAACCACCCTTCAGGCCTCCGGCGACGAGCTGACCCGGCCCGCCCGACCCACCAGCGCAGGCGACGGTCCCGGCCGAGAGGATGCCCTCCGGCCGGAACCACCGACTTGGTCAGCCGACGACCGAGCGCAGCGGGATGTCCGCGCTGCCCAGGTCGCGCAGCAGGTCACGCAGGAACGGGTGCTCGTCGACCTGCAGGCCGTCCGGGTTGGGGATGACGAGGTACGCGGAGCCGCCGGCCGTCGCGGTCTGCGCCTTGGCGGTGTACCCGTCCACGATCGCCTCGGTCCGGGCCAGGTCGCTCGTGGCGACCTCGATCGTGATCGGCCGCCACTCGCCGCCGAGGTTCGGCTGGACCGGCGCGGCCGCCGCCGCGGCCCGGGCCGCGGCCACGCTCGACGGCGCCGCCGGCCGGCGCTGCTGGGGCGCGGCGGACGGACCGGCCGGGTAGAGCAGCGTGTTGGCGACCAGGTGCAGGCCGCTCTCGTTGTAGGCGCGGAAGAGCGGGTTGTAGGCGAACAGCACCGCGCGGCCCTGTCCCGTCGTCGGGGTCAGCGCACCCGGGTGCCGCCCTGGAAGACCCCGACGACCGCCTGGTCGATCCCGGCCAGGTCGGCGGTGCGCTCCAGACGCCGGTCCAGCAGGACCAGGTCGGCCCGATGACCCTCGGCGATCCGCCCGACGCCCGCGTCGGGAGCGACCAGGTCGGCCGAGACCGAGGTGGCGGCGGCCAGGGCCGCCTCCAGGGACATGCCAGCATCGGCCAGCAGGGCCAGCTCGTCCAGGTTCTTCCCGTGCGGTCCGACACCGGTGTCGGTGCCGAACGCGATCCTGACCCCGGCCTCGATCGCCCGGGCGACCGCGGCCCGGTGGATCTCGACCACGCCCTTGGCCTTGGCCACCACCCGCTCGTTCATCGAACGCGTGGCCGCGGTGGCCAGCACCGCGAGCGGGGCGACCAGCGTGGGCACCAGGAACACGTCGTGGTCGAGCATCAGCTGGATGGTCTCGTCGTCCAGGTAGATGCCGTGCTCGATGGAGCGGACCCCGCCCAGGATCGCGTTCCTGATCCCGGCCGTGCCCTGGGCATGAGCCATCACGTAGGACTCGTGAGCGGCAGCCTCCTGCACGACGGCCCGGATCTCCTCAAGGGTGAGCTGGGAGTGCCGTGGGTCGTCACCCGGGCTGAGCACCCCGCCGGTGGTGCAGATCTTGATCTGGTCGGCCCCGGCGCGGAACATCCGCCGGGTCAGGGTACGCAGCTCGTCCGGGCCGTCACCGACGCCGTCGGGTCGGCCGGGACAGGCCGCGAACAACGGCACCTGCACGCCCGAGGGCAGCAGGTGGTCGCTGTGCCCGCCGGTCTGGCCGATCAGGTTGACGCTGATCCGCAGCCGTGGCCCGGCCACCACCCCGGTCTCCTGCGCGGTCTTCAGTCCCAGGTCGGCGCCGCCGGCGTCCCGCACGGTGGTGATCCCGACGTCCAGGGTGCGGCGCATGTAGTGCACGGACCGGTAGAACTGGAGCGAGAACGGGTCGAGGATGGCCGACAGGTCACCAGCGTTCTCCATCAGCATGTGAACGTGCGCGTCGACGAAGCCCGGGGTCAACGTGTGCCCTGTCGCGTCGATGACCTCCACCTGGGCGCTGGTATCGCCCGCCCGGGTCTCCGCGTTAGCCCCAACGTCCGGGCCGACCGCGGTGATGACCCCGCCCTCGAGCACCACGTCCGGGCTCCCCGGCAGGAAGCTCAGGCCGTCGAACACCTTCGCCCCGCGCACCACCGTGATGCCGCCACTCGACCCGGTCATGACCAGCTACCTCCTGCGCAACCGTTGACTGCCTCGTCCCGCAGACAGTACCGGTCCCGTTGTGGCCGGGCAGCAGGGCCCCGACTGGGCCGCGCCGGGCCGGTGACCGGCACCACCCTTCCGGGTGCGCGACCACGGTGACCGGCCGAGGCGAGCCCGGGCGGCACCAGGCCCGACCGGCCCGGGCAGGGACCGGTCGGACCGGGAGGGAGGTCAGCCGACGACCGAGCGCAGCGGGATGTCCGCGCTGCCCAGGTCGCGCAGCAGGTCACGCAGGAACGGGTGCTCGTCGACCTGCAGGCCGTCCGGGTTGGGGATGACGAGGTACGCGGAGCCGCCGGCCGTCGCGGTCTGCGCCTTGGCGGTGTACCCGTCCACGATCGCCTCGGTCCGGGCCAGGTCGCTCGTGGCGACCTCGATCGTGATCGGCCGCCACTCGCCGCCGAGGTTCGGCTGGACCGGCGCGGCCGCCGCCGCGGCCCGGGCCGCGGCCACGCTCGACGGCGCCGCCGGCCGGCGCTGCTGGGGCGCGGCGGACGGACCGGCCGGGTAGAGCAGCGTGTTGGCGACCAGGTGCAGGCCGCTCTCGTTGTAGGCGCGGAAGAGCGGGTTGTAGGCGAACAGCACCGCGCGGCCCTGTCCCGTCGGCTCGTCGACGAGCGCGACGGTGCCCTTCAGCGCATCGGCGTGCACCGTGTAGCCGTTGGACCAGAAGGTGTCGCCGGCCGGGTAGGTCAGCACGTTGGTGCCGGTGGTGCTCGGCGTGAGGATCGAGTCGGAGTTGTTGAACTCGAAGTCCTCGGCCGGACGGCCCAGCGCCACCGGGCTCGTGGTGTCGACGTCCACCCGGAAGTGCGAGCCGATGACCTGGTAGCCGGTCGGCTTGGCCTGCTCGGTCGTCGAGGTGAGACCGGCCTTGCGGGCGACGCGGGTGCCCTCGTTGCGCAGGCCGAGGTAGGTGCCGCCGGCCGCGACCCAGGCCTTGAGGTTGGCCAGCCCGGTGGCGTCCAGGCCGCCGTCCTGGCTGTTGCCGTCCGGCACGAGCAGGACGCTGCGGCTCGTGAACGCCGGGCTGTTCGCGTTGACGTCCGCGGCGGTGACCGGTGCCAGGTCCAGGCCCCAGCGCTCGCCGAGGACGTAGCGGGCCTCCCCGTAGGAGCCGGAGGTCGTGGAGATGCCGGCACCCGAGAACAGGCCGACGTCGGGCCGGTGCAGGACGGTCCCGGAGGCCGGCGCGCGGCTGCCGGTCAGGGTGACGCCGTACGACCTGGCGAGCCGGTCGAGCGGGCCGGCCACCTGCCTCGCGGGCAGCCGCACGACGCCGGTCGCCAGGTCACGCCTGAGCTCGACGCCCTGACCGAGCAGGGCGAACGTCAGGTCGGCCGCAGCGGCGGAGTCCAGCGGGTAGGAGAACGATCCCCGGGGCGGCGCGAACGTGCCGATGCCGCCGTCGGTGCGCCGGACCAGCTCGGCCCGCGGGGAGAGCCGGTCTCCGGTGTAGACGGTCTGCACGCCCATGAGCAGCGGGTTGCTCCACGACGAGACGTCGTAGAAGTACGGGAACGGGACGTACGGGTCCTCGCCGATGAGCGCCTGGATCCAGTGCTTCTGCGGCTGGGCCATCGGGACCCAGTAGGCGCCGGCGGGGACCCGCAGGTCCTGGGCGGTGCGCCCGCCGAAGATCCGGGCGTTCGGGACCGTGATGGGCCGTGTCAGCCGGTAGACCTCGACGTCCATCCCGCGCAGCCGGTCGACGAGCGCCCGGACGTCACCGAGCTGCCGGTCGGGCAGCAGGAAGTACGAGCGCACGGTGATGTCGGGAACCGGGAACTGGACCGTGTTGGTGGGCTGCACGACCTGGTTGGGCTGGAGCTGGCCGGCCCGGCCCTCGGCGAGCGCGGTCTGCCAGATCCGGTAGTAGCCCGTCAGCACCTCTCGACGGTTGTCCGCCGCCCACCCGGTCGTGGCCCACTGGGTGACGAACTGCTGCTGGACTCGGTCGGCGACGGCGGACGCGCTGCCCTTCTCATAGGTCATCCCGGCCGCGCCGAACGCGGTGGCCGGCACGGTGTCGCCGTACCCCATGAAGAACAGGTCGTAGGCCCGGTAGTTGAAGTAGCACTCGGTGGTTACCTCGGGACCGCACGCGCCGTTGAAGCTCTCGTCGAAGGCGGCCGCGTTGGCCGCGCCGATGCGGTTGATCCAGTCGACCGGCTGGTCGGCGATCTCGTGGTGGATCGGGTCGGCGTTCGGCGGGAAGAAGTACTGCCTGCCGCCCATCTCGTGCGCGTCGACGAACACCTGCGGCGGGTACGAGCGCAGCATCCGGAGCTTGCCGTCGGTCTCCTGCTGGGTGCGCGCGAACCAGTCCCGGTTCAGGTCGAAGCCGTACGCGTTCTGCCGCCGGCTCGCGTCCCGGCCGTCCGGGTTCTGCGTGGGCACGATGACCGTGACGAGGTTGTCCAGACGCTTCTGCACCTCGCACGACTGGCCGCTGGCCAGCTCGTAGAGCGTCTTCAGCGCGCCGTCGGCGCCGCTCTTCTCGCCACCGTGCACGTTGCCCGCGATCCAGACGATGGCCGGCAGGTTCGCGGCGTAGCGGGCCGCCTGCACGGGCCCCAGGGCGCGCGGGTCGCGCATCTGGTCGATCTGCCGGGCGATCCGGGCGAGCTGTCCCGGGGCCATGGTGCGCTCGCTGGACACGATGGCGTACGGCAGGGGCTGGCCGTCGACGCTGGTGGCCATCACGCCGGTGACCACCCGGCGCGAGGAGCGGTCGACGGCCTGCAGGTAGGAGCCGATCTCCGCGTTCGTTACCGGCCGCTCCTGGCCGGTGCCGAGCGGGAACCCGAGAACCTCCTCCGGGCTGGGGACCGCGGCCGACCGGGCCGTCGGGTCGCTGCTGCACGTGCTCCTGGCGGGCTGGGCCGCGTCCGCGGAGACACCCGTGGCCACCGGCAGCACCGAGGCGACGAGTGCGGCGGCGGCCAGGACCGCTATCCGGCGGGTTCTGCCCTGTCTGGGTACGACGGCACCATGCATGGGTCCTCCCGGTGCTCAGAGAAGGTGAGTTGCCCCTGACCAGAACGTGAGAAGGACGATAGCGGGACGGATCGGGCCATGGGGAGATCAACCGGTGGAAATCGTGGAACCCCCCGCAGTCATCGGGCCCGGAAGATCCAGGACCGCATCGCCACGAACCGCACGGCCGTCGAGACCGCGTTCGCGACCAGGACGACGAGGGTCTGCGTCGTCGTCGACGCGCCCGGGTCGCGCGCGTGCAGGATCGCCAGCGCTGCGGTGCTGGCCAGCCAGGTGATCGCGAAGACCAGCAGGGCCTGGCCGTGGTGGGTCGCCAGCCGGCGCCGGCCGAGCACCCCGAAGGTCCACCACCGGTTCGCCGCGGTGTTGCCGAGCGTCGCGATGACGAGGGAGACCGCGTTGGCGGGCTGCGCTCCCATCCCGAGCGTCTCGAAGACGGCGAACAGGCCCAGGTGCACCGCTGTCGAGACGACCCCGATCGCCGCGAACCGGGTCACCTGCCGGCGCAACCCGGCCCGGGGTGCGGCCGGGCTCCGCTCGGCGCTTCGCGTGGCGGTCATGACAGCGGCCGGGTCAGGTCGTAGAAGGTCTGCCCGTCGAGCTGCACCGGAGTGAAGCCCTCCTGCACCCAGGACGTGATCTGTTGCGCGGTACCACCGCCCGACTGTCCGCCGGGACCGCCGAAGCCCCGGCCCCGGCTGCTCGCGGCGAAGTAGTGGATGCGGCCCTGCGCCACGTACTGCTGGAACTGGGCCAGCGTCGGCGAGGGGTCCGACCCGTTGAAGCCGCCGATCGCCATGACCGGCAGGCCGGTCCCGAGCTGCAGGCCCGCGGCGGTCTGCGACCCGACAGCGGCCGCCACCCAGGTGAACGCTCCGGCGTCCTGGCGCAGCGCGGAGACGACCGCCGTGCTCGGCGCGCTCGCGTCCAGCAACCCGCCGGCAGGACCTCCGCCGAAGCCGCCGAACCCGCCGCGACCACCACCGAAGCCGCCCGGGGCGCCGCCGAACCCGCGGCCACCGGCGCTCGCCGGGCCGGCCGTCACGATCGAGCCCGTGTGGCCCACGACCGCTGTGGACAGGCTGTATGCCGCCGGGCCGGCCAGGGCCGCCACGAGCCCGGCCGCGGCGACGACCGGTACCGCGCGACGGTGCAGCCGGCGCACGGCCAGCAGGAGCAGCGCCGCCGACACGCCGACCGTGAGGACGGCGACGCGCAGGACCGGCCCGTAGGCGGTCGTTCCCGACAGCAGCACGAAGCCCCAGACCGACGCGGCCGCGACCGCGACGGCGAGGGTGACCGGGCCGAGGGACTCGTGCCGGTGTCGCCAGGCCTGCACCGAGCCGATCCCGACGAGGGCACCGATCGCCGGCGCGAGGGCGACGGTGTAGTACTCGTGGAAGATCCCGGCCATGAACGAGAAGACGAGCATGGTCACCAGCAGCCACCCGCCCCAGACGAGGTAGGCGGCCCGCACCCGATCGGTGCGCGGCTGCCGCCGCCGCAGCCAGAGCCCGACGGCGAGCAGCACGAGCGCGCTCGGGATGAGCCAGGAGACCTGGCCGCCGATGTCGCTGGAGAACATCCGGGTCAGGCCGGTCTGGCCCCACCCGTTCCCGCCGCCCACCGACCCCGTCTCGTCGCCGGTCAGCCGGCCCAGGCCGTTGTAGCCGAAGGTGAGCTCCAGGAAGGAGTTGGTCTGGCTGCCCCCGATGTACGGCCGCAGGCCGGCCGGCACCAGCTCGACAATGGCCACCCACCAGCCGGCGGACAGCACGACCGCGCCGAGTGCCAGCAGTGACTGGGTGATCCGGCGGCGCAGGGTCGTCGGTGCGGCCACGAGGTATGCGATCCCCAGAGCCGGCAGGATCAGGAAGACCTGCAGCGCCTTCGTCAGGAAGCCCAAGCCGACGAACACGCCGGCGAGGACGAGCCAGCGAGCCGAGGCGGCCTCGATCGCGCGCAGGGTCGCCCAGGCGGCGAGCGCCATGAGCAGCGTCAGCAGGGCGTCGGGGTTGTTGAAGCGGAACATCAGCGTGGCCACCGGGGTCAGCGCGACGACGACGCCGGCGATCAGGCCCGCGGCCGGGCCGGAGCAGCGCTTCACCGAGGCGTGCACGACAGCCACCGTCCCGACCCCCATCAGCGCCTGCGGGAGCAGGATCGCGAGCGAGCTGAGCCCGAACAGCCGCACCGACAGCGCCATCACCCAGAGCGAGGCCGGCGGCTTGTCGACAGTGATCGAGTTGCCGGCGTCCGAGCTGCCGAACAGGAACGCCGTCCAGCTCTGGCTGCCGGCCTGCACCGCCGCGGAGTAGAACGAGTTTGCCCACCCGCTCGCCGTCAGACCCCAGGTGTAAAGCACCAGGGTCGCCAGCAGCAGCGCCCACAGGGCCGGCCGCGCCCACCCGGGGTCGCCCTGCGGGCCCCGCCAGAGCCTGCCGAACCGGCTGCGTCCCGAGGGACCGGCGGGCCGGGCGAGCCCGGCAGCGGTGTCACCTTGCTTCAGGGTCGTCGTCACGCACCCACGGTCGCTGCGGGTCCTGTGCCGGCACTGTGGCACCCCTGAGCCGCCCTGATGAGCCGCCGATGGTGCCGGGTTGGCCCGGACGCTCCGGACGAGCCGGTCAGGCGAGGTGCACCCGGGCGACGTATGCCGCCCAGCCGGCTCGGCGGCATACCGGCCAGACGGTGGTGGCTCAGCCGGCGGGCAGCAGCACGGTGAAGGTGGTGTCGCCCGGGCTGCTGTGCATCTGCACCCGTCCGCCGTGGGCGCGGGCGACCGCGGCGACGATGGACAGCCCGAGCCCGGTGCTGCCGCTGGACCGGTTGCGCGCGTCGTCACCGCGGGCGAACCGTTCGAACACGTTGGGCTGCAGGGCCTCCGGCACGCCGGGGCCGTCGTCGTGGACGGCCACGCGGACCCAGTCGCCGTCGCGGCGCACCGACACCGTGACCGTGGTGCCGGCCGGCGTGTGGGTGCGGGAGTTGGCCAGCAGGTTGGCGACCACCTGGTGCAGGCGGGGCTCGTCGCCGGTCACGCACACCGGCTCGGCGGGCAGGTCCAGCGTGAAGCGGTGGTCCGGCGCCGCCGCGTGGGCGTCGCTGACCGAGTTGACCGCGAGCATCGACAGGTCCACCTCGTCACGGTCGAGCGGACGGCCCGCGTCGAGGCGGGCGAGCAGCAGCAGGTC
Organism: Intrasporangium sp.; assembly: GCF_039812505.1. Classification (GTDB taxonomy): domain Bacteria; phylum Actinomycetota; class Actinomycetes; order Actinomycetales; family Dermatophilaceae; genus Intrasporangium_A. The sequence continues at coordinate 17,421 of NZ_JBDIAQ010000034.1, read as the reverse complement.
GCCGACGAGGCCGGCCATCCGCTCGGCCTCGCTGCCGATCCGGCTGAGGGCGTGGCGGACCGACTCGGGGACCGGCTCGCCCTCGCGCTGGGACAGCTCGGCGTAGCCGATGATCGAGGTCAGCGGGGTGCGCAGCTCGTGGCTGGCGTCGGCGACGAACTGGCGCACCCGCTGCTCGCTGCGGTGCCGGGCCCGCAGCGCCTCGTCGACGTGGTCGAGCATCTCGTTGAAGGCGGCGCCGACCTGGCCGACCTCGGTGCGGGTGTCGGTGTCCTGCGCGGGCACCCGCTCCCCGAGCGCGACCTGTCCCTCGGCCAGGTCGAGCTCCGAGACCCGACTGGCGGTCGAGGCGACCCGACGCAGTGGGGCGAGGCTGCGGCGCACGATCCAGGTGCCGACCCCTCCGGCGACGACGATGCCCGAGCCGGCGCAGATGATCGCGATGAGCACCATCCGCCGGACCGTCTGCTCCTGGGGGGCGGTCGGCAGCCCGACGACCACGGTGGTGGCGACCACCCCGCCCTCGACCGGCACCAGGCCCCGCCTGGCCATGAGCCGGTAGCGGCCGACCTCACCGCCGAGGTTGAGGGTCATCCCACCGGCCCCGAGGCCGGCGTCGTCGATCTCGGTCAGCTGGGCGGCGGTCAGGGCGACCCGGTCGTTGTCGGGCGTGGTGGCGAAGCCGTTGTCGATGGGGTCGAGGTAGGCGAGCAGGCCCTCGTTGCCCGGCCCGCGACCCCGATCGTCGCCGAGGGGCCCCGAGGGCGACTGCCCCGGGGCCCGGCCCTGGGCGAGCGCGGCGGCGAGCTGGTCGTCGACCTGCGAGGTCAGGTAGCGGTTCAGCGCGAAGATGGTCAACCCGCCGGTGAGCAGGGTGACGACGGTGACCAGGGCGAGCGTCGCCGCGACGAGCTTGGCCCGCAGGGTCCAGGCCGACAGCGGGCGGATCCGGTCGGTCAGGGGCCGCCACCACGGGCGTGGACCCGGCGGCGGCTCGGGCGGCGACGGCGGCCCGGGTCGGGGGCCCGTCGTCCCGGCCGGCTCAAAGAGCAGGCTTGAGGACATACCCCGCGCCCCGCATGGTGTGGATCATCGGCTCCCGCCCGGCGTCGATCTTCTTGCGCAGGTAGGAGATGTAGAGCTCGACGACGTTGGCCTGGCCGCCGAAGTCGTAGTTCCAGACCCGGTCGAGGATCTGCGCCTTGGACAGGACCCGTCTCGGGTTGCGCATCAGGTAGCGCAGCAGCTCGAACTCCGTCGCGGTCAGGTGGATCTCGTCGCCGCCGCGGGTGACCTCGTGGCTGTCCTCGTCGAGGGTGAGGTCGCCGACCACGAGCATCGAGTCGGCCGCACTGAGCGCGATCGTCGTGCGACGCATCAGGGCGCGCACGCGGGCCACCACCTCCTCGAGGGAGAACGGCTTGGTCACGTAGTCGTCGCCGCCTGCGGTCAGGCCGGAGACGCGGTCCTCGACGGCGTCCTTGGCGGTCAGGAAGAGCACCGGGATCGTCGGCTCGTGCGCGCGCATGCGGCGCAGCACCTCCAGACCGTCGAAGTCCGGCAGCATCATGTCGAGCACGACTGCGTCCGGGTCGAACTCGCGCGCCACCCGGACCGCCTCCGAGCCGGTGCCGGCCGAGCGGACCTCCCATCCCTCGTAGCGCAGCGCCATGCCGAGCAGCTCGGTGAGATTGGTCTCGTCGTCGACGACGAGCACCCGCACGGGCGACCCGTCGAGCCGCTGGAGTCGTGGGGCGCCGCCGGTCCTGTCGCTCATGCCCCAAGTCAATCCCGACCCACTGTGCCTGCGCCAGCCTGTTCCTGTGCACCTCCTGTGATCCGCCTGTCACCTGCAGCCCGCAGGACCGGGACAGTCGCGCCACAGCGTCGGCACAGCCGCGGACCGGACAGTCGGGACATGAGCCAGCGTCCGGATGTGCCCCCTCCCGCCGAGCCCTACCGGTATGCCGCTCCGCCGGCCTCGTCGTCCGGCACGGCGGCCGCCGCCACCGGCCCGCAGCGCTGGTCCGCGGGACGCACGGCCGCCGTCGCCGGCGTGACGATCGTGCTCGTCTCGGCCGGCGCGATCACGGCCGCCGCGGTCGTGCCGCTCGGCGGCAGCGGTCGCGCGTCCGGCACCTCCCAGGGCGGCTTCCCGGGAGGGGGACGGCCCCCGGGCCTGCAGAACGGTCCGGGGCAGCAGCACGGCTTCGGCCGGCAGGACGGCGCCCAGCTGCCGAACCTGCCGGACCTGGGCCGCACCACCGGTCCGGCCACGGGTGACACGGGCACGACCACCTGATCGCGAGCGCGCCGATAGCCGCCCGTCGCGTCGGCTGGGATGCCACGATCGGGGTACCCATCCGATCGGAGCGCAGATGTCCGACAGCGGCACCGACAGCGGCATACCGAGCCTCGGCCCGCACACCGAGCCCCAGGGCGAGAGCCTGGGCGCGCGGCTCAACTGGCTGCGGGCCGCGGTGCTCGGCGCCAACGACGGCATCGTCTCGACGGCCGGGGTGGTCGTGGGGGTGGCCGGCGCCACGAGCGACCGGGGCGCCATCATCGTGGCCGGCGTGGCCGCCGCGGCCGCGGGGGCGCTGTCGATGGCGGCCGGCGAGTACGTCTCCGTCAGCACCCAGCGCGACTCGGAACGGGCCATGCTCCACCTCGAGCGCCGGGAGCTGCGCGAGGACCCCGTGGGCGAGCTCGAGGAGCTGACCCAGCTGTACGAGGCCAAGGGGATCAGCCGTCCCCTCGCCGAGCAGGTGGCCGCGGAGCTGACCGCGCACGACGCCCTCACCGCGCACGCGGAGGTGGAGCTCGGCATCGACCCGGACGACCTGACGAACCCGTGGCACGCGGCCTGGGCGTCGATGGCCGCCTTCACGGTCGGCGCGCTGCTGCCGCTGCTCGTGATCGCCTTCAGCCCGGCCGCGGTCCGGACCTGGGTGACCGTCCTGGCCGTCGTCGCCGCGCTCGCGCTCACCGGGTGGGCCAGCGCCCGGCTCGGACGGAGCCCGGCCGGGCGGGCGGTGCTGCGCAACATCGGCGGCGGCCTGGTCGCCATGGCCATCACCTACGCCATCGGCGCACTGGTTGGCACCACACTGTCCTGACGAGCGGTAGACTCGGCGTACTGCGATCCACAGCGGGGCAGGGCGGTTCCCACAGGCTTGTCTCCAGCATCAACGGTCCAGGGTCGGGGCTCCGGGGTGTTCTCCGGGACGCCCGCCTTGGGCTGTCGGCTCGGGGACCTTGCGATCCGTGTCGTGGCGCAGGGCAGGATCTCGATCCTCGTCGCCACCGCATCACGAAGAGGAACATGCCAACGCGACTGCGCCACCGGACCGCCGACCGTCCGGTCCAGCCCACGGGTGAGCACCGTCGTGCCGAGGCCGCCCCGATCATCCCGATCCTCGCGCGGCGCGTACGCGAGGTCGAGGCGCGGGTGACCTCCAAGGGGCGGGCGACGCCCACCAACCGGACCCGGTTCCAGGTCATCGCCCTGCTCATGCGGGCCGAACGCGCCCGCGTCAGGGCCGATACGACCACCCCGCCCGCCGTGCGCGAGGAGCTGCTCAAACGGCTCGACGGCATCGCCTCGATCCTGGCGCAGATCGCGGCACGGGACACCAGCCTGCTCGGGCTGCTCGACCCCGACGCCAAGCCGAGCCTGGCCGCCCAGCAGATGCGCCGGGACTGGCTGGTCGAGTCGGGCGCCGAGCTCTCCCCCGAGGAGCTGGTGATCTCCCGACCCGAGCCGGCCGCGCTCGTGCTGCCCCCGGAGCTGGCGGCCAAGCAGGTCGTGCCGCAGTCGGTGCCGATCCGCGCCCGCGCCCACCCCTTCCTGGTGCCGGACGTCGGGCGGGCGACCCGCGACAGCTACCTGCCGCAGAACCTGGCCCGCTGGGAGCTGCTCGAGCCGCTCTACCGTGCGTTCGAGCAGGGCTCGGGTGGTGGCGCAGCCTCGATGGAGCTGCCGCCCAAGCCGGCGATCGACCGGTTCTCCCCTCCGGGGCGCCGGCTCATGGTCCACCAGGCCCGGCTCCTGCAGGCGGTCCTCGAGGGACATCGCACCTTCCTGCTCGCCGACGAGCCGGGGCTCGGCAAGACGGCACAGTCGGTCATGGCCGCCTCGGTCGCGAACGCGTACCCGATGCTCGCGGTCGTCCCGAACGTGGTGAAGATCAACTGGGCGCGCGAGGTGGCGCTGTGGACCCCCCAGCGACGGGTCACGGTGATCACCGGCGACGGCGAGGACGTCGACGCGTTCGCCGACGTGTTCGTGGTCAACTACGCGATCCTCGACCGGCACTTCGCCTGGCTGTCCACGTTCGGCTTCCACTCGATGGTCGTCGACGAGGCCCACTTCATCAAGAACCGCCAGTCCCAGCGGTCCCGCCAGGTGCTCGCCCTGGCCGACCACGTCCGCGAGGGCACACCCGGCGGCGACCCGCTCCTGCTCGCCCTCACCGGCACCCCGCTGATCAACGACATCAAGGACTTCGGGGCCATCTGGCGCTTCCTCGGCTGGATCAGGGACGGCAAGCCGACCGCCCCGATCCTGCGGCAGCTCGACGCGACCGGGCTCACCCCGGCCGACCGCGACTTCTACCCCGAGGCCCGGCAGGTCGTCATCGACATGGGCATCGTGCGCCGGCGCAAGGTCGACGTCGCGAGCGACCTGCCCGACAAGCGGATCGCCGACATCACCGTCGAGCTCGACGGCGAGGCCGGCCGCTCGATCCGGACGGCCGAGCGCGCCGTCGGAGCCCGCCTCGCCCGGCGTTACCGTGCCCTGCTGGCCGAGGGTGCGGGCACGGAGGTCGACGGCGAGCCCGACCTCGGGCTCATGCGGCGGGTGGCCGTCACCGAGCTCAAGGCCGGCTCGGGCGACAAGGCCGCCAAGGGCGACAACGTGTTCACCCTCGTACGCCGGATCGGCCAGGGCAAGGCGAGCCTCGCCGCCGACTATGCCGCCCAGCTGTCCCACTCGGTCGGCAAGGTGGTGTTCTTCGCCAAGCACATCGACGTCATGGACGAGGCCGAGCAGGTGCTGCAGGAGGCCGGCCTGCGCACCGTCTCGGTCCGCGGCGACCAGACCACCACCCGCCGCCAGGCCGCGGTCGACGCCTTCCAGAACGACCCCGAGGTCTCGGTGGCGGTGTGCTCGCTGCTGGCCGCCGGGGTCGGGCTGAACCTGCACGCCTCGTCCAACGTCGTGCTCGCCGAGCTGTCCTGGACCGCGGCCGAGCAGCAGCAGGCGATCGACCGGGTCCACCGGATCGGCCAGGACGAGCCGGTCACCGCGTGGCGCATCCTGGCCGCCGGCACGATCGACTCGAAGATCGCCGAGCTGATCGACGCCAAACAGGGCCTCGCGGCCCGCGCCCTGGACGGGAGCGACCTCGAGGTCGCCGCCAGCGACTCGCTGCAGCGCGACGCCCTGGTCGAGCTGCTCCGGCGCGCCCTCGGGGAAGACTGACCAGCCCGTCCCGCGGCCGCGACCACGCGACCTCTCGCGGACCGGCGCACACCGAAAGGGCCGGAGTGCAGTTCGACCTGAGGGACAAGGGTCGATGGACACCGCCCCGTTCCGGCAGTGGCTCGACTCGTTCCCCGGCAGCGACGAGGACTACTTCTCGCAGATCCCCTCGGGCCGGCTGGGCACCACCGAGGACATCGCCCGCGTCGCCGCCTTCCTCGTGAGCGACTACTCCGGCTACGTAAACGGCGTCACCGTCCCTGTCGAGGGCGGCATCGCCGGCGTGCTGGCCATCCCGCGCGTGTGATCGGAGGCTGGCCGAGTCGGGCCGGCGGCCCGCCGGGGACCCGCGGGTGGGCTGGCTGGTGCAGGAGTCGGTCGAGCAGGTAGACGTCGGTTCCGGCGAGCCCGACCGAGCAGAAGATGATCCGCTGCTCGTCGCTGGTCCGTTCGACAGTGTCCCCCGCAAGGATGGCCCTGAGGGAGACCATCCGGTCCTGTTGCGGGGTCCCGACGGGGATGTTGGGCGGATCGTGGAACCGGAGTTGAGCGGCGAGCCAGTGACCACGAGGTGGCAGATCCCCACCAGCTCCGGGCTGCCGCTCGCCGGCCGGGTGCATCACCACGCACCTCAAGGTTTCCCGAGCGCGCGGCCCGGTCGCCCAAGCCGGGGACGGCACCAAGACACTGGACCGCGGGCGGTGGCGTTGGCACGCTGGAGGGCATGGCTCGGGTGCTGTTCACCTCCTGCCCGGCGTACGGGCACCTGCTGCCGATGCTGCCGCTGATACGGGCAGCCTCCCGCGCTGGGCACCAGGTGCGGGTGGCCACCGGGCCGGACCTGGTCGACGCGTTGGCCACCCGGGGCGTGCCGGCTCACCCGGTCGGGCCACCCTGGGCGGCGTCCTGGTCGGTGCACGAGGCCATCTGGGCGGACCCGGCCGGCTCCGAGGAGGGCAAGATGCTGGCCGGGGCGGTCGCGTTGTTCGGCGCCCCGGCCCTGGCCCGGCTGACCGACCTGAGCGTCATGGCACGGCAGTGGCATCCCGACCTGGTGGTCCACGAGGTCCTCGAGATGGCCGGGCCGCTGCTGAGCCGTCGTCTTACGGTGCCCGCCGTGGTGCACGGGTTCGGGCCGATGTTCCCCTCCTACGCCGAGCTCATCGGCCCGGTCGGGGACGCGATCGGCGAGGCGGGACTGTGGGGCCTCGTCGCGGCCGAGCAGGCCCTCGACATCTGCCCGCCCGCGCTGCAACCGGACGGCCCGCGCCCGTGGCCGCGAGCCGTGCCGCTGCGCCCCACCGCCGGCGAACCCGGCCCGCTCCCGCCCCGGGTCGCTGCCGCCCTACGCAAGACAGCGCCGCTTGCCTACTTCACGCTGGGCACCGTCAAGAACGACACGACGGATCTGGCCACCGCCCTGGCGGCGCTGGCGGACTACGACGGCACCGTGGTCGCAGCGACCGGCCGGGCGTTGCGACGGCACGAGCTCGGGCCGGTACCGGCGAACGTCGTGCTGGCCCAGTTCGTCCCCCAGACCCACCTGCTCGAACGGGCCGAGCTGCTGGTCTCGCACTGCGGGTCCGGCACGATGCTCGGAGCCCTCGTGCACGGCGTGCCGCAGGTTGCGCTCCCGCGCGGCACCGACCAGCCGCAGAACGCCGCGTTGCTGGCCCGAGCCGGGGCCGGGGTGATCGTCGCCCCGCAGGACTACGCCATCGACACGATCCGCGCCGCCCTCGCACGAGTGACCGGCGAGCCGGGCTACCGGACCCGGGCAGGGCACCTGCGCGAGCAGATCACCCGGATGCCGGACGCCGACACCGTCTGGGCACACCTACAGGCCTGACCGGCGGCCCGCCGTCTTCAGGATGTGCCTGCGCGTGGTCCTACTCGTGCAGGCCGAGCCGGTGGGCGACGCGGGCGGCTTCCTGCCGGCCGGTGACGTCGAGCTTGCGGATGATGTTGGACACGTGCACGCTGGCGGTCTTGACGCTGATGAACAGGGCTTGGGCGATCTCCCGGTTGGTGTGCCCGGCAGCGAGCCCGGCCAGCACCTCGAGTTCACGTGGGGTCAGCCGGTAGTCGGTCAGCGCCGCCTCGGGGGGTGGGCCGTCTGCGCCTGTCTCGGGGTGGGCGGGCTGGGTCGGGGCAGGCAGGTCGAGGTGGTGCCAGCGGGCGAGCCGGGCCAGCTCGTCGCGAATCAGTGAGGCGCCGAGCCGGATCGCCTGGGTGTGCGCGGCCCGCAGCGTGGCGATCCCGGCCGCGTCGGCGCCGGCGTCCAGGCGGGCCTCGGCCTCGCGCCAGGCGGCGTACAGGGCCGGCACCGGCTGGCCCAGCCGCTCCCACTCGGTGCGGGCGGCGGCCCACAGCGGGGGCTGGCCGGGGCCGAGCAGCCGGGCCTGTTCGGCGGCGAACCAGGCGCCCAGGGCAACGTCCTCGGCGCGGCCGTGGCAGACCGCGGCGACCTGCTGCAGCGGGGCCAGACCCCGCGCCAGGGCGCGCCGTGCGGCCGCGCCCCGCTGGGTCTCGCCCTGGTCGGCCAGCGCCCGCACGCCCAGGGCGGCCAGGACCGCGGCGAAGCGCTGCTCGTCGGTGTCGGCGAGCAGGGCCAGCCCGTCCTGCACCAGCTCGTGGGCGGCGGCCGGCCGGCCGGCCCACAGCTCCACGGCCGCGGCCACCTCGTAGGTCTCGCGCAGCCACGCATCGGGCGGTGCGGGCTCGGCCTCGATCAGCGACCTGGCCTGCTCACAGCGCTGCCAGGCCTGGGTCAGGTCGCCGGTGACCAACGCCAGCCGGGCGCCCTGGATCAGCATCGGCGCCGCGGTGATCCCGCGTGGGTGCAGGCCCATGACCTGCTCGAACAGCTCGCCGGCCTCGGGCAGCCGCCCGGTGGTCAGCAACGCCTCGCAGGTGTTGGCCGCCAGCAGGCTGCCGCCCTGCCGGGACAGGCCCAACCGGGTCAGCACCTCGATGCCCTGCCGGCCGGTCGCGATGACCTGCTCGTACCGGCCGGCCAGGCCCAGCACGTGGCTCAGGTTGATGTAGGCGGTGGCCGCGTCCCCGGGCGGGCCGGAGCACAACGCCATGGCCAACGCCTGGCGCAGGTGCCCGATCCCGGCTTCGTGGCGGCCCTGACCGGAGGCGACCAGGCCGAGCGCGTTGTGCAACCGTCCTTGCTCGCGCCGGGCCCCGGCAGCCTGTGCCGCGGCCAGCCCGCGGGTGCCCCACTCCTGCGCCTCATCCAGGCGCGACCATGCCGCGGCGCACAGCGCCAGGCTGGCGTACACCCGGGCGGACAGCTCGCCGGGCTCGTCCTGGCCAAGCAGCTCGAGCGCGGCCCGATACCAGCGCTCTGCCTCGGCACCGCGCCCGGCCAGGTAGTGGGAGGTGCCGAGCCGCTCGCTGATCTCGGCCCGCACCTGCCGGCCGGTGGCCCGTGCCAGCGCGTCCTGCCCGAGTCGGATCGCCGCCGCGTGATCGCCGGCCAGTGACGCGGCCTGCGCCGCCCGGGCCAGCAGCCCGACCGGATCGTGGCTGCCCGGCAGGGCCTGGGCCAGCTCGGCCGCCCGGGCGAACTGGGCCTGCGCGTCGCCGTGGGCGCAGATCTGCTCGGCGGCCTGCCCGGCCGCCACGGCCGCCGGCAGGGCGCGCGGCAGGTCCCCGGCGTGAAACCAGTGCCGGGCCAGCTCCCCCGCCGGCACCGGATCGTCGGACGTCCCGGTGACGGCCGCCTGTTCGGTCTCCAGCGCGAGGGCGGCGCCCCGGTGCAGCCGGGTCCGCTCGGAGGGCAGCAATGCGGCATACACCACCTCGACGAACCCCGGGTGCGCCACCTGGACCCGGTCCTCGTCGAGGCGCAGCACGTGCTGGTCCAGGGCGGGCCGAAGCGCCGCCTCGACCTTGGCCACGGGCCGGCCGAGGGTGCCCGCGAGGACCTCGACACCGACCGGGCGGCCCAGCACGGCCACCGCGCCCAGCAGCCGGCCGGTGGCCCGCGGCAGCGCCGCGACCCGGTCGGCCAGCAGGTCACCCAGGGTGGCCGGCAGCGGCCCGGGCGCCGGCCCCGCCAACACCAGGTGCTCGACGAACAACGGGTTGCCCGCCGACCGCTCGAACACCGACTCGAGCACCTCCGGGTCGGGCTGCGCGCCGGTCAGCGACCGCACCAGCCGGGACGTGTCATCCCGGCCCAGCCGGTCCAGGTGCACCCGGCGGGTCCCGGCCAGCCGGGCCACCTGCGCGACCCAGCCCGCCGGCCCGCTACCGGCCGGCAGCTGGTCGGGCCGGTAGGTGACCAGCAGCAGCACCCGCTCGCTGCTCAGGTTGCCCACCAGGTAGCGCAGCAGGTCCAGGGTGCCCGCGTCGGCCCAGTGCAGGTCCTCCACGACGTGCACCACCGGCCCGGCCGCACCCAGCCGGCCCAGCAGGTCCAGCACCGCCTGGAACAACTCGAGCCGGGAGGGCTCGAGGCTGCCGGCCGGTTCGTCCGAGCCTGGCCCGGCAGCGCCCGACCCGGCGGGCAGCAGTCGGGCCAGGGCCGGCGACCGGGCCAGCTGCTGGCGTACCGCGCCGTGCCCGCCCAGCCGGCGCAGCCCCTGCACCAGCGGCGCGAACGGCACCGGGTCACCGGCCATCGGCAGGCACGCCCCGGAAAGGACCGTCACCGGCCCGGAGCGGGCCAGCTCGTGCACCAGACGGGTCTTGCCGATCCCCATCTCCCCGGCCAGCAGCAGCACCACCGGATGGCCGCGGCCCGCCTCGGCCAGCGCCGAGACCAGCAGCGCGAGGCTCTCCTCGCGTCCGACCAGCGCGGCCGGTTCCCGCTCGGGCATCCCCAAGCATGACCCGAACCGGCCGGTCCCGTCACCCGGGTTGTCCCCGGCTAAGGCGCCCGGGCCCGGATCTGAGGTGCCTGCCCGATGTGCCGGCCCCGACCCGGTTCGTAGCGTTCCAACACCACCAACCGTCCCGAGAGGACCCACCGATGCACCGACACACCGCCCGCACCGCCACCATCACCACACTGGCCGTCCTGGGCGCCCTGAGCGCCCTGGCCGCCACCACGACCGTGAGCGCGCCCAGCGCGTCCGCCGTCGCCGAGCCGGGCACCCCCGGCCCGGACGTGCACCTCGGGCTCGACAACGACAACGCCGCCAACCCGTTCATCCAGCCGCCGGGCGTGACCGCCAAACAGCACATGGACAACACCGACGTGCTGATCGGCCGGGGCGGGCCCGACCTACTGGTCGGCAACCTCGGCGGCGACACCCTGCTCGGCGGGTCCGACAGCGACATCCTGGTCGGCGGGCCGGAACGGTTCGCCGCGCCCAACAGCGACGTGCTGGTGGGTGAGGCCGGCGACGACGTCAACATCTGGGCACCCGGCGACGGCAGCGACGCGTTCCTGGGGCAGGAGGGCTACGACACGATGGTCTTCGCCCCGTTCGTCACCAACCCCGACGGCTCGCTCAAGCTCGAGCGGTACCGCCAGCCCACCCGGCGCCACCGCACCGGCCAGGCCCGGCTGATCCCCCGCGTCGACATCGACGGGCACCCCCAGTTCAGCTGCGAGCTGGTCCCGGTCCCAGCCGGCCAGCGGCTCGGCTTCCAGTTCCTGGTCCGGTTCGAGGTCAACGACGTGCCGGTCGTCACCGTACGCCAGCGCGACGTCGAGAAGGTGTTCTGCCCCGCCCCCGAGTCGGGCACCGCCCAGGTCGCCGACCTGACCGAGCGCCACCCCGCCTTCCGCACCGTGCCGCTGCGCGCCGTCAAGGGCACCGTCGGCGCGATCCTGGCCCCGGCCGGCTGAGGAGCCCACGATGACCTCCCCTGCACCCACGCCCGCCACCACGACAACGCCGGCCGCCACGCCCAGGCGAGCGGTCGTGATCGGCGCCAGCATCGCCGGGCTGCTGGCCGCCCGCGTCCTGGCCGAGCACTACACCCAGGTGGTCCTGCTGGACCGGGACGAGCTGCCGCCCGAACCGACCGCCCGGCCCGGGGTGCCGCACGGCCGTCAGGTCCACGGGCTGCTCGCCCGGGGCCGGGAGGTCATCGAGGAGCTGCTGCCCGGGCTGACCGAGCAGCTGGTGACCCGCGGCGCCCTGCTCGGCGACTTCCAGAGCCAGGCCCGCTTCTACGTCGACGGACACCCGCTGGCCGCCGGCACCAGCGGGCTGCTGGCCCTGGCCGTCTCCCGGCCCCTGCTCGAGTGGCAGGTCCGCCAACAGGTCGCCGCGCTGCCCAACGTGCAGATCCGCGACCGCACCAGCGTGCTCGACCTGGACTGCGCACCCGACTCGGCACCCGGCGCGATGCGGGTCACCGGCGTCCGGCTCACCCGACCCGACCATCCCGGACCGAGCACCGTACTGGCGGCCGACCTGGTCCTCGACGCATCCGGACGCACCTCCCGCACCCCCGAACAGCTCCAACGCCGCGGCTACCTGGCCCCACCCGAGGAACACGTGCGCATCGACGTCTGCTACGCCACCCGCCAGTTCCGCCGCCGCCCCGAACACCTCTCCGGACAGGTCGCCCTGATCGAGCCGGTCGGATCGGCCATCCCCCGCGCCGGGCTGCTGCTGGCCCAGGAAGGCGACCGGTGGGTCGCCGGGCTGACCGGCTACCACGGCGACCGGCCACCGACCGACCTGCCCGGCTTCCTCGCCTACGCCGACAGCTGCCCCGGCCCGCTCGGGGCCACCCTGCGCGGTCTGGACCCGATCGACGACGGGCACACCTACCGGTTCCCGGCCAACGTCCGCCGCCGCTACGAACGGCTCACCAGCTTTCCCGAAGGCCTGCTCGTCACCGGCGACGCGCTCTGCGCGTTCGACCCCGCCTACGGACAAGGCATGACCGTGGCCGCCCTGGAGGCGCTCGAGCTGCGCACCTGCCTGCGCGCCGGCCGCCACCAGCTGGCCCCCCGCTTCTTCCGCCGCGCCGCCACCCACATCGACACCCCCTGGACGCTCGTGGTCGGCCGCGACCGGGAACTACCCGGCGCCACCGACCCCGCCCCGCTGGCCACCCGGCTGCTCAACCGGTACCTGCGGGCCGTCATGACCGCCGCCGTCCACGACCCGGACCTGGCCCGCACCTTCCTACGCGTCAGCCACCTCACCGCCCCACCATCGACCCTGTTCACCCCACGCGTCATCGCCGGCACGGCTGCCGCCATCCTCAGCCGAACCGGTGCCGCCCCCGCCAACCAGCCCGCCTCCGCCGCGGCCGCGCCACCAGCCTGAGCACCCCCGGGCAACCCCGGCCGCAGACCACGGCGGCGCCCGCCCGTCGACGCGGCTGCCCTCCGCATGGCAACTACCGGACTGTCGCCGGGGCCCGGCCCGCACCGGGGAGGGTCACGTTGTCGAGCAGCCGCGCCCGGCCGAAGTCCGCGGCCAGCGAGACGAGCGCGCCCGCGGGCCCGATCCGGTCCAGCTCGGCCAAGGTGACGGGGTCGGCCACCGACACGTACTCGAGCGACCCCTCCGACTGCGTCGCCACTCCGCTGCGCACGAGCGATCGCAGCGTCTCGGCGTCACGCTCCCCGGCGGCATACCGCTGCTCGACCTCGGTGAGCGACCGGCGCAGGACCGGGGCCGCCGCCCGTTGCACCGGTGTCAGGTAGACGTTCCGGCTGCTCATCGCCAGCCCGTCCGGCTCGCGCCACGTCGGCCCGACCACGACCTGCACGCCGATCGCGAGGTCGCGCACGACCTGGCGCAGGACGACCACCTGCTGGGCGTCCTTGGCGCCGATCACGAGCGCGTCCGGCCTGATGGCGCCGAGCAGGATCGTCACGACCGTCGCGACGCCGTCGAAGTGGCCCGGCCGGCGCCCCCCCTCCAGCACCGCGGTCAGCGGCCCCTCGACCCGTACGCGCGTCGACGACCCGACGGGGTAGACGTCGGCCACCTCCGGCACCCAGACCAGGTCGACGCCGGCCTGCTCGAGCAGGCCCAGGTCGTGGTCGAGGTCGCGAGGGTACGAGTCGAGGTCCTCCCCGGGCCCGAACTGGGTCGGGTTGACGAAGACGGACACCGCCACCGCGTCATGGTGCCGGCGGGCGAGCTCGACGAGGGAGAGGTGGCCGTCGTGCAGGAAGCCCATCGTCGGGACGAGCGCGACCGTGCCCAGGCCTGCCCGCATCACGCGGACGTCCTCGCGGCGGTGGGCGACCTGCATCACGACCCGTCCGCCAGCCGGGACCGGACCTGGGCCAGCACGTCGGCTTCCATCCGGCTGGTGTTCTCGCTCGTCGGGAACTCGCCGGCCCGCACCGCGGCGGCATACTCGTCGAGCCCGGCGACGACCTCGGCGCCCAGCGACCGGAACCGCCGCGTGTGCCGCGGCACGAAGTCCTCGTACAGGCCGAGCATGTCGTGCCAGACCTGCACCTGCCCGTCACAGCCGGCCCCGGCGCCGATGCCGATCGTGGGCACCGACAACCGGGCCGTCACCTCCGCGGCCAGCTGCTCGGGGACGAGCTCCAGCACGACGGCCCACGCGCCGGCCGCCTCCAGCGCGAGCGCATCCTGGACGAGGCGCACCGCGGCGCCGGCCTCGCGACCCTGCACCCGCATCCCGATCTGGTTGACCGACTGGGGAGTGAAGCCGATGTGGCCCATCACCGGCACGCCGGCGCCCACGAGAGCCTGCACCTGGGGGGCCACCGCCGTGCCGCCCTCCAGCTTGACCGACTGCACGCCGGCCTCGGCGAGCAGCCGATGTGAGGCGGCCAGCGCCTGGGCCGGCGTCGTATAACTGAGGAACGGCAGGTCGCCGACGACCAGCGGCCGGGTCGACCCGCGGACCACCGAGGCGGCCGCGCGCACCATGTCGTCCAGGGTCACCGGCACCGTCGACTCGTGGCCGAGCATGACCATGCCCAGGGAGTCGCCGACGAGGACCAGGTCGACCTGCGAGCGGTCGACCAGCCGGGCCGACGTGTAGTCGTAGCAGGTGACCATGACCAGGCGTTCCCCTGCCGCGACCCGCTTGGTGAGCTGTTGCAGTGTGGTCCTCATGCGTGCACCTCCGGGTGTCGCGCGGCGGGCGGGTCCTCGGGCGCGAACACGGCGGCATGCCCGCGGTCGCCCGAGGTGTGCTCCATCATCCCACTCGGCATCGGCCGACGACCGCTGTCGGCGGGGTCGCACGCACTCACCGCTCGCCGTCCGGTGTCGTCACGGCCCCACCGACGACCCGCGCCAGGGCGTCGTAGAGCTCGAGCAACTCGGCCTCGCCGGCAAGCGCGGCACGGTGGCGCTCGACGGTGCCCCGGTCACCGCGCACCCATGGCCCCGTCAGGCCCCCCGGTATGCCCTCGCGCGCGACCGCCTCGCGTGCCGAGTCGACGAGCGGGTCGAGGGCCGCGAGGGCGGCGTCGCTCCCCAGGCCGCACGCCTGCAGGAGCCGGCTCGCCGCGATGATCACCCCGGCAGTGCCGTTCGCGGCGAGCACGGCGGCCGCGTGGTACCGGGCCCGGTCGGCATCCGCCAGGTCGAGCAGGCGCCCGCCGAGGGCGGCCACGAGCCGGGCCAGGGTTGTCCTGGCCGCGGGGGTCCCGGCGGTCACGGCATGCACCACCCCGGCCCGCACCCCCGTGTCGGGCGAGGGAAAGGCCTGCAGCACGTGCCAGGCAGCCGTCGGGAGCCCGGCGAGCGCAATCGGTCGCAGCGGGTCCAGGCCCAGCGCACCGCTCAGGTGCGCCACCACGGGCCGAGCACGCCGGTCGGGCGCCCCGGTCGACGCGGACATCGCCACGTCGGCGAGCCCCCGGGCCACCCCCGACACCGTGTCGTCGGGGACCGCGAGCACGACGACCTCGGCCAGCCCCAAAGCCTCGCCCACAGCGCATGTCGGCAGGCCGAGTGCATCCGCCACCGGATGCGCCCGGCCGGTTCGGGTCGCCAGCGCCGGGATCCTCACCCCGGCCGACAGGAGCGAGCGGGCGATCGAGCCTCCGGCCCGACCGGGTCCGACGATCACCACCGAGGGCAGGCCGGTTGCACGGCGGGTGGGGCCGGATGCGGACACCGTGCCGTCCTCTCCCCGGGCTCAGCGGTCGGTCCGAGCGTACTCACGCAGCGCGGGGATGTCCCGACGACGAGGGGGAACCGCAGGGCCGCGCGGCATGCCGCAGCTCCGTGCGACCAGCCTCACGCAGCGAGATCGTGGCCCCTACGATCCTTGGCTACTACACTGTGTAGTGCAAGGCCAGTGAGAGAGAGCAGGTGGCCACCATGTCGGAGTACCAGTACGAGTACACGGACGACCCGGTCCACGTCCTCCACCCCGAGGAGTCGTGGGAGTTCCTCCGGACGCACGAGTTCGGGCGTCTCGCCTTCCACCTGATCGGCGAGGTCCACATCGTGCCGATCAACTACGCCGTCGACGACGACCGGCTGGTCTTCCTCACGACCGAGGGCAGCAAGGTGTTCGGTGTGACGATGAACGACGACGTCGCCTTCGAGACCGACGAGATCACCGGCGAGCACGCGACGAGCGTGGTCGTCCGTGGCAGTGCCCACGTGCTCGACGGCCAGGACGCGTATGTCGCCGAGCGGCTGCCGCTGCGGCCCTGGGTCGGCACCCCGAAGTACGTGGTCATCGGGGTCAGGGTCGAGGAGATCTCCGGTCGCCGGTTCGACCTGTCACGCCCGTGGCTGCACGCGCGGGTCGACGCGGTGCCGGAGTGAGCGGACGCACCGCACCCCGGTGAGCGGCATACCCGATGGCCGGTATGCCGCTCAGCGGGCCAACGGGCGGGGGCGCCCGAAGAGCGCCCTCGCCAGCCCGCGCACCATCGCGACGAACACGATCAACCAGGCGGCGAGCGCGACCCACAGCCAGTGGGTGCCGATCCACTCGACGATCGGCAGGTGGTCCGCCCGACCCAGGGTGATGCAGGCGACGCTGTACATGCCCAGCGGGAAGATCATGCTCCACAGGGTCGCCTCGTAGCGCAGCGGCACCTTGCGCACGTAGTGCCGCCAGACGCCGGCGGCGATGAGCACCGGGATGAGCCAGGTCGCGAACGCCCAGAACACGACCGACAGGCCGGCGATCAGCCCCCGGGTCGCGTCGACCATCGGGGCCGACTGCATCTCGACGATGCGCGCCCCGGCCACGACGGTGATGGCGATGGCGCCCATCGAGACCCAGTACGGCGGGTCGAACTCCTTCGGGTCGAGGTCGTAGAGCATGATCCGCAGCGAGACGATGATGGCCGACGCGGCATAGAGGAACACCCCGATCGACCACGAGAGCACGGCGAGGACCGCCAGATAGTGCCGCGCATCGCTGAAGACGACCTCGAGCGTGGCCGCCGAGACCGCGACCGACTGGCTCGCGACGACCCAGATGAACCACGTGCCGTTCGCCAGCTCGACCACCGGACGGTGGTCCTGGCTCAGCACCGCACTCCATGGGATCACGTAGCCCAGGACCAGCCACACCACTGCCGCGACCAGCAGCAGGACGATGGTCACCGTGTACCACTCCTCCGCCGCGGCCCGCGCGCCGAGCACGTTGGTCCCGGCGACGAAGGTGAAGAAGCCGAAGGCCCGCCGCGGTGCGCGGAAGTCGCTGGCCATCGCGTGCCGGTAGCCGATGAAGCGCCACAGGTTGAGCACGCACAGCACCGCGTAGGCGATGATGCACACCCCGAACAGCGCCGCCGACAGCGCGTCCTGACCGACGAGCTGCAGCCCCAACGAGACGATCCCGCAGGCCATGACGAGCGCGTAGTACCCCGGGGTGAGCCCCTCCACCAGGGGGCCGACCCGACCCGTGCGGTCGCCCGTGCGCAGGCCGCGTTCCTTGATGGTCATCCGGCTCCTACCGTCGGGCTGCAGCGCTTGGAGGAACGATAGCGAACCCACGGGGGCGAGTGCGCCGGTGCGCTCGGCGTGGGCGGTGCG